>NZ_JBTLMO010000003.1:0-322457 GCF_054462255.1 Streptomyces sp. SD15 | reverse complement strand
CTGTGCCACGTGCTCTCTCCGCCGTTCTGGACTTCGATCCTATGGGGACCGCTGTCCGAGAACTTCGGGGCGCCTCAGTGAGGCCCAGGTTGCGGCACCGTCGCTGTTGCGGTAGAGCACCAGATTGCCGTCACCCTGGTAGACGAACGTGAAGGCCCCGTCCGGCGAACTGACCGACTGTCCCGCCCGGAGCGTTTCCCCGGGCTGCATGTCATCACCCTGAGCCGCCGGACCCCAAGGGATCGGAGCGCGGTGGTCTTCGGGTTGCAATGCCCATTGCGTCGCATCAGCCGGGAGCGCGCCGCCAAGACCTTGGCGTTCGTTGACCAAAACTTGCAATCGGCTCTTCAGCTCAGCGACAGTTGGGGCGAGTGAGAGGTCCGGCGCTTGTACTGATCGCCATTTTTCGGTGGGCGGTACCTGCCCGGTGAGAAGACATTCGAGGTGCCAGATCTCGCGTCGTAGCAGTGAGATCTGGTCAGAGAGCTGCCAGCGTTTGTCCGCGGCGCCGTATCCGTGCCAGGCGTCGGCAGCCCGCATGTAGCCGTAGGCCATGCTGATGCGGATCAGACCAGGGTCCACGGTGTACAGGTCGTGAAGGTTTTGAGTCGGCCGGATCACTGTCAGTTGGGCCTGTGCCAGATCCGGCAGCATGTCGTCGCGCGCGATCTCATCGAGCGCGACGTCCAGGAGGGACCGGGACGCGATGTCAGTGGCAGAAGCAGCGGCGTACGAGCCAGGCTCTACACCTTCCCTGGACGATGCGATCGCGTAGATGCGGTCTGCTCCCAGCTGCACAGCCGCCTGAACTGGGATGATCTCCCTTACGCCACCGTCGACGTACATCTCGTCACCGAGCCTGACCGCCTTGAAGATGCCGGGCAGTGTCGCGGAAGCCAACACCCCTTCGCGGAGGCTCACAGTTAGAGGAAGAGGATTGGTCGGCTGGCTGCTTAGACACTCAGCCAGATCCCGCCTCTTCCCGTTCAGCTCGTTGAGGAGTCGACGCAGCTCCTTCACGATGAAGGGCTTGGCGCCGACGGAGTCGGACAGGTCAGCGTGAAGGGTTCGGATCTCCTGCTCCAGGGATGAGATTTGGGAAGCCAACGCGGAGCATTCCGGTCGCATTGCGGGAGGCAGGGGTACGGCATGAGTTTGAGATCGGTCGAGAATGCGCCCTGATTCGGACACGAACCGCAGCTCGCCTGCCTCCAGGCTCACCGTCGCCAATCGCAGCCGACCTCCGGCGTCAACCCACTCGTTGATCTTGGTCGTGTCGAGCTGGGTCCTGAGCTTGTCCGCGATGGGAGTCAGCTCGTACAGCGAACGTGCTGCAATCAGCTCCTGCAACGCCGTCAGAACCTTGGCCCCGTCTCCCATGAGAAAGGCGAGCTTCGAGAATAGTTCAAGTGCGGGAGTCAGGTCGCCTGCCCCTGGGAACGTCGTTGGGGGAGTGATTCCCGGTTCCAGCTTGTAACCGGTGATGTACGCCCTCAGCTCAGGGTCAATGCGGCTTAGCCAGGCTGCTTCGACGTACATGTCCGTATCGGTACGCAGGCTGAGCCAGATCGACTCAAGCCCTTTCAGGCCGCGAGTGGGGTCGTCTGAAGGGTCGCCTTCAGCCAACTTCGCCGCATTGATCGCTCCCACGGACGTGCCAACCAGTACGTCAGGCATGACTCCCTGGTCATAGAGAAAGCGCAAGGCGCCAACCTCAAAGTCCCCACGTGCGCCACCACCGCCCAGAACAATTGCAGTCGTCATGCCGAACCTCCCGGCGAGAAGTGAGGCGGCTACAGAAAGTGACTCTCAGGCTACGGTGAGGGGAACCCGGAATGTGAGACTTCTCTGATAATCGATGCACTCCTTGGCGTAAGTTCCGTACGCCCTCGCCCTCGCAGATGGCAGGCAGGCGGTGGCGCGGGCTCCCCAGACGTAGAGCAGACAACTCCATCCCGCTGAATGGGGTGTCTGCGCACTGCAAATGCCCGGGTGGGGTGTTCGTCGTCTCGCCGCTCGGTTCGCGCTCGGCATCAAGCGGCCTGGCCGAGGCTGGTGGCGGTCAGATCCTGGTCGCGGAGCGGGGTGAAGTCGACGTCGAGTGTCGGGTCGTATGCGTCGGGCTGGATGCCGAGTTCGTGGGTGCTGTACTCGCCGAACCGGTTGATGTGCTCGGTCAGGTAGGGCGAGATGTGGGCCAGGTCCTCGGGGTCGATCTTCCATCCCTCCTCCAGGAGTTGGCGGACGATTTCGGCGATGTCCAGGGCGTTGTGGAAGATCACCGCGTTCGTGAGCAAGGCGTTGAGCTTCATCGCCTTCTCCTGCTCGACCGGGTCGTTGTCCGCGATGACCCCGCGGTTGCCGAACCCGATCCACTGAGAGAACCGGTTGAACGACTCCACCTTGTTCGTCGCCGCCGTCACCCGCCGCCGCAGCGGCGCATCGGAGAGGTAGCGCAGCAGTTGCACGGTGCGCATCACGCGGCCGACCTCACGGAAGGCGGCGTAAGTGGCGTTCTTCCGCGACCCCGACCGCAGGCGCTTGAGCAGCGTGGAGGAGGAAATCGCCCCCTCCCGTACGGAGACGGCCACGCGCATCAGGTGGCGGAACTGGGACTCGATCAGGTCGAAGTCGATGACGTGCTTGCTCGGCTCGCCGAACAGGGCGTCGATGTGCACGTACTCCGTCTGCTTCGACGGCCGGTAGAAGGTCAGTTCCTTCCAATTCCGAATCCTGGGCATCAGGTCGAAGCCCAGCAGGTGGGCGAGCGCAAAGACAGGGAAGGACTGGCCCTGCGTATCCGCGTGCACGGTGGTCGGCTTCACCTCGCTGGTGTTCTTCAGCAGGCCCTCGATGATGTAGACGGCCTCCCACACGCCGCACGGGATGAAGTGCGTGAACAGCGCGATGTACGTGTCCGAGATGTGGTGGTAGGCGATGCCGCCCGGCTTGCCGTACCGGACGCTCGTCTCGGAGAGCAGGTTGTCGAGATAGGTGTCCATGTGGGTGCCGTCCGCCGCGACGGCGGTCCCGTCGCCCCACGCCTGCGAGATGTCGAGCCGGGCATGCGCGTTGACCAGGTCGGAGATCGCCTCGTTCAGCAGCACGATCGAGAAGTGCCGGTTGGCGACGTACGACAGCTCGTGCCCGCTCACGCCGGGGATGTGGCGGGCGGCCTCATACGGGCCCATGTTGGTGCCCTTGACGAACGTGACAATCACGTAGCGGCCCAAGGGGTCGGTGAGCTTGGGTTCGTTGCCGGAAGGCGGGCCGAAACGGCGCCACCACTCCACCCAGTACGCGGTCCGGGCCACGATCCCCATCAGGGAACGCTCCGGCATCCTCGCCTTGATCTCCTGCTCCAGCCGCTTCGCCGAGGGCCGCTGACCGTCAGCCCGGTGCGCCTTCAGCGACGGGATGCCTGTCTCCGGATCGATGACCAGGCCCTCGTTGTCCGGGTACCCGGCGTCCGCCGCCGCGGCGGCGTTCCGCAGCTTGTCCTCCAGCTGCCGGCGGAAGAACTTCGCGTCGAACTCCGCGGTCTCGCCCTCCTCGCACAGGCCGACCTCCACCAGATAGGACCCCAGCGTCTCCTGGACAGCCTCCCAGGCCAGCAGCTGCTCGGACCAGTCGGCGTACTCCTCCGAGCCGACCACGGCCACATCGCCGGTACGCAACTCCTCCGCGAGAGCGGTGAAGACCATCGCCTCGAAGTGCTTGCGGACGAACTGCCCGGTCCGGGTCTTGTCGACCACGGCCTTGCGCCAGTTCTGGGTGGCAAAGGAGATGTCGACCTCCTTGCCCTTCTTGTCGAAGGCGGTGATGTACTCGCCGCGGGCACTCTGGTGCCGCTGGGCGTGCGCGAGCGCGTCCACCACCCGCCGATCCTCGGACGTCGCGGTGAACTCCAGCTTGTCGGCCAGGTCGAACATCACCGCCCGGTCCCGGCCGATCTGCCCGTACAGCAGCACCTCCCAGAAGTTGCCGTGATGGGCAGAGACCTTCTCGATCTGCTCGTACTGCTTGGCGAACCCGCCGAAGCCCTCCATCGCCTGCGTGACCGCGCCAAGCCCGCCGGCCTGCACCACTTGGGCCTTCACCAGGGCGAGCACGGCCGGGGAGACCCTGCCCTCCAGCCGCCGCGCGACCTCGTCGGCCGATGCCTCCTCGTCCAGGCCCTGAAGGGCCTGGCGGGCCTCGGCGGTCATGGCTGCGGCCTTCTCCAGCGCCTCGTGGGCTGGTCCGCCCGAGTCGATGTGCTTGAGCACGGTGCGGTAGTTCCCGATCAGGGCCTCGACGATCTCCCGCTCGGCGAGCCGGATCTCCTCCAGCTCCGCCTTGGCCTTCTTGATCTTCGTGGCCACCCGCTTGCAGAACATCGTCGCGAGGTCGTCCCGCACCCGCATCCGCGCCTTGTGCGTCAGGGCTGCCACCAGCGCGATCCGCTTGACGGGGACGAAGTCCCGCAGCTCCGAGGCATCCGCCGCGTCCGCCTCCCCGGCAAAGTCGGTGATCTTCCCCGAGGCGACACCATCCATCCACACACCGGTGTCGCCGAGGTCGTCCACCCACTCCAGACGCTTGGTCAGGTTCTTGAAGTGCGACCAGGTCGGGCAAGGCGCGGGTTTCTTCAGCCGGTTGAACAGTGTTGTGCCGTCGCTGTCGCGCTCTTCCAGCAGCCGCAGCAGCCCGGCCCGCTGGGCTGGACTCATACGGTCGTGGATGCCCGCGCGGATCGAGGCGTTCACCTCGGTGCGGATCTTCGAGGCCATCTTGTCGAAGGTGGAGAACCTGGGCAGCTCCAGCCCGGCCTCCACGACCTTCTCCAGCGCGATGTTGATGAGGTCCGCCGGGCGGTTCTTCGCCGCGGCCTCCTTGCGGATCGACTGCTTGGCGATCCCCCGGGCCTTGACCTGGTCGTACTTCACGCCGACCCGCTTGCGGACCAGGCCCCGGTGATGCTTGGCCGTCCTCTCCGCCCGGTACACCGGCAGCGTGCCCTCCGGCAGCTCCACCTGCCGCCGCACGAAGTCCACCACCATCTCCGGAACGTCCTCCAGCACCGGGAAACACCCCATGCGCTGGTACGACTTCAACATCAGCAGCAGCGCCAGCTGATGCTCATCACCATCGGTACCACCGGCCGCCCACTCCAGCTCGTCCCGAGTCGGCGAGAAGAACAGATGCAGCTCATGCGCGGTGATCAGTCGCTTGAACCGCGGATACGCGGTCCGCTCGATCGAAGTCACAACCCACCCCGGGCCCCGGAAGACAACAACATCACCACCAACGACACTGAGCCGAACGGGTGACGGGCGGGGCCTCTCAGAGCTTCAAGATCATCCGGTTGCCCCTTTGACGCGTATCTCGGTCACACCCCTATCAGGCTGACCAGCCGGCGGTGTCCGGCCTTGCGGATCTGGGCCGGGGAACCGAACTGGTCCAGCAGCTTGAGCACGGCCGGGTGTTGCACTCTGGGGCCCAGGACCCGTTCCAGCGACGGGTGGATCTGGGTGAGCAGTCCGCGCAGGCGGTTGCTGATGCGGGTGGCTTCGCCTGCCAGGTCGTCGTCGAAGCCGACGATCATCTCCAGCTCGGCGATGGTCTCGTCTTCGAGGTCGACCGAGCGGAGGGTGTGCGGCATGACGCGGGCCGCATCCGCGATGATGAAGGCGTCACGGGCGTCGGTCTTGGCCTCGCCGGGATAGAGATCGGCGATGCGCCGCATTGTCAGCCCCGGCAGATAGGCGACGGGGCAGCCCATGTCGCGGGCGACCGCCAGTGGCAGGGCGCCGATGGAGGCGGGCTGGTCGACCACGACGAGCACGGTTCCGTGCTTGGCCTGCAGTTTCCCGAACACCTCGCGGAGTTTGGGTTCACTGTTGGGCAGCCGTTTGTCGAATGCCTTCTTCCCGGCCGGGGTGACGGCGGTGGCGTGGTGTTCGCCCTTGCCGACGTCCAGGCCAAGGAAGGCGCCGATGTCGCTGACGTCGATCACGTGCGTCCTCTGGTCGTCCCGCCCGGCCATCCCACGGCACCGATCGCCACATCCACATTACGAAGAGCCTCCCGACCTGCGGACAAGCCGGTGGTCATGCCCCTAATCAGCGGTCTGTCGATGCCTCCGGAGCCGGTGACACCACCCCCCCCGGGCCATGCGTTCGACAGGGGGAGAAAGTCATGCCAACTCCGGAGGCCGGGCGCCCCATTGCGGGGCCACCAAGAAGGTAATGGGGGAGTTCGGGCTGCTCGGGGGCGAGTGGCTGTGCCGAAGTTACTGTCGGCGCGTCCGGCTTCGGACGTGGTGGAGGAGGGGAAGATCCGCAGGCTCGTCGGGGCCCTACTGCCTGTTTCCGACGTACTCCGGTTGCCCTCCATGAGTATCCTGCCGATTCAAAGGCGACGAACCCACCGCACTTTCGAGCCTGCATGCCGAAGACGCCGTGGGTTCCCAGTGAAAGCGCCTCAGTCACGCTGAACTCACGGCCGACGTGCCGGTAAGAACGCTGTCACCAGCCGCAAACGGCGGGGGTCCCGTCCGGCGACGTGCGGCGGGGTCGCGTTCGGCTGGCCGCTGGAAAGCGCGTACTGGGACCGGGATGCGCAACTGAGCGCCGAGGAACGTGCGGCACTGGTACACGCCGACCCGCGGCTGTTGTACTCCTCCCGGCTGCCCCGGCCACGGCCGGGCCGATCGTGAACCGGCTCATGCCGTACGTCTCGGCCGGCGCCTGATGCGGCAGCTGGAAGCGCAGCACGACGAGTGTCGCGGCTACCCGATCACCGATGACCAGATCATGGTTCGGTCAGGCACCAGCCGTATGTACCCGCTCACGACCCCGATGCTTCCGCAGTGCGCCTTCCTGCGGCGCGTCAGCGGAGCGCAACCTCGCCCGCGTGGACGGCACGCATGGCGCGCTCGACAGTCTCCTGGTTTTCGCCGACCGGAGCCACGTAGTCGATGACGTCGCGCGCGGCGTCCTCCCCGAGCATTCGGGTCATCACCCACGTGGCGAGATACTGGGACGCCAGGCAACCGCCCGCCGTAGCGATGTTCCCCTCGGCGTGGAACGGCGCGTCCAGCACAGTGACGTCGCAGGCTTCGACAAAGGGCCGGCTCTTCATGTCCGTGCAAGCCGGCATGCCGTCCAGCAACCCGAGCCGGGCGAGCACCAGCGCGCCGGAACACTGCGCACCGATCAGCTGTCGCGAAGGGTCGAGCAGCAGCCTGGAGATCAGCCGGTCGTCGGCGACCACATCTCGCGTCTTCACCCCGCTACCGATGAGCACGACGTCGGCTTCGGTCATGAACTCCATCGGGCGCTGCCCGGTCACCTCGACGCCGTTCATCGACGTGACCACCGGCGTCGGCGTCGTGATGAAGGCTTCCAGGCCGTCCTTACGGCACCGGTTGATCATCGCGCAAGCGATGAAGCTGTCGAGCTCGTTGAACCCGTCGAAGGTGACTACGGCTACCTGCATCACAACTCCTTCAAGTCGGCATCAGATCTGCAGTCTTCATGGCGTGCCGCTCCGGGGCGAGAGCCAATCAGCGGCTGGTGGCATGCCTACCGGCTCTCTGCGTTTCGAGCTGTGCGCCTGAGTACCTTAAAAAGTCCGGGGAGCGACGGGACGATGTGTCACAGCTCGACGACGAGGGAGCCGACCGCCTGGCGTGAGGCGAGGCGGGTGTAGCACCCGCACCGGACGCGTCGGCCTCTTCCTGGAGGACTTCCTCCCGATCGACAAGTGACCCAGCCCCGCCGGGAGCGGGTCTACCCCCAGCGAACAGAACCGGCCGCAAGCAGGCAAGCAAGCACGTCACGGCCGGTTCCTGTCGCGTCAGCTCAGGGTCTCGAGCGATGCCACGTCGTACGGCGCCAGCTGGTCGAGGCGTCCTGGGAGGACCTTCTCGGCCCACTTCGGGTCCTGGAGCAGCGCCCGGCCGACGGCGACCAGGTCGAACTCGTCGCGCTCAGGGCGGTCGAGGAGGTTGTCGACGCCCTTGACCGGAGCGCCCTTGCCCGCGCCCTGGAGGAAGTCGCCGTCGAGGCCGACCGAGCCGCGGGGCTTGCCCGGTGCGGGGAAACCCGTCACACTGGTACCGAACGAATGGTCGGTAGGGAAGCTGGTATCGATGACCACGACGCATTCCGCCGCGACCGAGGAGCAGCTTCAGGAGCACTTCGACGCGACGATCTCCAGGGACCAGCGGATCGAGCCGCGGGACTGGATGCCGGACGGCTACCGCAAGACGCTCATCCGGCAGATCGCCCAGCACGCGCACTCGGAGATCATCGGCATGCAGCCGGAGGGCGAGTGGATCACCCGCGCGCCGTCGCTGCGGCGCAAGGCCATCCTGTTCGCGAAGGTCCAGGACGAGGCCGGGCACGGGCTGTACCTGTACGCGGCGGCCGAGACCCTGGGTGCCGACCGGGCGGACCTGACGGAGCGGCTGATCGAGGGCCGTCAGAAGTACTCGTCGATTTTCAACTACCCCACCCTGAGCTTCGCGGACGTCGGCGTGATCGGCTGGTTCGTCGACGGGGCGGCGATCTGCAACCAAGTGCCGCTGTGCCGCAGTTCGTACGGGCCGTACGCGCGTGCCATGGTGCGCGTGTGCAAGGAGGAGTCCTTCCACCAGCGGCAGGGATACGAGCTGCTGCTGACGATGATGCGCGGCACCGACGCCCAGCGTGCGATGGTCCAGGACGCGGTGGACCGGTGGTGGTGGCCGTCGCTGATGATGTTCGGCCCGCCCGACGACAACTCGCCCAACTCGGCCCGGTCCATGGCCTGGAAGATCAAGCGGCATTCGAACGACGAACTGCGGCAGCGGTTCGTCGACATGACCGTCCCGCAGGCCCAGAAGCTGGGCGTCGCCCTGCCTGACCCGGAGCTGCGGTGGAACGAGGAGCACGGGCGCCATGACTTCGGTACCCCGGACTGGGACGAGTTGATGCGCGTCATCAAGGGCGACGGTCCGTGCAACACCCAGCGGATCGCACGGCGCAGGTCCGCCCACGAGGAGGGCACCTGGGTGCGTGAGGCGGCCACCGCCCACGCGGCCAAGCAGAGCGAGCGAGCTCGGAAGGAGACGGCCGCATGAGTGGGAGCGCAAGGGACGCCTGGCCGCTGTACGAGGTGTTCGTCCGGGGCAAGCGCGGCCTGAACCACGTGCACGTGGGCTCGCTGCACGCCGCCGACGACGCGATGGCGCTCACCCACGCCCGCGACCTGTACACGCGGCGCAACGAAGGCGTCAGCATCTGGGTGGTGCGTTCGGAGCACATCGCCGCGTCCACGCGCGACGAGAAGGACCCGTTCTTCGCACCGAGTGCCGACAAGGTTTACCGCCACCCGACCTTCTACGACATCCCCGACGACGTCCCGCACATCTGAGGAGCAGGGCATGAGCGACGACCACGTCTATCTGTCCCTGGCCGAGGGGCACGACGACGGCAGTGACGCCCGCTGGGCGTTCGGCACCGGCTTCGAGGACCCGCTGCACGGCGTGGACACCGCCGTCCCCGAGGGGATCGACGCCGGTGACCTGGCCGCGACCTGCGTCGCCCTCGCCGACGACGCCCTGATCTCCGCCCAGCGACTGGCCGAGTGGTGCACCCGAGCCCCCGAGCTGGAGGAGGAGGTGGCGCTCGCCAACATCGGCCTCGACCTGCTCGGCCAGGCCCGCCTGTTGTACGCGCGAGCCGGGCAGGCCGACGGCACGGCACGTGGTGAGGACGCGTACGCCTACTTCCGCGACGCCGACGACTTCCGCAACGTACGCCTGGCCGAACTCCCGGGCGGCGACTTCGCGTTCTCGATCGTGCGGCTCCTGGTGCTGTCCAGCTGGCGGCTGGCGCACTTCGAGCGGCTGACGGCCTCCCCGGACCCCGTCCTGGCCGCGATCGCCGCGAAGGGCGTCA
Organism: Streptomyces sp. SD15; assembly: GCF_054462255.1. Lineage (NCBI taxonomy): Bacteria > Bacillati > Actinomycetota > Actinomycetes > Kitasatosporales > Streptomycetaceae > Streptomyces > Streptomyces sp. SD15. The sequence goes on along the minus strand of NZ_JBTLMO010000003.1, from coordinate 312,528 downwards.
AGGAGCTGACGTACCACCGGCAGTACGCGGCCGAATGGGCGGTGCGGCTGGGTGACGGCACCGCCGAGTCGCACCGCCGGATGCGCACGGCACTGGGCCAAGTCGCCCCGTACATAGGGGAGTTGTTCACGGCATCCGACGTACGGGACGAGGTCGTCGCCGTGCTGAGCCAGGTCACCGAGGCCGCCGGGCTGCCCCTGCCCGGGTGGCGGCCGCTGCCCGGCGCCGGCCGCGACGGCGACCACACCGAGCATCTCGCCCCGCTGCTGGCCGAGTTGCAGAGCGTGGCCCGCGCCCATCCGGAGGCTGCGTGGTGACCATGCCGACCGCACTCACGGACGCACGGCGGGCCCGGCGCATCGCCGAGCAGGTGCCGGACCCCGAGCTGCCCATGCTGACCCTGGCCGACCTCGGAGTCCTGCGCGAGATCGAGGTGACCGAGGACGGCACGGTGGTCGCGAGTCTGACGCCGACCTACTCGGGCTGCCCGGCCATGGCCGAGATGCGCGCCGACGTGGCCGCGCGGCTGCGCGGCGCCGGATACGCGCGCGTGGAGATCCGTACCGTCCTCGACCCGCCCTGGACCAGCGACTGGATCACCCCGGCCGGCCGCGCCAAGCTGGCCGCACACGGCATCGCGCCGCCCGGGGCAGCACCCCGCCGGGCAGCGGGTCCGGTGCCGCTCGTGCTGTCCACCACCCGGCGTACCGCCGTGACCTGCCCCCGCTGCGGTTCGGTGGACACGGAGGAGACCTCCCGCTTCGCCGCCACGTCCTGCAAGGCGCTGTGGCGCTGCCTCGCCTGCCGCGAGCCGTTCGAGTACGTCAAGGAGATCTGATGGAAGACCTGTCGGTCCCGGCCGCCCCCGCCCCGGCGGTACGTCCGCGTGTCCGCCGGCGTCCGGTCTTCCGTTACCTGCGGGTCGCGGCCGTGCAGCCGCTGTGCGAGGACGCGGCCGCGGTCGCATTCGACATCCCCGAGGCGCTGGCCGAGGAGTTCGCCTTCGCGCCCGGTCAGTCGCTCACCCTGCGGCGCGAGATCGACGGCCGTGACGAGCGCCGCTCGTACTCCATCTGCTCTCCCGCCGGTTCGGCGCCGCGCATCGGTGTGCGGGTCGTGCCCGGCGGCCTGTTCTCCTCCTGGCTGGTGCATGACGTGCGCCCCGGCGAGACCGTGGAGGTGATGGCCCCCACCGGCGCCTTCACCCCCGACCTCACCACCCCCGGCCATCATGTGCTGATCGCGGCGGGCTCCGGCATCACGCCCATGCTGTCCATCGCCGAATCCGTACTCGCCGCGGACTCCCGTTCGACCGTCACCCTCTTCTACGGCAACCGGCGCACCGACACGGTGATGTTCGCCGACGAACTGGCGGACCTGAAGGACCTGTATCCGGCCCGCTTCCAGCTCGCCCACGTGCTGTCCCGCGAGCCCCGCGAGGCCGAGGTGCTGTCCGGCCGCCTCGACGTCGGCCGGCTGTCGGCGCTCATCGACGGGCTCGTCGATGTGAAGGTCACCGACCATTGGTGGCTGTGCGGCCCGCACGGCATGGTCCGCGACGCCCGGCGGGTCCTGGCGGGGCTCGGCGTCCCCGACGACCGCATCCACCAGGAGCTGTTCTACGCCGACGACGAGCCCGTACGGGAGCTGCACCACGAGGACGTCGCGACCGAGGGGCCGGTCAGCCAGGTCACCATCACCCTCGACGGCCGCACCACGACCTCCGCCCTGTCGCAGCGGCGGACGATCCTCGACGGCGCCCAGAAGAACCGTCCCGACCTGCCCTTCGCCTGCAAGGGAGGCGTCTGCGGCACCTGCCGCGCCCTGGTCACCGACGGCGAGGCCGACATGCGCCGCAACTTCGCCCTCGAACCCGCCGAGGTCGACGCGGGCTACGTCCTCACCTGCCAGTCGTTCCCGGTCTCGGAGACGCTGAGCGTCGACTACGACAGCTGATCGGCCCGGGCGGAGGACGGGATTTCCGGGGCCGAGGCGACGGGACGGCCGCACGGCGGGAAGGCGCGGAACCGGCGGCGTCGCCCGCGGTGTGCGTCCAGGGGGCGCCGGGAGCGGCACCGAAGGGCGACAGCGACGGCGGTGCCGGGGTCGGGGTCGGGGTCGGCGAGGGTGTAGGCCGGTGCGGCGTTTCCCAGGGTGTGGACCTGGGCCCGGGCGCGCACGAGCCAGGGGTTGCGCCGGCGGATGCCCACCAGGTTCGGGTGGAGCTGTTGGACGGGCCGCCCGTCGGGGCCGAGACCCGACGGAACCGCGGGAAAGGCGGGGCGGACGGCATCGTCCCCGACGCGCAACTCGAAGTCCTCACGGGTGTGTGTTTGGCCCGCCGCAGACCGCCCGGACGCCGGATTCGGCCGAGAAGCGCGCGTACAGGTACTCCAGCGGAGCGTGCGCCAGCTCCGTCTCCGTACTCCCGACGCCGGCGTCGGACTGAGGCCGGTGCTCCAGCCCACTGACGAACTCCTCGCGGTCCTCCGCGGGCACGCCGAGCAGGTCGGTGATGACGCGCAGGGTGAAGGGGGCCGCGAACCCGCTGATGAACTCGCCCTCGCCGCCGGTGAGGAACGCGTCCAGTTGGCGATCGGCGAGCTGCCACATCAACGCCTCGTTCTCCTTGAGGCGTCTCGGTGTGATCAGCCGCATGAGCAGCGCGCGGTGATCCGTGTGCACGGGCGGATCGAGTGTCGGAAGCTGGTCGCTCATCGGGAGCTTGTCCCGGTGCAGCTCGATCAACTCCGAGACGTCGTCGCCCTCCAGTGGGACCGGGAACCCGGGGAAGGGGCCGGTCACCGAGATGCACGACGAGAAGGTCTCGGTGTCGTTGAACACCTGGACCGCCTCGTCGTACCCCGTCACCATCATCACGGCGTGATGGGTTTCGCGCTGTACGGGGCACTTCCCGCGAAGGGCCTCGAAGTACGGGTACGGATCCGCGACGAGCCCGTCGTCCCGGAAGAAGTCCATCGCCTCGAAGTCGTTCACCGTGTGCAACGCTCCCTTCGACACTGCAACGCACGCGTCCCGCCGGTCTGTGACCGCGGGTTCGTTGAGAATTTCATTCTCTGCATTGAGTATCAGATTTCCACGGTGGGGCCGCACAGTCGACGCCGACGGCGGAGCCAGGTGAATCCTGCATCGTGTGCACGAGTTCTGACGGGCGATCACCATCTGTACCAGCGCGACCTGGACCCGCTGCCCGTGGTGCCGCGCTGCAGGAAGCCGAGCAGCCAGAGCACGAGCACGATGACAGCGAACCACCAGAGGATCTTCACCGCGAAACCGGCTCCGAAGAGAATCGGGGCCAGAAGCAGTACCAGCAGAATGGGGATCATGACCGCAACCTCCTGCGGGACGAGTTCCCGGAATCGCTCGTTTATACGGTGAATTCGGTGGAGGTGGATTGCGAGGCCGAATCATTACGCTCCAGGTTCGGCTCATTGCCCTGCGTCACATCGGATAGACGATTGTTTTGGCTGCACGACAAACGGGAATCGTTTGTCCAGTGCTTCGGACAGCAGGCACGTCCGTGGGAGCTGGTTCGCCGGATCGCGGGTGTGTCCCGACCGTTTTGTGTGTGCGCCCTCCCATGGGGACTGTCCAGTCGGCAACCCCTGAGGGAGTTGTGAGCACCATGCGCACCACGGTCCAAGCGAAGCGACACCCGCATGACGACGCCCCCGACACCGCCACCGAATTCGCGCGACTCGTCGGCCTGCCCGACGGCCCCGAGCGACAGGCGCTGCGTGACGAACTGGTCCGGGCGTGGCTGCCCATGGCGGAACGCATGGCCGGCCGGTATCGCGGCAAGGGCGAGTCCGTCGAAGACCTCACCCAGGTGGCGGCACTGGGCCTGGTGAAGGCCGTAGACCGGTACGACCCCGAGCGCGGCAATGCCTTCGAGAGTTACGCCATCCCGACCATCAACGGCGAGATCAAGCGCCACTTCCGCGACCACATGTGGATCCTGCACGTCCCGCGCAGCGTCCAGGAGGTGCGCAACAGGGTGCGCTCCGCACTCAAGGAGCTGTCGCAGACGACGCAGGGCCGACGACCCACCGTCACCGAGATCGCCGCATACGCACACCTGAGCGAGGACGACGTACGCACCGGCCTCGAGGCCCTGGACAGCTTCGCCGCCCTCTCGCTGGACGCCGAGCTGCCCGGCAAAGACGACAGCTGCGCACTGGCCGACATCCTGGGCGCGGCGGACACCCGATTCGACCTGGTCGTCGACCGCGAGGCGGTGAGACCGGCCCTGCGTGCGCTCCCCGAACGCGAGCGGACGATCCTCTACCTGCGCTACTTCCAGGGCATGACGCAGAGCCACATCGCGGAGCAGCTCGGCATCTCCCAGATGCACGTCTCCCGCCTGCTCAGCTCGTGCTGCGCCACGGTGCGTGAGCAGGTGCTCGCCGACGCGGCGTAGGGCCCGATCGGCGGTCGACATTCCCAGCCGCCCGGCGAGTCGCCTCGTCCGGGCTGCCGGGGGCGAGCTCACTGCCGAACCCTCCCGGGAGCGGTTGGCCAGCGTGCCGCCTCTTTCTGGACTACCAGGATGGCTTCGATCCAAACCAAAGCCGCGGCTATGGCGTGGGTGGGCCGCCGGGTATTTATGTGCGCCCGTATTTGTCGAGGGTGTCTTCCAGGACCGCGCGAACATCGGGCGGAAGACCTCCTTTCCGCCCCCAGACCAGAATCATTTCCGCGATAGTGCGCAGTTTGATGTTGGCGTGCTGCGAAACTTCGCGGAGTACGGCCCATCCCTGGTCGGGCGTCACCCGGCCGAGCGCGACCATCATGCCGATTGCCTGGTCCACGGTGGCGTGCGAGGTGACGGCTTGCTTCAACTGGTCGACCTCTTCGCGCAGTTCGACAATCTGGTTCGTCGCGTCGGCAGGTGCGGTCGATTCGTCCGGGACGCCGCTCGGCTCGCCGTCTCCCGAACGGACATCTGAAGTCATCGTCCCCTCCGGGGTCGGGATCCTGGCCGCCGGCAGTACACCGTCGTCCTTCCCGTTCCGTCGTCGCCAATGGTCCGGGCGGTTGCCAGTGCGGCGACGCGACACCCCGTACGGGCCACCAGAACGCGCCGACACCCGTCCGCCCCCGATGCAATGGACAGGTGACCGCGCCCCCGGACGACTGCCTCGCGCGCAACGAGTGGATCTGCGGTGAGTATCTGAGCACCCGCCGACAGATCCTCGTCGACGCCGTGACCCAGCACCTCCAGCTGACCTCGATCGCGGTGCTCATCGGCCTGGTCGTGGCCGTCCCGCTGGCCGTCCTCGCCCGCCGCTGGGGCTGGTCCGCGGGGCCCGTGCTGGCGGTGACCACGATCCTCTACACCATCCCGTCCCTGGCGATGTTCTCGCTGCTGCTGCCTGTGTACGGGCTCTCGGCCGCCCTCGTCGTCGCGGGACTCGTCCTCTACTCGCTGACCCTCCTCGTGCGCAACGTCCTCGCGGGCCTGCGCGCCGTCCCCGAGGAGGCCCGACAGGCCGCGCGCGGCATGGGCTACGGGCCCGTCCGGCTCCTCCTCGCCGTCGAGCTCCCGCTCGCCCTGCCCGCCGCCATGGCCGGCCTGCGCATCGCCACCGTCTCGGCCATCTCGCTGGTGACGGTCGGCGCGATCGTCGGTTTCGGGGGACTCGGCAACCTCATCTATGCGGGCATGAACACCTACTTCAAGGCCCAGGTCCTCACCGCGTCCGTGCTGTGCGTGATCATCGCCGTGGCCGCGGATCTGCTGCTGCTCGGTGTGCAGTGGCTGATCACCCCGTGGGCCAGAGCGGCCCGCTCATGAACGGCCCCGTATGAAGACGGTCACCGACGCGTGGGACTGGCTCACCGACCCGGCGCACTGGTCGGGCGACGACGGCATCTGGCACCGCCTCGCCCAGCATGTCGTGCTGACTGTCGTCTGCCTGATCGTCAGTTGTCTGATCGCGCTGCCGATCGCCCTCGTCCTCGGCCACCTCGGCAAGGGCGGCGCGCTCGCGGTCAACATTTCCAACATCGGACGCGCCGTCCCCACCTTCGCCGTCCTCGTCCTGCTGCTCCTCACCCCGCTCGGCAAGTTCGCCGAAGGCCCCACGGTCGTCGCGCTTGTGCTGTTCGCCGTGCCACCGCTGCTCACCAACGCGTACGTCGGGATGCGCGAGGTCGACCGCAGCGTGGTGCGGGCGGCGCGCGGGATGGGGATGACCGGGCGACAGATGTTGTTTCACGTGGAACTGCCCCTTTCGCTCCCCATGGTCATGAACGGAGTACGGATCGCCGCCGTGCAGCTCGTCGCGACCGCCACCATCGCCGCGCTCGCGGGCGGTGGCGGGCTCGGCCGGATCATCACCGCGGGCTTCAATCTGGCGAGCACCCCGCAGGTCGTCGCCGGTGCAGTCCTGGTCGCCGTGTTCGCGCTGATCGTCGAGGGGATCTTCGAGGTCGCCGAACGGCTGGCGCCGCGCTGGAGCGGGCTCTCGCGATGAGGCGACAGGCCGTCGTCGCCGGTGTCGCTGTGCTTCTGCTCACCGGCTGCACCACCGGCCCGTCCCTGGAGAACCGCGGAGCGGTCACCGCACCGCCCGGCGACAGCAGGCAGCTGACCATCGGCTCGGCCGGATTCACCGAGAGCGACCTGCTGGCCCAGATGTACGCGCTGCTGCTGGACCAGGCCGGATACCGGACGTCCATGCTGACCGTCGCCAACCGCGAACTCTACGAACCCGCCCTGGAATCGGGTCAGATCGATGTCGTCGCGGAGTACGCGGCTACCTTCGCCGACTGGTTGAACGTCAAGACCAACGGCGTCGACGCAGCGCCCGTCGGCTCGCCCGACCTGGACGCCACGATGGCCGCTCTGCACAAGCTGGCCACGCCCCGCGGCCTCACGGTGCTCGACCCCGGCAGGGCCGTCGACCAGAATGCCTTCGCCGTGACCGAGGCGTACGCCCGTGAGCATCACCTCAAGACGCTCAGCGACCTCGGCCGGTCCGGCCTGGGGGTGCGGCTCGCGGCGGGCGACGAATGCGTCCAACGGCCCTACTGCGAACCGGGATTGAAGAAGACGTACGGCATCGACATCACCGCCGTCGACCCGAAGGGCGTCGGCACCACACAGGCGAAGCGGGCCGTGCAGAGCGGTCAGGACCAGATGGTGCTGACCACGACGACGGACGCGACCCTGGACGAGTTCGGGCTTGTGCTGCTCGCCGACGACAAGCACCTGCAGAATGCCGACTACATCGTGCCCGTCGTCAACCGCTCGCGCGCCGGCGGCGAGGGCGTCACCAAGGCGCTCGGCAAGCTCAACGACGTACTCACGACCACGGACCTGGCGTCGATGAACCAGCAGGTGGACAGCTGGCGGCGGCTGCCCGAGGACGTGGCGCGGACGTATCTCCAGGAGAAGGGGCTGCTGAAGTGACAGGTCCGCGGCACTGTGCTCGCCGGCCCGCCGCCGTCAGCCGTTCCCGTACGGCGGTCAGCACCGGGTCGCTCTCCGCGCCCGCCCGGACCGCCGCGAAGACATGACGAGTGGGCGGCGGTCCTTCGGGGGCGCGCAGGACCAGGCCGGGGCGGTGCAACGGCTGCACCAGACGGGGTACGAGCGCCACGCCCGCCCCTGCCTCGACGAGTGCGGCGAGCGACTGCCAGTCGTTGACCGCGTGCCGTATCTCCGGGGTGAAGCCGCCGGCCGCGCAGACGGATCGTGTCACCGCACCGCAGCAGCTGCGCGCGTCCCCGACGATCCAGGGATCGGCGGCCAGCTCCCGCAACGGGATCCGGTCCAGAGCGGCGAGGCGGTGGCCGGCGGGCAGCGCGATGTCGAGGACGTCGACGAGCAGATCGGTCCGCGCGTAGCGCCGGTCCGTGAACGGCGGCGCCGCGGCGAAGTCCACGGCCACCGCCACATCGATCTCACCCGCGTCGAGCCGGGTGAACAGGTCCGGCGGCTCGGCCTCCACCACCGTGATCCCGATGTCGGGACGCTGCTCGGCCAGCTCCACCAGCGCGGCGGGCAGCAGCCCGGAAATCGCGCTGGAGAAGGCCCCGATGGTCACGGCGCCGCGCTCCCCGAGACCCCAGGCCGCGAGATCGGCGCGGGCCCGCTCCAGCTGGGCGGCGATCACATCCGCGTGCTGGAGCACGACCCGCGCCTGCCCGGTGAGCCGGACCCCTCGTCCCTGCCGCTCGACCAGCGGTACCCCCAGTTCCCGCGAGAGCGCGGCCAGTTGCTGTGACACCGCGGAGGGCGTCAGATGCATGGCCTCGGCTGTCTTCGCCAGGCTGCCCCGGCGGTCCAGCTCGCGCAGGGCACCGAGACGGCGCAGATCAATACTGAAGGTGCCGCTTACCGGTTCCATGAAAAAACACTAACTGGACCGTGAGGGTCTGCAGGACCGAAGATCACTGTCATGACCTCGCACTCGCCTTCCTTCCTGATCCTGCACGGCTGGCAGAACCACCGGCCGCAAGGCCACTGGCAGCACTGGCTCGCGGACGAACTGACCGCGCGCGGCCACGCCGTGACCTACCCACAGCTCCCGGACCCCGACCACCCGCGGCTGGACATCTGGCTCGACCGACTCCGCGCCCACCTCGACGCACCGCAGCCCGAGCGGGTGGTCGTCTGCCACAGCCTCGCCGTCCCGCTGTGGCTGCACGCCGTGGCCCGCGGCACGGCACGGGCCGACCGGGTCCTGCTGGTCACACCGCCGTCCGAGCAGGTCATCGCCGGTTATGAGGACATCGCCGGTTTCGGCCGGCCCGGCGCCACCGCGGCGCAGCTACGAGCCGCGGCGGGCGTGACCAGGCTGGTGGCCACGGACGACGACCCGTACTGCCCGGCCGGCGCGGCCAAGGAGTACGGCGTACCGCTCGGCCTCGACACCGACATCGTCCCCGGCGGCGCCCACCTGGACCTGGACGCGGGCTATGGCTCCTGGCCGTCGGTCCTCGCCTGGTGCCTCGACCCCGAGGTACGCATCTCCGGGCGAACGCCGACCACCTGACGGCGCCGCGTAAGGGGCGCGGGGCTGCGACATGTGCGGCTCCGCCGCGCGGGCGCGCCCAGCCACAAACAGCCCGCAGTGTTCCAGCGACCCGCCCTGCCCCCCAACCCGGCGGAGCGCCTACGCATCGGCCACCGAGTCGAACGACACCTGCCCCCGCGGCACGCCCAGCGCGTCCGCGTCCACCGAGCGGCGCAGCGCCTCGTGCAGCTTCGCCGGAGTCAGCACGCCGAGGAAGCGCGCGCCGTCCAGCACCGCGACCCAGCCCGCGTCGTGCTGGAGCATCACGCCGAAGGCCTGTTTCAACGGGGCGCCCACCGGAACCCAGGAGTTCATCCGGTGGACCAGTTCACCGACGGAGCCGCCCGCCTCCAGTGCGCCGACCCCGACCCAGCCGTGCAGATCGCCCTCGGCGTCCAGGACGACGGCCCAGCGCGCGCCCTCCGCGTGCAGCCGGGCGGCGGCCCGCTCGGCCGGCTCCTCCAAGCGGGCGATGGGCGGCTGCTCCAGGTCGTCGGGCTGGATCTCGGTGACCGACAGCCGCTTCAGCCCACGGTCGGCGCCCACGAACTCGGCGACGTACGGCGTGGCCGGGGTACCCAGCACCGCCCCCGGTGTGTCGAACTGCTCGATGCGCCCCTGCCCGTACACCGCGATGCGGTCGCCGAGCCGCACCGCCTCCTCGATGTCATGCGTGACCAGCAGCACCGTCTTGCGCACGGCCTCCTGCATCCGCAGGAACTCGTCCTGCAACTGCTCCCGGACCACCGGGTCCACCGCTCCGAAGGGCTCGTCCATGAGCAGTACGGGCGGGTCGGCGGCCAGCGCCCGCGCCACGCCGACCCGCTGCCGCTGACCGCCCGAGAGCTGGTCCGGATAGCGCGATCCGTACGTCTTCGGGTCCAGGCCCACCAGATCGAGCAGTTCGGCGGCGCGTGCCCGGGCCTTCGTCTTCTTCCAGCCGACGAGCGAGGGCACGGTCGCCGTGTTGTCGAGGATCGTCCGGTGCGGGAACAACCCCACCTGCTGGATGACGTAACCGATCCGCCGCCGCAGCCGCACCGGATCGACCGTGGCGACGTCCTCGCCGTTCACGAGGATCCGGCCCGACGTCGGCTCGATCAGCCGGTTCACCATCATCATGGTCGTCGTCTTGCCGCAGCCCGACGGGCCGACGAGCGTGACGAGTTCGCCCTCGGCGACCTCGAAGGAGAGGCCGTCCACGGCCGTCGTGCCGTCCGGGTAGCGCTTGGTGACCTGCTCGAACCGGATCATTCCCTCACGCTAACCGTGGCGGTCACGCCCCGCTCATCAGCCTGGTACCGCTCACCGCTGAACGAAGGCATCCGATTTTGAAATGTTTCAAAAACGAGCGAGGCGTCGCTGCTCGCAGAGGTGTGGGTGGTTCTGTTTGTTTCATTCTGGCGAGGATGCCCCGGCGTTCAAGCTGTACTCGTCGTCGGGCGCGGAGCGCCCGCACGGCTGCCTGGCGGAGCCAGGAAATACGAACAACCGTCCTGCAGGTCACCGGCGTGGGTGATGTCCGGGCATGGGGCGGCCATGTGTGCGGTGGTCGTGGTCGACGCCTACGCCACCCTGCAGGCCAACCTGCGCGCCGGGAATCTGGGGCCCTCGACCTCCCGGCGGTGTCGCAAGGCGGTCAGTACGCCGATCGTCTTCCGGCCGGAGGCGGCCCAGCCGTTCGACGACCGCTGCCTGTCATGGCCGCACGACGCGCGCACCGTCTCCCTGTGGACCGTGGACGGGCGGATGAAGGGGATCCGCTACACCGGCCACCCCGACCAGCTCAAGACCCTGGTCCAGTACCGGCGCGGCGAGAGCGACCTCATCCAGCGGGGCGGGAAGTGGTTCCCGCAGGTGGCAGGCCCGCAAACGCGGCGAACTGCAGAAGAAGAAGACCCGTTCCGCCCGGCGGCGACTTTCCCGCCGCAAGCGCAGGGAACAGCGCCATGCCGCCCACGTGAACCATGTGATCTCCAAGGAGATCGTGTCCGTCGCGGTGGGGGTACCCCCTGCTCGAACGCAGTTGAGAGCTTGGGGGAGCACCGGTCGCGGGATCGCCGTCGAGCAGCTCGACGGGATCCGCGAGCGGGTACGGCTACGCCGCGACCAGCGGGGCACGCTCTCCTCCTGGCCGTTCCACCAGCTCGGACAGCACCTTGCCTACAAGGCCCGCCGGGCCGGGGTGCCGTTCCTGGAAGTGGATCCGGCCTACACCTCGCAGCGCTGCCCGCGCTGCGGCCATACCGGGCGGGCCAACCGGCCCACCCGGGACCGTTTCTGTTGTCGTCGGTGCGGCCTCGCCGGGCCCGCCGACGTCGTCGCCGGGGTCAACGTGCGCGACCGCGCACGCTCGGCGTGGGTATTCGTCACCATGCCCGTCCCGCCACCGGTGTAGCCGGAAGGCGGGAGATGCGACCCGTGACCGTCCCGTCGTAGCGGACAGTCGGGAGCGCGACAAGGTGTGAACAACGCCGAGCCGTACAAGCTCGGCCGTTCACTGCCGAGAAGGTGACATGTCTCTCCCTACGGCGAGATCGTGAGTGGACGGTGAAGGGCCGGGAGCTGACCTACCGGGCCGTGGTCCCCGCCAACAGCGGCGCGACCCTGCGCCTGCCGACCACCGATCCCGCCACCGTCCGCGCCGGCCGGACACCCCCGTCCCGGGTACCCGGCGTCGACTTCCTCGTCTCCGAGAGCGGCACCGCCTCCTACCGGCTTCCGTCGGGTGCCTACGAGGTGACCTCGGCGCTCGGCTGACCGCTCACCAGCACCACCTCCAGGGTGCGCGGGCCGTGCACCCCCTCGACCCGGTCCAGCTCGATGTCGCTGGTCGCCGAAGGACCGGAGATCCAGGTCAGCGGGCGGGTCGGGTCGAGGCGCTCCAGGGCCTGGGGCACAGAGGCGACGACCTGGTCGGGGACGCGTACGACACAGATGTGGTGATCCGGGACCAGGGTGATGCGACGGCGGCCCTGATCGGGGCCGCCGTCCAGCACGAGGGTGCCGGTCTCGGCGATCGCCAGGGCGCAGGCGGTGACGACGCTGTCGACCCGGTCCAGTTCGTGCGAGGTGCTGTCGAACCGGTCCGGCACGCGCGTCACGTCGCCGGCCGCAGCCGGCCATGCCTCGTCGAGACCCGGCGGTAGGACCACCGACGTGGAGCCGTGCGCAGCCAGCAGCCCGGCGATCGTCGCCGCCAGTTCGGCCGCGTCGCAGCGGTGCACGAGCGCTCGGTAGTCCGCCAGGTTCTCGGCGAGCAGATCCACCGTCTCCTCGACACTCCGCGCACCGTGTTCGCGCAGATAACTCCGCTGAACGGCCTGCTCGTACGGCGTGTCGTCGTCGCGTGGCACATCGGCGAGCGCGCGTCGCACCCGGCCCAGGATCAGTTCCCTGCTGCTCACTTGGTGAGGTCCTTTCCGCCCTGCGTACGCTGCCACCAGTCGCGGAACGGCTCCGCGGGCACCGTCGGCAGATCACGGGTCTCGCTCCACGCCTTGCCCGGCCCGGGCATCGTCCGCGGATGGAAGCGGCGCGTCCGGGACGCGAGCCGCTGGCCGGTGCGTAGCGCGCCGGGGTGGCTGAACGCCCACCGAGCGACCCGCATCGCCGCTCGCTCGGCCGCGTGCCCCTTCGCGGGCTTGAGTACGACCTTGTTGCCCTGTCGCGTCACCTGGCCGCCCTCGGCGACCCGCTCCCGCAGGTGAACCAGGACTTCCGGGATGTCGATGGCGACCGGGCAGACCTCGTAGCAGGCGCCGCAGAGCGAGGAGGCGTAGGGGAGCGAGGCGTCGATCTCGCTCCCGGTGCCCCGGAGCTGGGGGCTGAGGATGGCGCCGATCGGGCCGGGGTAGACCGAGCCGTACGCATGGCCGCCCGCCCGCTCGTACACCGGGCAGACGTTGAGACATGCCGAGCAGCGGATGCAGCGCAGGGCCTGGCGGCCGACCTCGTCGGCGAGCGTGTCGGTGCGGCCGTTGTCGATGAGGACCAGGTGGAAGGTCTGAGGGCCGTCCTCGTCCGTGGTTCCCGTCCACATGGAGGTGTACGGGTTCATCCGCTCGGCCGTCGAGGAGCGGGGGAGGGTCTGCAGGAAGACCTCCAGGTCCCGCCAGGTCGGCACGATCTTCTCGATGCCGACGACCGAGATCAGCGTCTCGGGGAGGGTCAGGCACATCCGGCCGTTGCCCTCGGACTCCACCACCATCAGCGTGCCGGTCTCGGCGACCATGAAATTGGCCCCGGAGATACCGACCTTGGCGCGCAGGAACTTCTCGCGCAGGTGCAGCCGGGCCGCTTCGGCCAGTTCGGCGGGTGTGTCGGTGAGGCCCTCGGGGGCCGGGCGGCCCCACTCGCTCATCTCGCGCGCGAAGATGTCACGGATCTCGCCCCGGTTGCGGTGGATGGCGGGGACGAGGATGTGCGAGGGGCGGTCCTTGCCCAACTGCACGATGAGTTCGGCGAGATCGGTCTCGTAGGCGTGGATGCCCTCCGCCTCGAGGGCTTCATTGAGTCCGATCTCCTGCGTGGCCATGGACTTGACCTTGACGACCTCCGTCTCGCCGGTCATCTTCACCAGCTCCGTGACGATCCGGTTCGCCTCGTCGGCGTCGGCCGCCCAGTGCACGACGCCCCCGGCCGCCGTGACCGACTCCTCCAACTGCACGAGGTAGCGGTCGAGATGACGGAGCGTGTGGTCCTTGATCTGTTTGCCCGCCGTGCGCAGGGCGGCCCAGTCGTCGAGTTCGGCGACCGCGGTGGCGCGCTTGGCGCGGATCGTGTGGGTCGCGTGGCGCAGATTGCCGCGCAGGGTCGGGTTGTTGACCGCCTCGTGGGCGGCCTTCGGGAAGGCCGGCATGCCGACGAAGGTCCCGCTGCTCATGCGCTCGGCTCCTCTTCCGTGCTCGCCAGGATCTCCGCGATGTGCACCGGCCGCATGTCCGTCTCCAGCCGGGCCATCGTGCCGCCGATGTGCATGAGACAGGAGTTGTCGGCGGCGCACAGCACGTCGGCGCCCGTCGACTCGGCGTTGCGCACCTTGTCGGCGCCCATCGCCGCCGAGACATCGGGGTTCTTGACGGCGAAGGTACCGCCGAAGCCGCAGCACTCGTCCGCGCCGGGCAACTCGCGCAGCTCAAGTCCCTTGACGGCCTGGAGCAGCCGGCGCGGCCGGTCACCGAGACCCAGGCTGCGCAGGCCGTGACAGGTGGGGTGGTACGTCACCGTGCGCGGGTAGTACGCGCCCACGTCCGTCACGCCGAGCACATCCACCAGGAACTCGGTGAGCTCGTACGTCTTCGGCACGACCGGGGCGAGCGTGGCCGCGAGGGTGTCCCCGCGGCCGTCCGACCGTGCCCGCTCACCCATCCGCGGATACAGCTCCCGCACCATCGCGCCGCACGACCCGGAAGGCGTCACGATCGCCTCGTACTCACCGAAGACATCGGAGAAATGCCGGGCCAGCGGCTCGGCCTCGTGCCGGTACCCGGTGTTGTAGTGCGCCTGCCCGCAACATGTCTGGGCCATCGGGAAGTCGACCTCGACGCCCAGCCTGGTCAGCAGTTTCACCACGGCGCGGCCGGTGTCCGGATAGAGCGTGTCGTTGACACAGGTCAGGAACAGGGCGACACGCATCGCGGCTCCTTGGGATCGGTCATCGGATGGGTGCAGAGTACGCGGCGGGCAGGTGACACGGGAGTCCCCGCTCACGGACGGGTGAGGCGGTCCTCGGCCGCGCGCCATGCCGCAGCGTCGCCCTGGGGCTCGTACCGCCGCAAGGGCTGCGTACGGGCGAGGAGTCGCCGCATCGACGTACGGTCGCCGACGAGGCCGTGGGCCCGGGCCTGCACGAGGACGTTGCCCAGCGCCGCCGCCTCCGCCGGGCCCGCCACCACCGGCAGACCGCAGGCGTCCGCGGTCAGTTGGCAGAGCAGGGCGTTTCGGGTGCCGCCGCCGACGATGTGCACGACGTCGACCGGGTGGTCGGCGAGGGACTCGGCCTCGCGGATCGCCCTGCGGTGGGCGAGTGCGAGGGAGTCGAGGATGCAGCGGGTGATCTCGGCGCGGGACTCGGGCACGGGCTGCCCCGCCCTGCGGCAGGCGTCGGCGATCCGGGCCGGCATCCGGTCGGGGGCCAGGAAGGCGGCGTCGCCCGCGTCCACCACGGACCGCAGCGGCGCGACCTCGGCGGCGGCCCGCAGCAGCTCCTCCAGATCGGGGTGCCCCCATGCGCGTACGCACTCCTGGAGCAGCCACAGACCCATGATGTTCCGCAGATAACGGACCGTGTCGTCAAGGCCCAGTTCGTTGGTGAAGTTGGCCGCGCGACTCGCCTCGGTGAGGACCGGCGCGTCCAGTTCCAGGCCGGCCAGGGACCAGGTGCCGGTGCAGATGTAGGCGAAGCGCTCGCCGACGGCGGGGACGGCGGCCACCGCGGAGGCGGTGTCGTGCGAGCCGACGGTCGTCACCGGGACCGGGCCGGTCAGCCCGGTCTCCTCCAGGACGTGCGGGCGCAGCAGACCGGCCGGGTCGCCCGGCCGGCGCAGCGGCGCGAACAGCTTCAGGTCGACGCCGAGCCGGTCCGCGAGGTCGTACGACCAGTCGCGGGTGCGCGGGTCGATCAGCTGGGTGGTCGAGGCGTTGGTGAGCTCCGTGCCCGGCTCGCCCGTGAGCCAGTACGTCAGCAGATCGGGGATCAGCAACATCCGCTCGGCCGCAGCGAGTTGAGCCGTCGAACGGGCCGCCGTGAGCTGGTACAGGGTGTTGAAGGGCGCGTACTGGAGCCCGGTCGCCGCGTACAGCTCCGCGGCGGGCACAGTGGCCCACACCTTCTCCGCCACACCCTCCGTGCGGGCGTCGCGGTAGTGCACCGGATTGCCCAGCAGCGCTCCGTCGGCGTCCAGCAGGCCGTAGTCCACGGCCCAGCTGTCGATGCCGACGGAGTCGACCTGCCCGGCCGCCCGCAGCCCGTCGAGGACCCCCGCGTACAGAGCGAGGACGTCCCAGCGCAGTCCTTCGGGGACGCGGACGGGCCGGTTCGGGAAGCGGTGCGCCTCCGTCAGATCCAGTGTGTCGGGGCCGACGCGGCCGACCATGACGCGCCCGCTGGACGCGCCGAGGTCGACCGCGGCGAAGGTGTTGAGGTGCTCGCTCATCGCAGGAATGCCGCCGCGACACCGGCGTCGACCGGGACGTGCAGACCGGTGGTGTGCGTGAGGTCCCCGCCCGTGAGGGCGAACACCGCGTTCGCGACGTGCTCGGGCAGTACCTCCCGCTTGAGGATGGTCCGCTGGGCGTAGAACTCGCCGAGCTTCTCCTCCTCGATGCCGTAGGTGGCCGCGCGCTGTGCGCCCCAACCGCCCGCGAAGATGCCCGACCCGCGCACCACCCCGTCCGGGTTCACGCCGTTGACCCGGATGCCGTGCTCGCCCAACTCGGCGGCAAGGAGCCGGACTTGATGTGCCTGGTCGGCCTTGGTCGCGGAGTAGGCGATGTTGTTCGGGCCGGCGAAGACCGCGTTCTTGGACGCGATGTAGATGACGTCGCCGCCCAGCTTCTGCTGGATCATCACCCGGGCCGCCTCGCGCGAGACGAGGAAGGAGCCGCGGGCCATGATGTCGTGCTGGAGGTCCCAGTCCTTCGCGGTGGTCTCCAGCAGCGGCTTGGAGATGGAGATGCCCGCGTTGTTGACGACCAGGTCGACGCCGCCGAACGCGAGCACCGCCGCCTTGAAGGCCTCGGCGATCTGTTCCTCGGAGGTCACGTCGACGGTGACGGCGACGGCCTTGTCGGGACCGCCCAGCGCCTCGGCGACCCCGGCGGCGTTCTCCGCGTTCAGGTCCGCGATCACCACGCACGCGCCCTCGGCCACCAGCCGCTCGGCGATCGCCTTGCCGATGCCGCTGCCCGCGCCCGTCACCAGTGCCACCCGGGTGGCGAGCGGCTTCGGCTTCGGCATCCGCTGGAGCTTGGCCTCCTCCAGGGCCCAGTACTCGATGCGGAACTTCTCCGACTCCTCGATCGGCGCGTACGTCGAGACGGCCTCGGCGCCCCGCATCACATTGATCGCGTTGACGTAGAACTCGCCGGCCACGCGTGCGGTCTGCTTGTCCTTGCCGAAGGAGAACATGCCGACACCGGGCACCAGCACGATCGCCGGGTCCGCGCCGCGCATCGCGGGGGAGTCGGCGTCGGCGTGCCGCTGGTAGTAGGCCGCGTACTCCTCGCGGTACTCCGCGTGCAGCTCCTTCAGCCGGGCGATCGCCTCGTCCAGGCCGACGGCCGGCGGCAGGTCGAGGACGAGCGGCCTGACCTTCGTCCGCAGGAAGTGGTCGGGGCAGGAAGTACCGAGGGCGGCGAGGCGCGGATGCTCGGCGCTCGCCAGGAAGTCGAGGACGACGTCGGAATCGGTGAAGTGGCCGACCTGGGGACGGTCCTGGGAGGCGAGGGCGCGGACGTACGGCGCCAGCGCCGCGGCCCGGTCCCGGCGCGCACCCTCGGGCAGCGCCTGGTACCCCTCGACGACCGGCCCGAACGGCTCGCCCTTCCCGCGCTCGGCGAGGAAGGCTTCGGCGGTGCGGATGATGTGCAGCGAGTTGTGCTCGCACTCCTCGGCCGTGTCGCCCCACGCCGTGATGCCGTGCCCGCCGAGGACACAGCCGATCGCCCTCGGGTTGGCCTCCTTGACCGCCGCGATGTCCAGCCCGAGCTGGAAGCCGGGCCGGCGCCACGGCACCCACACGACGCTGTCGCCGAAACACTCGGCCGTCAGCTTCTCGCCGTCCGCCGCGCAGGCCAGCGCGATACCGGAATCGGGGTGCAGGTGGTCGACGTGGGCCGCGTCCACCAGTCCGTGCATCGCCGTGTCGATGGACGGGGCCGCGCCTCCCTTGCCGTGCAGGCAGTAGTCGAACGCGGCGACCATCTCGTCCTCGCGCTCGACGCCCGGATAGACCTCCGTCATCGCCCGCAGCCGGTCCAGGCGGAGCACGGCGAGCCCGGACTCGGTCAGCGTGCCGAGGTCGCCGCCCGACCCCTTGACCCACATCAGCTCGACGTCACCGCCGGTCACGGGGTCGGTGTCGGTGCCCTTCGCGGAGGTGTTGCCGCCCGCGTAGTTCGTGTTGCGCGGATCAGCACCAAGCCGGTGCGACCGGGCCAGCAGGGCGGCGGCTTCGGGATGGGTTGCCATGCGTGATCAATCCTTACGTGAAATATGGAGAGCAGGGTGAGGTAAGCGCCCCTTCAGGAGCGCGGGGCTGTGACATCTTGCGGCTCCGCCGCGTGGGCGCGACCAGCCACCTGCGGCCCGCAGTCTGGTGCCGGTCCAACCCGGCAGACGCGACGTAGCCGCTACGCTCCCCACCCCGCCTGCTGCCCACCGACCCGCTCCTCGGCGATCTTCGCCGCCCACCCGGACCGGTGATACGCGGCAACCGGGTCCGGGTCCAGCCCCAGCTCGGCGCGCACCTCACCCAGCAGCGGCCGCACATCCGTGTTGTACGCGTCCATCACCACCGCGTTGGCGGCGAGCACATCACCGGCCCGCTGTGCCTCGGTGAGGGCAGAGCGATCCACGAGGAGAGCCTTGGCGGTGGCCTCCTGGACGTTCATCACCGAGCGGATGATCGCCGGGATCTTCGCCTCGATGTTGTGGCACTGGTCGAGCATGAAGGCGACGTCCGGCGCGAAGCCGCCGCCGCGGATCACCTCGTACATGATCCGGAAGAGCTGGAAGGGATCGGCGGCGCCCACCATCAGGTCGTCGTCGGCGTAGAAGCGGGAGTTGAAGTCGAAGCCGCCGAGTTTTCCCTCGCGCAGCAGCGTGGCGACGATGAACTCGATGTTGGTGCCGGGGGCGTGGTGGCCGGTGTCGACGACGACCTGCGCCTTGGGACCGAGCTTGAGGCAGTGTGCGTACGCGGTGCCCCAGTCCGGGACGTCCGTCGTGTAGAAGGCGGGCTCGAAGAACTTGTACTCCAGCAGCATCCGCTGGTCGTCCCCGAGCCGCTCGTAGACCTGGGCGAGTCCTTCGGCGAGACGGTCCTGGCGCTCGCGGATGTCGTCCTGACCGGGATAGTTCGTGCCGTCGGCGAACCAGAGCTTCAGGTCCTTCGAACCCGTCGCGTCCATGATGTCGACGCACTCGAACAGGTGATCAAGGGCCTTGCGGCGCACCGCCGCGTCCGGGTGGCAGACGCTGCCCAGCTTGTAGTCGTCGTCCTGGAAAGTGTTGGAGTTGATCGTTCCCAGCTGCAGGCCGCGCTCCTCGGCGTACTTGGCCAGCGCCCCATAGTCGTCGACCTTGTCCCAGGGGATGTGCAGCGCGACGGTCGGCGCGGCACCCGTAAAAGCGTGCACCTGGGCGGCGTCGTCCAGCTTCTCGCGCGGGTTGCGCGGGACTCCGGGCTGCGCGAACACCTTGAAGCGGGTTCCCGAGTTCCCGTACGCCCACGACGGCGTCTCTACTGCCTGGGTGTTGAGGGCGGTCTTCACCGCGGCAAGCTCGGTCACTTCAGGGCTCCTCTGACAAGTCTTCTGAAACGATTCAGACGGCTGAAGCTATGAGCCGCTCGAAGGGCTGTCAACCCCCTGGACGAAGACCGCCTCTCCGTGACTCGGTTGCTACCTCTCACTATCGAAAATTTCGACTCGGACCCATTGACGTGACCTGTGCAACCTGTCTAACGTCCCGGCAACCTAGTTGAAACCTTTCACGACGTCGTGAGGCTTCTTTGCCCGCGTCGTTGAGGAGCCCCCATGACCCACCGGTCCGACGCGGGTCCGGCCCCCGTACTGGCGCTCGAGGACATCTCCAAGTCCTTCGGCGCGGTACGCGCCCTGCGGGACGTGTCCCTGCAGCTGTTCCCCGGCGAAGTGCACGCACTCGCGGGCGAGAACGGCGCGGGCAAGTCGACCCTCATCAAGACACTCGCCGGCGTGCACCGACCGGACGCCGGTCGGGTGCTGCTGGACGGCGAGTCCACCGTCTTCCACGGTCCCGCCGACGCCCGGGACGCGGGCATCGCGGTGATCTACCAGGAGCCCACGCTCTTCCCCGACCTGTCGATCGCCGAGAACATCTTCATGGGCCGCCAGCCCCGGCGCGCCCTCGGCCGTATCGACCACAAGGCCACCCACGCCGCCACCTCGGCCCTGATGAAGCGCCTCGGCGTCGAACTCGACCCCGACCGGCCGGCGCGCGGCCTGTCCATCGCCGACCAGCAGATCGTCGAGATCGCCAAGGCGCTCTCCTTCGACGCCCGCGTCCTGATCATGGACGAGCCGACCGCCGCTCTGACCGGCAGCGAGGTGGCCCGCCTCTTCGGAGTCGTCCGCACCCTGCGCGAGCAGGGCTCGGCGGTGCTGTTCATCTCGCACCGCCTGGAGGAGATCTTCCAGATTTGCCAACGGGTCACGACCCTGCGCGACGGCGCCTGGATCTCCAGCGAGCCCCTCGACGGCATGACCGAGGACGACCTGGTCCGCCGGATGGTCGGCCGCGACCTCGACGAGCTCTACCCCAAGCAGGACGTCGAGGCCGGCGAGGTCGCCCTGAGCGTGCGCCGTCTGACCCGCGAGGGCGTCTTCACCGATGTCTCCTTCGACGTCCGGCGCGGCGAGATCGTCGGTCTCGCCGGTCTCGTCGGCGCGGGGCGTACCGAGGTCGCCCGAGCAGTTTTCGGTGTCGACCGCTGGGACGCGGGCGGGGTGGAGGTCGACGGCAAGGCGCTCACGAACGGGGCGCCGTCCACGGCCATGGCCGCCGGGCTCGCCCTCGTCCCCGAGGACCGACGCGCCCAGGGCCTGGTGATGGACATGTCCATCGAGCGCAATATCGGGCTCACCGGGCTGCGGACGACGGTCAAGGCGGGCCTGATGGACCGGGGCGCCGAGCGCAGCCGCTCCCTCGACTGGGCGGTCAAGCTGCAGGTGAAGTACGCCCGGATCGCCGACACCGTGTCGACCCTGTCCGGCGGCAACCAGCAGAAGGTCGTCCTCGCCAAGTGGCTCGCCACCGGTCCCAAGGTACTGATCGTCGACGAGCCGACCCGTGGCATCGACGTCGGTACGAAGGCCGAAGTGCACCGACTGCTCAGCGAGTTGGCCGCCGACGGCGTGGCCGTCCTGATGATCTCCTCCGATCTGCCCGAGATCCTCGGCATGGCGGACCGCGTGCTGGTGATGCACGAGGGCCGACTCACCGCCGAGATCCCACGCTCCGAAGCCACCGAGGAATCCGTGATGGCCGCCGCCACCGGGAGGGCCGCCGCATGACGGTGACCGCGCCCAACCCCGCCCCCGCCGCCGAAGTGCCCAGGTCGAGCGGCACCCGGCTGGTCGACCGCGTCTTCAAGATGCGCGAACTCGCCATCCTGGTCGTCTTCCTGGTGATGATCGCCATCACCCAGATGGGCAACAGCGAGTTCCTGTCCGAGCAGGGCATCAAGGACCTGCTGCTGAACGCGACCATCCTGGTGCTCGTCGCCACCGGCCAGTCCCTGGTCGTGATCACCCGGAACGTCGACCTGTCGGTCGGCTCGACGCTCGGCATCAGCGCCTTCGCAGCCGGCATCTATCTGCAGGGCGGCGGAAACCCCGTCGTCGCGGTGCTCCTCGCCGTGCTCCTCGGCATCGGCTGCGGACTGGTCAACGGGCTGCTCGTCAGCCTCGGGCAGGTGCCCGCGCTCGTCGTCACCCTCGGCACGCTCTACATCATCCGCGGCATCGACTCCATCTGGGTCGGCTCCCGGCAGATCACCGCGGCCGACCTCCCCGGCGGCTTCGTCGACTTCGGCTCCGGCGGCATCTCGGCGGTTCCGTATCTCGCCCTGATCGCCCTGGCGGTGCTGCTGGTCACCGCGTACTACCTCAAGCACTTCGGCAGCGGCCGCGAGCTGTACGCGCTGGGCTCCAACCCGGAGGCCGCACGGCTCGCCGGGATCCCCGTCCGCAAGCGGATCCTGACCGCGTACATCGTCTGCGGCGGCCTCGCCGGACTCGCGGGCGCGCTGTACCTCGCCCGGTTCGGCAACGTCGACTCCGGAACCAGCAACGGCTATGAACTCACCGTCGTCAGCGCGGTGGTGGTCGGCGGCGTCGTCTTCACCGGTGGCTCCGGCAGCGTCTACGGCGCCGCGCTCGGCGCGCTGCTGCTCACTTCCATCAACAGCGTGCTGCCCGCCCTCGGCGTCAGCTCCGTGTGGGTGCTCGCCATCAACGGCATCCTGCTCCTCCTCGCCATCGCCGTCGACCGGGTCGTCGCGCTGCGCGTGGCCTCCGCCCTGAAGAAGAGGAACGCCCGCCATGGCTGACTCGCCTCTCGCGCGCGCCGTCCGCTGGACCGCCTTGTCAAGGTGGGACGGGGCCGTCGGCGCCCTCCTCCTCGTCCTGCTGCTGTTCTCCTTCGGGTTCGTGGACGGCTTCGGCAACGCTCTCAACCTGTCGTTCCTGATCGGCAACACGCTGCCCATCGCGCTGATCGCCCTGCCGATGACCCTGCTCGTGGTGTCCGGCGAGATCGACCTGTCGGTCGCGTCCACGGCCGGTCTGTCCGGGGCGGTGATGGGCGCCCTGTGGAACCAGGGCATGTCGATCGAGACGATCATCCCGCTGTGCCTGCTCCTCGGCGTGGTGTGCGGGCTGGTCAACGGCCTGCTGGTGACCCGGCTCGGCCTGCCGTCGCTCGCCGTCACCATCGGCACGCTCGCCGCCTACCGGGGCATCGCGCAGATCGTGCTCGGCTCGGACGCGGTCACCGACTTCCCCACCCAGTACCTGGACTTCGCGGCCGGACGCATCGGCGACACCTTCATCCCACAGGCGTTCCTGCCCTTCCTCGTGCTGCTCGCCATCGCGGTGGTCGTCCTGCACGCCACCCCGTTCGGGCGCTCGGCGTTCGCGGTCGGCGCCAACGAGGAGGCCGCCCGGTTCGCCGGCATCCGGGTCAAGCGGCAGAAACTGCTCCTGTTCGTCGCCACCGGCTTCATGGCCTCGCTCACCGGCGTCTTCTGGGCCCTGCACTACGCCAGCGCCCGCTACGACAACGCCACCGGGCTCGAACTCTCCGTCATCGCGGCCGTCCTCCTCGGCGGCATCGACTTCGACGGCGGCAAGGGCACGCTCGGCGGCGCCATCGCGGGAGTCTTCCTGCTCGGCGCGGCGCAGAACGTGATGAGCCTCCAGGACGTCTCCGCGCAGTCGCAGATCGTCGTCACCGGCGTTCTGCTCGTCGTCTCCGTGCTCGGCCCCCGGGTCGCGCGGCAGATCTCCGTAGCGAGGGCGGGCCGCAGAGCCGCCTCGACTCCGGCCTCGTAACCGTTCCGCTCACCCTCATAAGGAATCCACGTCATGCGCCAGTCCTCGATCCGTCGTAGCTGCGCGGCGCTCGCCGCCGTCACCTCCCTCGCCCTGGCCGTCACCGCCTGCGGCGGCACCACCAAGAAGGACGTCAAGAGCGAGAGCGGCTCGAACGCGACCTCCGGCAAGGCCGACCCGAAGGCGGCCACCAAGAAGGGCCTGACGGTCGGCTTCCTGCCCAAGCAGGTCAACAACCCGTACTTCACCTCCGCGGACAAGGGCGGCGAGAAGGCCCTCAAGGAACTGGGCTCCAGCTACAAGGAGGTCGGCCCGAGCAGCGCCACCGACACCAGCAGCCAGGTGAGTTACGTCAACACGCTCACCCAGCAGCAGGTCGACGCGATGGCGGTCTCCGCACAGGACCCGGGCGCCCTGTGCACCGCGCTCAAGCAGGCCATGACGAATGACATCAAGGTCGTCACCTACGACTCCGACACCAAGCCCGAGTGCCGCAACGCCTTCGTCTCGCAGGCCAGCGCCGAGGACCTGGGCCGCACCGAGGTGCAGCTGCTCGCCGAGCAGATCGGCTACAAGGGCGAGATCGCGATCCTGTCCGCCGCGCAGACCGCCACGAACCAGAACACCTGGATCGACTTCATGAAGGACGAGCTGAAGGACGCGAAGTACAAGGACATCAAGCTGGTCAAGGTCGCGTACGGCAACGACGACGCCCAGCAGTCCTTCCAGCAGACCCAGGGCCTGCTCCAGGAGTACCCGAACCTGAAGGGGATCATCTCCCCGACCACCGTCGGCATCAAGGCGGCCGCCCAGTACCTGTCCGGCTCCAAGTACAAGGGCAAGGTCAAGCTGACCGGCCTCGGCACCCCGAACGACATGCGCAAGTACGTCAAGAACGGCACCGTCGACGCCTTCGAGCTGTGGGACCCGGCGAAGCTCGGCGAGCTGGCCGCGCGTACGGCGGTGGCGCTGTCCTCGGGGCAGATCAGCGGCAAGGAGGGCGAGAGCTTCGAGGCCGGTGCCATGGGCTCCTTCACCATAGGCAAGGACGGCGTGATCAACCTGGGCAAGCCGACCGTCTTCAACGCCGAGAACATCGACCAGTTCGACTTCTGATCCGTCTCACTCGGGAGCGGTACTTCATGCAGCGCGTCTGTTTTCTTCTCAAGGTCCGGCAGGACCGGCTCGTGGAGTACCGCGAGAGGCATGCGGCCGTGTGGCCCGAGATGCTGGCAGCTCTCTCGGCCACCGGCTGGCACAACTACTCGCTCTTCCTGCGTGATGACGGACTGCTCGTCGGCTATCTGGAGACCGAGGACTTCACGGCGGCCCAGGCCGCCATGGAGGCCACCGACGTCAACGCCCGCTGGCAGGCCGAGATGGCACCCTTCTTCGAATCCCTCGACGGCGCCCGGCCCGACGAGGCCATGAAGCCCCTCACGGAAGTCTTCCATCTCGCCTGACTTCCTCGCCCGACTCCCTCGCCCGAACCAGGAGCTCCGCACATGAGACGACGCACGTTGTTGGCGACGGCCCTGCTCGCCACCGTGGCGGCCCCGGGCACGGCACGGGCGGCCGACCCGGGCCCCTCGGTGACCCGTACCGGCAGCACCCGACTGGACGCCCAGGCCGTGTACTTCGTGTCGTACGACGGCCTGGTCAACAACAACGCGTTCCAGAAGAACGGTCTGCTCACGTACAAGGGCCACCAGTATGCCGTCTGGTACACCGCCGACCGCAGCGCGGTAGTCGCCCGCCGTGCGCTCGGTGCGTCGAGCTGGTCGACGGTCACCCTCGGCCACAAGCTCAAGAGCGACGACTCGCACAACGTGATCTCCATGGGCGTGTCGAAGACCGACGGCCGGCTGCACCTCAACATGGACTCCCACAGCGACGGCTTCTTCTACGTGAAGTCGGTGGCGGGGCTGCTCGACAACGCCGCCTCGACAGCCTGGACCTCCGCGGTCTTCGGCGCCGTGCAGACGAGCCTCGACGGGCTCGCGCTCACCACGCAGTTCACCTACCCGCAGTTCGTCTCGACACCGGAGGGCAAGCTCCAGCTCAGCTATCGGGTCGCCATCTCCGGAAACGGGCGCAACGCCCTCGCGGAGTACGACGGTTCGTCCTGGACCGCTCTCGGGGAGTGGTCCAGTTCGATCGGCACGTACACCAGCGAGCACGGCTCCAGCACCGCCCGCAACATGTACCTGCACGGCATCGACTACGACGTCAACGGCCGGCTGCAGTCCTTCTTCACCTGGCGCGAGCAGTCGGCCGCGGTGATGTGCAGCGGCGGTGGCATCACCAACCACGACACCGGTTATGTCTACTCGACCGACCGCGGCCGCACCTGGCGCAACGACGCGGGCACCCTCGTCGGCACCACCGGCGGCTCCGACAAGGTGGCCGTCACCGACGCCGGACTCGTCGTCGACCCCCTCAACCCCGACCACTCCCTGATGAACCAGGAAAGCCAGGCCACCGACTCCACCGGGCTGCCGCACGCGATCATCAGCTATGTGCCCGGCCGCTTCGGCCAGTGCACGACCAACTACGTCACCGACCGGACGACCAATGGCCGCGCCTTCCACCTCCGCAAGAACGCCTCCGGCAGCTGGACGAAGACCGAGATCCCCATCACGCTGAACTCCAGCCAGCGCACCAAGTTGATCCTGGACAAGTACGACAACGTCTACGCGATCATGCCCTTCGGCCGGATAGCCGCCGCGTCGAAGTCGTCCGGGTACACCGACTGGAAGCTCCTGTACGACGGCAGCGGCCTCAACGCGTTCGGCGAGGTCGTGATCGACGAGACACGCGTCCCGCAGGACGGGACGCTGTCGATCATGTACCAGGAGAAGTCCAGCGGGACGACACCCTCGGCGCTCCATGTCGTCGACTTCAAGCTGCCGTCATGAACGATTTCGTACTGCCGTCGTGAACATCGATGTCGGCGGGCGCGCGGGTAATGTGAAGGCCCGCCCGCCGCTACTTGTCCCCCTGGAGGTTTCCGCCTGATGGCCCAGTCGGTGGGTATCAAGGACGTCGCCCGCGTCGCCGGAGTCTCCGTGGGCACGGTGTCGAACGTCATCAACCGCCCGGACACCGTCGCCTCCGAGACCCGGGCGCGCGTCCTGTCGGCCATAGACCGGCTCGGTTACGTCCGCAGCGAGTCCGCGCGCCAGCTGCGGGCCGGGCGCAGCCGGATCATGGGCCTGCTCGTCCTCGACATGGGCAACCCGTTCTTCGTGGACGTGGCCCGCGGCGCCGAGCGCGCCGCACGGGACGCCGGGCTCGGTGTGATGGTCTGCAACAGCGCGCAGAGCGCCGTCGAGGAGGCCGACTACCTGTCGCTCTTCGCCGAACAGCGGGTGCGCGGAGTGCTCCTCACACCGGCCGACGCCACGGGGCGCAACATCGAGACGTTCCGCCGCAACGGCATCCCCTTCGTGCTGGTCGACCGGGTCGCCGACGGCACCACCGAGTGCTCGGTCTCCGTCGACGACGTGGCGGGCGGCGCGCTGGCCGTACGCCATCTCGTGGACGCCGGCCACCGGTCGATCGCGTACGTCAGCGGGCCGCCCGGCCTGAACCAGGTCAGCGACCGCCGGGCGGGCGCGCTGAACGCCCTGGCGGAGGCCGGGCTGCCGCCGAGCGCGCTGCGGGAGCTGCCCACCGAGCGTCTCGACGTGGCCGCGGGACGCGACGCGGGCGCCCGGCTCCTCGGCCTTGCCGAGCGCCCGACCGCCGTCTTCTGCGCCAACGACCTGCTCGCGCTCGGCGTCCTGCAGGCCATGTACGCGGCGGGGGTCGGCGTCCCCGACGACCTCGCGATCGTCGGCTACGACGACATCGAGTTCGCCGCCGCGGCGGCCGTCCCGCTCACCTCCGTACGCCAGCCCGCCATGACCATGGGCGCCCTCGCCGCCGAACTGCTGCTGGAGGAGACGGAGGCCGAGACGGCGTCCACGCCGCACGAGCACCAGCGGGTGGTGCTCCAGCCGGAGCTGGTGGTGCGCCGCTCCAGCCTGTCGGCGCGCTGAGTCACCACTCACGCGCTGAGCCGCCATTCAGTACGGTTTTCTTGATCCCCGGGCTCGGCGCCTCCGGGATCATGTGTTCAACTGGGACGCAGCCTGGAATCCGTACGTCTCGGGAGCCCTGTTGACCGTCAGCTACCGCCAGCCCGGTGTCGTCCTCACCGACCACCGCTTCACCGTGCCCCTCGACCACGACGACCCGGCAGGGGAGAGCATCGAGCTGTTCGCCCGCGAGGCCGTCGCGAGCGAGAAGGCGCACCAGGACCTCCCCTGGCTGGTCTACCTCCAAGGCGGCCCCGGCTTCGGCGCCAACCGTTTCGTCGGCAAGCAGGCCTGGCTCGGCCGCGCGCTGAAGGAGTTCCGGGTGCTGCTGCTCGACCAGCGCGGCACCGGCCACTCCACGCCCGCCAACCGCCAGACCCTGCCGCTGCGCGGCGGCCCGCGCGCACAGGCCGACTACCTCACGCACTTCCGCGCCGACTCCATCGTCCGCGACTGCGAGGCCATCCGCCCCGGGCTCACCGGCGGCGACCCCTGGACCGTACTCGGCCAGAGCTTCGGCGGTTTCTGCACGGTGAACTACCTCTCGACGGCCCCCGAGGGCCTGCGCGCGGCCCTGATCACCGGGGGACTGCCGGCACTGGACGCGCACGCGGACGACGTCTACCGGGCCGCGTATCCCCGTATCGAACGCAAGGTCGCCGCACACTACGCGCGTTACCCGCAGGACGTGGAGCGCGCCCGGCAGATCGCCGAGTACCTCGTGCGGCACGAGCCCGTCCTGCCCGGCGGCTACCGGCTCACCGTCGAGGCCTTCCAGTCCCTCGGCATCCTCCTCGGCGGCAGCGAGGGCAGCCACCGCCTGCACTACCTCCTCGAGGAGGCCTTCGTCCCCACCCCGCAGGGCCAGGCCCTCTCCGACGCCTTCCAGGAGGAGGTGCAAGGACTCCTGTCGTACGCAGGTCACCCGCTGTACGCACTGGTCCACGAGGCGATCTACGGCCAGGACGACCGGCCCACCGCCTGGTCCGCGGAGCGGGTGCGGGCCGAGTTCCCGCAGTTCGACGCGGCCAAGACGCTCACCGACGACGGACCGCTGCTGTTCACCGGCGAGTCCGTGCATCCCTGGATGTTCGACAACGACCCGGCGCTGCGCCCCCTGCGCGAGACCGCCGAGGAACTGGCCTCGCGCACGGACTGGCAGCCGCTCTACGACCCCGCCCGTCTCGCCGCCAACAAGGTCCCGGTGGCCGCGGCCGTGTACCACGACGACATGTACGTCGACACGGAGCACGCCCTGCTGACCGCCCGCACCATCGGCGGTCTGCGGACCTGGGTGACCGACGAGTTCGAGCACGACGGCGTACGGGCCGGGGGACCGCGAGTCCTGGACCGGCTGCTGGCGCTGACGCGCGACGAGGTCTGAACCCTCGCCCTGCCTCAGGCGGCGACCGGCGTCGCAGGGCCCACGAGCGTCGACCGCAGTGGGCCCACGACCCGTCCGTCCGGCAGGAGCTCACCGGTGTCGTCGAAGACGAGCGTGCCGTTGCACAGCAGGCTCCAGCCCTGTTCGGGGTGGGCGGACACGATGACAGCGGCTTGATGGTCGGGGCTGTCGACGGTGGGGCACGGCGGCCGGTGGGTGCACATGTTGTCTCTCCTGCGTCTGGGGGCGTTCCTCTGTATGTGGGTGTTGGCTCAGTCATAGCGGAGCTTGTTTTCGCCTGTGTGGAGAGGACCTCTCCGATCCCGCCGGGGCATCGGTGAGTTCCTTGTCCCGTAAGGGAGTTGGGCGCCACGGCGCTGCGGCTCACGCCGTCCGAACGGTACCGTCGGCTGCTCGAGTACGCGTATATCGTCCGGCTCGGGCGTGATCGGCTCAGTAGGCTGGGCCTATGCAAGAAGACAGCGGCGTGGTCCAGGACCGGCGCCTTGATCTGCGGGCCGACTGCGGCCGGTGCTTCGGGCTGTGCTGTGTCGCGCTGCCGTTCGCCCGCTCGGCCGACTTCGCGATCGACAAGGACGCCGGAAAGCCCTGCCCGAACCTGGAGACCGATTTCCGCTGCGGGATCCACACACGGTTGCGGCAGACGGGCTTCACGGGCTGCACGGTCTACGACTGCTTCGGCGCCGGCCAGAAGGTCTCCCAGGTCACCTTCGGCGGCCAGGACTGGCGCTCGGGCTCGCGCGAGCACGCGCGGCAGATGTTCGATGTGTTCCCCGTCGTCCGCCAACTCCACGAACTGCTCTGGTACCTGAACGAGGCGCTGACGCTCCCGGCGGCCCGCCCGGTGCACGCCGACGTCCGCCGCGCGCTCGACGAGACGGAGCGGCTCACCCGCCGAACCCCCGAGGAACTGGGCGAGTTGGACGTGGGCGCGCACCGGCAGGACGTCAATGCACTGCTGCTGCGGACCAGCGAACTCGTGCGCGCCGGTCTGGGACGCGGCAAGAAGAAGGACCGCCGGGGCGCCGACCTGATGGGCGCCCGTCTCAAGGGGGCCGACCTGCGCGGCGCCAACCTGCGAGGCGCCTACCTCATCGCCGCCGACCTGACCGGCGCCGATCTGCGCGGCGCGGATCTGATCGGCGCCGATCTGCGCGACACCGACCTCACGGACGCCGATCTGACCGGCGCGTTCTTCCTGACCCAGCCTCAGGTGAACGCGGCCCGGGGCAGTGTCGGCACCAGGTTGCCCGAGTCAGTCACCCGCCCGGGCCACTGGGCAGGCGGTCGCTGAGTCCGGGGCGGGTGCGCGGCCCTCGAGGTGCAGCCGCAACCCCTCCGGCATCAGCGTCAGCCGCTCGGAGACCCGCAACCGGTAGTCCGGCTCGGGCCGCAGCTCGTAGCGGCGCAGCAGCAGCCCCAGCACCAGCGTCGCCTCGTGCAGCGCGAACTGGCGGCCGATGCAGGCCCGCGCCCCGGTGCCGAACGGCTTGAAGGTGTGCGCCGGCCGGGTCCGTACCGCCTTCGCGTCGAAGCGATCCGGGTCGAACGCCTCCGCGTCCGCGCCCCAGACCTCCGGATCCCGGTGCAGCATCGCCGTCAGGACCAGCGTCCACGCACCCCTGCGCATCGGGTGGACACCGTCCAGCACGGTGTCCTGACGGGCTTCCCGGGCGAAGGCGGGCGCCGTCGGCCACAGCCGCAGCGACTCGTCGAGCACCCGGCGCACGTACCGCAGTCTGGCGACCTGGTCGTAGCCCGGCCGGGGTGTGTCGCCCCAGACCCGGTCCACCTCGGCCCGCGCGCGGGCGGCGACGTCCCGGTGCCGGGAGAGGTAGTGCAGGGCGAACGAGAGCGCGCCCGAGGTGGTCTCGTGGCCGGCGATCAGGAAGGTGATGACCTGCCGCCGGATGTTCTCGGGCGTCAGTCGCTCCCCGGTCGCCGGATGGGCCGTCTCCAGCATCCGATCGAGCAGGTCCCCGTCTCCGCCGCCGCGTCGGCGCTCCGCCACGACCTTGTCGACGGTGTGGTTGAGATGGGCCATGTCGGCCTCGTTCTGCCGGGTGGCGGTGCGCAGCAGCACGGGAGCCAGCGGCGCGGGCAGGACGTTGAGGCGCTGCGCGTATGTCAGGGTGCCGACCATCGCGGTCACGAAGGGATGCGGGCGGGAGCGGTCGAACGAGCCGAAGTCATGGCCGAAGCCCGTGCGGGCGATCGTCTCCAGCGTCAGCTTCGTCATGTCGCCGGGCACGTCCACGGCCCGTCCCGCCGCCCGCTCCCGGTCCCAGCGGTCCAGCAGCCGCTCGGTCACGGCCAGCATCATCGGGTGGTAGCCCTCCATGGCCTCGCGGCTGAAGCCCGGGGCCAGGACGTCGTGCGCCAGCTGCCAGTTCGGCTCGTGGTTGTACGCCGTGAACAGGCCGTCCCCGGCGACCGGCCGCAGATTGGCGATCCCGAGCCCCACATGCTTGGCGAACCGGGCCTCGTCCGCCAGCTCGGCCGTGAGTCGGGAGCCCCAGACGAAGACGATCTCCTTGCCGAAGGCCTTGCGCCGGAAGATCGGCCCGAGCCGGCGCCCGATGCGCATCGAATCCTGCAGCGGCGAGCGGACGCCCGCGCCGAGTACATCCCCGAACAGGGGGACCCGGTACGGCGGACGAGGGATGCGGTGCAGCTCCGGCCAGCCCAGTTCCGCGCTGCGGAACCCCTTGGGCAGCGCGGCCTGTGTCGTCTGAGCCATGACGCCATCTCCCTTGTGCCTGCGGCAGGTTGACTCTGTTGTACGCGGGTTCAATAGCGGTTCTCAGTGTGATCCCGTTGTTGAACCGACGTCAAGTAAAGTGCCGGCATGAGCGGGAAGCAGGGGGAGCGAGGGGAGCGCCCGCGCCGTCGGTTGAGTACCGAGGAGCGCAGGGAGCAGCTCTTGTCCGTCGGGGCGAGACTGTTCTCGGAGAGCCCGTACGACGAGGTGTGGATCGAGCAGGTCGCCGAGATCGCCGGAGTCTCGCGCGGTCTGCTCTACCACTACTTCCCGACGAAACGGGACTTCTTCTCGGCCGTCGTGGAGCGCGAGAGCGCGCGGATGCTGCGGCTGACGGCTGCGGTGCCCGGGGTTCCCGTGCGCGAGCAACTGGGTGCCGGGCTCGATGCCTTCCTGGAGTACGCCGAGGCGCACGCGCACGGCTTTCGCGCCTTCCATCGCGCCGAGGCGGCGGGTGACCAGGCCGTGCGCAAGGTCTACCGGCAGGCGTTGGCCGCGCAGGAACGGCAGATCCTGGCGGCGCTGGCGGCGGACCCGGATTTCGGCCGGTTGCCCGCGGACCGGCCCGAGCTGCGGATCGCCGTCCGTGGCTGGCTCGCCTTCACCACGGCCGTCTGCCTGGAGTGGCTCAGGGGCGGTGCGGAGCTGAACCGGGAGCAGGTGCGCGACCTGTGCGCGCGGGCGCTGCTGGGTGCGGTCACTCCCTGAGCCGGGTGCGCTCACGCGCCGAAAAGGGTGCTCACAGGATGGGGTGGCGTGTTGGCGTGCACCCAGTTCTTGGGTAAGTTAGGCAAGGCTTACCTAAGGGAGGTTGTCGGGATGGGAGACCGAATGGGTGACCGTCAAAGCTGGACGGCCGCGCCCGCCGCGGCCGAGCGTGCCCGCTCGGTGCTCGCCGCGGCGTGGTCCTGCGCGGTGACCGCGGAGGGCGGCCGCGAGGAGTTCGTCGGCGCGCACACCGTCACCGCGGACGGCAGGGTGCTCCTGCACGTGCCGGAGGACAGCACGCTGCTCGCGGCCGCGATCTGCGCCCCGCGCGGGGAGCCGTCCGCCGTCCTCGAGTTCGCCGACGTCGCGCCCGTCCCCGTGCGCAACCGGATTCGCGCCCGGCTGTGGATGGCCGGCTGGTTCGTCCTGGAGGACGGGCATCTGGAGTTCCGGCCGTCGCGCGTGGTGCTGCGCGAGGCGTCCGGCGCCGTCGTGGTCGACCTCGACGAGTTCGCCGACGCCGGCCCCGACCCGTTGGCCACGGCCGAGTCCACCCTGCTCACCCACCTCGCCGACGCGCACCCGGACGCCGTCGAGCGGCTGACCCGCCTCGTCGAGCCCGACAGCCTGCACGGTGCGGTGCGTGTCCAGCCGCTCGCCGTCGACCGGCACGGACTGACGCTGCGCATCGAGCGTGCGCGCGGCAATGGCGACGTACGCCTGCCCTTCCACACGCCCGCCGACGATGTCACGCAGCTCACCGAGCGGATGCACGTACTGCTCACGCAGGCGAGCTCCGCTTCCTGCCCCCGGGCGCTACAGCGGCAGCGCACAGACGGCGACGGGTGAGGCGAACGGCTCGCCCGCGAGCCGGAGTTCGCCGGCGGTCGGGTCGACGTGGAAGACGCTGACCGTGCTCGACCGCTGATTCGCCGCGAACAGCAGCTGCTCGTCCGGCGAGAACGCGATGTGGCGCGGGAAGTCGCCGCCGACCGGCACGGTGTCCAGGAGCCGCAACCGGGCGCCGCCCGCCTCGACGGCGTAACGCGTCAGGCTGTTGTGACCACGGTTGGCGAGATACGCGTACGACCCGTTCGACGTCACCAGGATCTGGGCCGGATAGTTCGTGACCTCGCCCGTGCCCGTGGACTGCGGGTCGCCCGGGGTGAGCCGCCCGCTCGCCGGGTCGTAGGCGCAGACCACGACGGAGTCGTCCACCTCGTTCGCGAGATAGGCGAAGCGGCCGCCGGGGTGGAAGGTGAGATGGCGGGGGCCCGCGCCCGGCCGGGTGTGCGCCCGGGCGACCTCGGTGAGCGTGCCCTTGGACGCGTTCAGGCGGTAGGTGTAGATGGTGTCGGTGCCCAGGTCGACGGCGAGGACATGGCCGCCGTCGGGGCTGGTGAGGAACTGGTGCGCGTGCGGACCCTCTTGACCCGGACCGGGCGCCGGAGCGGAGTGCGTGACCAGGTCGGTGTGCGCACCGAGGGCGCCTGAGGCGTCGACGGGGTGCACGGTCACACTGCCCGACGTGTAGTTGGCGCTCAGCAGCCAGCGCCCGCTCGGATGCACCGACAGATGGCAGGGGCCCGCGCCGCCGGTGCCCTGGGTGCCGAGCACCGTGTTCGTCGTGACGTGCACGGCGGTCACGGCGCCCTCTTGGCGTTCGTCGACGGCGTACAGCGTGCGGCCGTTCGGATGGAGCGCGAGGTACGACGGGTCGCCGACGCCGGCGATGGTGCCGGTGGCCGTGATGTCACCTGTGGTGGCGTCGTACGTGGCCAGGCCGATGCCCGTACCGCCGCCCTCGGCCGAGGTGTAGGTGCCGAGGAACAGCCGACGGACGGTGGGGGAGGCGGAGTCGGCGGTGGGCGCGGTCGGGGTGGGTGCGGGTTCGGTGTGCGGCGCGGCTGCCGCCCGTTCGGTGCGCGGCGCGACCGGTGCCGGGAGCGTCGCCACCACGGCGACGCCCGCCAGCGCTCCGACGACCCGCCGCCTGCTCCAGCCGCCACCGGAGCCTCGCGCCGGTTCTGCACCACTGTTCATGCCTGTACCTCGGGTGTCGGTTGCCTCAGCCGTGATGGCCACCTTGGCGTGCGGCACCCGGGAAAGGCAAAAATGGCGAGGGGTGTTGCGCAGAGCGCAACGCTCATGCCCGGATCACCAGTCACCGTCCTCGACCGGTTTGCCCGGCGCGTCCCCCAGCGGCTTCACCTGGTGGGGTGAGGGCTGCTGCCAGGGCTCGTGGTCGGCGCCGAGCCAGTCGCCGACCGGCCGCACCGAGCCCAGCGTGTCGGTGGGAGCGAGGTCCGTGGCGTCCTGGTCGTAGTAGTCGAACCAGGGCAGTCCGGCCCGTGTGTAGGCCGCGCGGTCGATGGGGGACGGCGCGGGAGCCTCACCCGTGATGCGGCGCCACTCGGGAGGCGTCACGAGATGCACGAACACGCGCCCGGCGGGCCTCTTGGCCCAGGCCTCGAGCGGCCGGTCGTCCCGGTAGACCTCCTGGCGCATCGAGCCGCCGACCCCCAGACCCATCGCGGGGACGCCGCGCGTGCGACCCGACGGAGCACCGGCGGGGGCCGGGACGGCTCCCGGGGCGGCCATCGGGAACGCGGAGCCGTAGCCTCCCGTCGGCGCCGTCATCTCCCGACGCTGCTGTGTCCTGCGATGTTCCGCCTCGCGCCATGCGGCCAGCTCCGCGTCATCGAGCGGGAAGGACTGAAGCTGGAGGCCGCCCCACACCTCCTCGCCGGTGACCTGGCCCTCGACGGTCGCTCCGAGGCCCAGCGGCACGGCGACGAACTGACGGACCTTGCCCTTGCCGGAGTTGATGCCGTCAAGCCACGGCTGACGCGGCAGCACCACATAGTTCTGCGGGTTTTTGGTGAGCCGGGAACTCCACGGCCTGCCCGAGACCGCGCACACCTTGCCGACGCCGACCTGGAGCGCGGCCGGTTCCGACGTGCCCGAGAAGCTCAGCCACATGGCCTCGCGCAGATACACCGGCAGCATCACACCGCCGCGCGCACGCCACTCGGCGGGAACCGTGTCCGCGTAGTCCTCGACGCGGCGCACGGGGAACTCGCCGAGCCCCGGGGGCAGCTCGTGCGTGCCCGTCTCGGGCAGGCGCAGTGTCCGCATGAACCGGACCCGCACCCGGCCCGGCAGCCGCAGTGAGTTCCCGTCGATCCGTACGCCGCTGTCGGTCATCCGTCCGCTCCCCCCTGTGGTCGCCGTCCCGATTCCTGACCGGAACGGCCGTCCTCACCTGGAACGACTGGAGGCCGGGGGATGGTTCCGACTCCGCCGCGATCGGCCCGGGCGCAGCCGCTGCCGCAGGCGGGCGAGGTGCGTCCGGCGCTCGCGCTGTTCGCGCGTGCCACGGTCGAGCTCCTCCATGAGCCGACGTGAGCGGTGCTCCGTGTCGAGCTCGTCCAGGATGCGGTTGACCTCGGTGAGGACGGCGCCGTGCAGCTGCCACTGGCGGGCGTCCCGCTGGACTTCGTCCAGGAGCAGCTGGGCCAGCTTGTCGCGGGTCGCCGACGCCGTGGCGAGCTCCGCGGCGAGGCGGGACTCGGCCGACTCGGCGCTGTGACTGACGTCCGTGGTCACCAGGACGGCGAAACTCACCACGGCGTCGGCCACTTCGGACAGCAGCTGTTCCAGTGCCGCGCCGATCTGCGGTTCGAACAAAGGCTCGGGATCGCGCTCCTTGGCCAGGTCGGTGAGGGTGCGCGCGAGCACCCGCAGCACCACCGTGCAGATTTCCAGCGTGTCGAGGCCGGTGCGCAGCACGATCCGGTGCAGCAGGCCCTCACGGACGCGGGGATTGAGCTTCAGACTGTCCTCGGCCTGTGTGAGCGCCGCGTCCACCCCGACGATGTCGTGGTCCAGGCGGCGCGCTTCGTACAGCCGGGCGGTCGCGTGCTCCACGGGGGTGCGGTCCGCGGCCTCCTCGCCCATGCGCAGCATCAGCTGTCGTACGTGCCGCGCCAGGCCCTCGATCGACTGTCCTGCCGGGCCCACCCACACCGGGGGAGCGAACAGCAGATTGCAGCCGAGTCCGACCGCCGCGCCGATCAGCGTCTCCACCACTCTGGCCCAGGCGATGTCGCCGACCCTGGTCACGCCCAGCACGAGCATGGCGCTGATCGCCACCTCGGGCACGAACTCGCTGACCCGCACGAGATGACCGACGGCCAGCGAGGCGAGGATGAGCAGGGCCAGACTCCACCAGGTCAGACCCACCAGGGCGCTGAAGCCGATGGCGACGAGGACGCCGGCCACCACGGAGTTCACCCGGCGGATACCGGTCGTGAGGGTGGCGTACAGCGTGACCTGCACGACGAGGAGCGCGGTCAGCGGGGCGGTGAGCGGCGCGGGCTCGGGGCTGACCCGCACCGCGATCACGTACGCGACGGTCGCGGCCGCAGCCGACCGCACCGACTGAACGATGACGGGTTCCTGGCGCCACTTCTGCACCTGTACGCCCGCCGAGTCCCACACACCACGTACGTCTCGCATCCTTGGCCCTTTCCCCCTTCGCGGGCGCACCGAACCCGCCCCGCCGACCTGCGGCGGGGCACGATCGTGGTCCGCCGCTCACGCAAGCGTGCCGAGGAGTCCTTCGAGGACCGCTACCTGACGTTGCGCGCCGGTGGCGTGCGGTGCGAGCAGCGCGTTGATCTGAAAACCCATGAGAGTGGTGAGCAGGGTGTCGATGACGAGTTCGTCCGGTGTCGCCGTGGTGACCTCCCCTGCTGCCCGGGCCTGCCGCAGGTAGTCGCCCATCCGGTCGCGCCACAGGTCCATCGCCTGCTCGTGGACGGCGGTCATGCGCTCGTCGTGCACGGCGCGGTCCCAGAAGGCGATGACCACGCGGGCCTCCATGAGCCGCACCTCGTCGAGCGGCATGATCTCCAGGCAGAGCCCGCGCAGGGCCCTCAGGCCGCTCGCGCCTCCCACGGCCGCCTCGGCGCGCGTGTTGGTGCTCTCGAACGCGTAGTGGAACGCGGCCTGGAGGATCTCGTCCTTGTTGCGGAAGTACGGGGCGAGCGCGCCGTTGGCGTATCCCGCCTCCGCGGCCAGGTCCCGCATGGTGACGGCGTCCAGTCCACGGCGTGCGATCAGGGCCCACACCGCTTCGACGATCTGCCGACGTCGTTCGTGATGGTCGACGATCTTCGGCATGCCTGTATGGTCCTCGTCCTCGTTCTCGGCCACCGCGAGCGTGTGCCGCGTCGGGCTCGACCTTAGGGCCTGTCCGGCGGATCATGCCGCAGACGCGGGGCCTGGCACGCCCGCCCCCAAGCTCTCGGCTTCGCTCGAGCAGGGAGGTACCCCCTCCGGCGTTGTCGTCGGTTGCCGACTCCCCCAAGTTCTCGGCTTCGCTCGAACAGGGGGACCCCCATCGCGTCGACGCCCTCCTCCGCCTTGCAGCTGCACGCACCAGGCCCCGCTCACCTGCGATTATCAGGCGCCGTTGCTTCCCTGCTACCTGATCCGCCGGACAGGCCCTAGCCAAGGCCATGGTCAACCGAGCATGCCGGCCATACCCGCGATCATCATCAGGCCGCCGGTCTCGCCGAGCAGCGCGGTGCGGGCGCTCGGGCGGCGGGGCGACGCGGGAGGGTCGAGCCAGCCGCGGGTGATCAGTACGGTCCCGGCCCTGATGACGGCCCAACCCGACAGGAAGAAGAGGGGCAGCCACGGACCGCCGTCGGGTGCGTGGTGCCCGTGGCCCCGCGCCATCGCCGCCGTCAGTACGGCCATCACGGCGAGGTCGGCGCTCCGTGCGGCACATCCGTGCAGGGCGTTCCATCCGCAGGCACCCGCAGTGGCCACGAAGGCGAGAATCAGCTGTCCCGAAGCCGCTCCGGGGGCCGTCGCCGTCATCGCGGCCAGGGCGACCGCGTGCGGACCCCAGTGCCGCACCGGACCGGGCAGGTGACCGGCCAGGCACAGGGCAGCGCCCGCCAGACCGGTCACCCAGAGCAGTTCATGCACGACGGCGCACCGCAGACAGTGCGCCGGCCGCGAAGGCGAGCACGACCAGAGCCTCGAAGGAGTACGCCAGCCAGGCAGAACCGCCGATCAGCGTGGTGAAGTTGTCCAGCACCAGCCACAGCACGGTGACCAGCCCGACGATGCCGAGCACCGGTGCGACCCTGGTGTGCCACGGTCGGCGGTCCACCCCGGTACGGACGAAGTAGGCCACGACGGCGACGCCCACGAGGATCATCAGGACCAGGATCCCGAGCGTGGCCAGCCCGCTCATCCAGGTGAACAGGTCGAGGACCGGATCGGCACCGGCGAGCGTGAACACGCCGACGATCACCGCGGCCGATACGGTCTGGGCCAGCGAACCGGCATGCGGTGAACCGTGCCGGGCGTGGCTGCGGGCCAGCACGGAGGGGGCGCTGCCCTGGCGGCCCAGCGAGAACAGATAGCGCGCGATGGCGTTGTGGAAGGCGAGCAGCGCGGCGAACAGGCTGGTGAGGAGGAGGACTTCCATGATGTCGGAGGCCGCCGAGCCGACGTACTCCCGCGCGATGGCGAAGACGAGCCCCGAGGGGTTCTCGCCCGCCGCCTGCCGCACCTTGTCGGTGCCGACGGCGAGCACCATTGCCCAGCTGGAGAGGGCGTAGAACACCCCGATCAGGATGACCGCGAGATAGGTGGCCTTCGGGACGCTGCGCTTCGGGTCGCGGGCTTCCTCGCCGTAGATGGCGGTGGCCTCGAACCCGATGAAGGAGGCGATGGCGAACATGACGCCGATCCCGGGCGATCCGGTGGTGAAGGCGTCCGGGGTGAAGGAGGTGAGGTCGACACCGTCGGCGCCGCCCTGGATTAGTACGGCGATCGCGACCACCGCGACGATGCCGACCTCCAGGATCAGCAGCACCGACAGAAGCTTGGTGCCCACGTCGATGTTGCGGTACCCGAGCAGCGCGACGCAGCCGAGGAGTAGCCCGCTCCACAGCCACCAGGGCAGGTCGGGGCCGTGGTACTTGACGACCAGAGCGTCGAGTGTGGTGCCCGCTAGGCCGTAGACGCCCGCCTGGACGGCGCTGTAGGCGAGGAGGGCCAGGCCGGCGGCCCCGGTTCCGGTGACCTTGCCGAGTCCGGCCGTGACGTACGAGTAGAAGGCGCCGGCGTCCACGACGTGCCGGCTCATCGCCGCGTAGCCCACGCTGAACAGCAGGAGCACGATGGCGACGACCAGGTAGGCGGCCGGCACGCCGGGGCCGTTGCCGAGGGCGAGCGTCACCGGGAGCGCGCCGCCGATCGCGGTGAGCGGAGCGGCCGCGGCGACCACCAGGAAGACGATCCCGGCGACCCCGACGGAGCCGCGCAGACCGGTCGCGGGTGCGGTGTCGGCCACGACCACCTCTGTCTGTTCAGTCATGGCAGCTCCCCGTGGAACACGCGGTGTGGGCAGAGGTGTTGGGCGGCACGTCGAGGGTGGGGTTGCGGTCGAAGAAGCCGACCGGCTTGAGCTTGAAGCCGGTGTAGTCGACCGGCATGATCGGCCAGTCCTCCGGGCGCGGTGCGTGGGTGAGGCCGAAGGTGTGCCAGACGACGATGTCCTGGCCGTCGATGTCACGGTCGGCGGCGGCGTAGGCGGGCAGTCCGGCACCGCCCGGATGCTGGTTGACGAAGTCCCCGGCCGGGTAGCGCTCGGCGGGGTCGTAACGCGTGACCCACAGGTGCTTGGTGGCGAAGGCGGCCCGTGCGGCGACGGAGGAAGCCGGGTCGGCGAGCAGGGTGGGTTTGCCCTCGGGGTGCAGTGCGTAGCCGACCGGGTGGCCGAGACGGTTGAGTTCGGTGGGATTGGAGATGTGCCAGACCCGGTCCACGGACGCGTCCGCGCTGCGCTGGGCCTCGCTCTCCCTGGTCAGCGGCGTACGGCGCAGGGTGAAGGCGTTGCCGCGCGGGTTGTCCGGGCCGATAGGCACGCGGGCGGCGTCGACCTCCTCGACGCGGTTGGCGGTCCCGTCGAGCGTCATGTCGAGGCGGGCGCAGAACAGGTGTTGGTGGTACGGCGCCCCGAGGCCCGGCGCGATCTCGGTGGCGTACGGGTAGTCGCCGCCGGGGTGTGCGGAGGTGAAGACGACGCCGGTGGCCTTGGCCTCGAACTCGATGGTGCCGTCGAGGTAGAGGTACCAGTAGAAGCCGTAGTCGTAGTTGCCGACGGTGGTGAAGAAGGAGAGCACCATGCGGCGTTGACGGCGGGTCTCGGCGGAGCCGGCCCACAGGTCGGTGTGCTTCCAGAGGATGCCGTAGTCCTCCTCGTGCAGACAGATCGCGTTCGTGAGGGTCTGCGGAACCCCCGATTCATCGGCGATGACGGCGTCGACGTAGGTGATGTCGCCGAGGCAGTCGCAGCCCAGTTCGAGGGAGTTGGCGTAGCGGCCGATCAAGTACTCGCCGGTGTCAAAGTAGTTCTGCCAGGACCGTACGGGCGAGGGGTCGGCGTACGGGACGACCATCTCGGCGATGGAGGCGCGGTGGATGAGGCGGCGCTCGCGTCCCTTGTCCCGGTCGGCGAAGGTGATCTGATGGAGAGTCAATCCCTCACGGGCGTCGAAGCCGATGCGCAGCGACCAGTTCTCCCAGCGCAGCAGACGGCCGTCCAGGGTGAAGCTGGGGCCCTCGGGCTGGGTGATCTCCAGGGGCTTTTGGGTGGTGCGGAGCGGACCGGTCACCGCGGGGTCGTCGAAGTTGCCGGACTCGGCGGGGACCGGGACGGGGCCGAGGTCGATGACCTGGTCGACGGTCCGGCCGATGACATCGACGTAGGCGACGAGCCCGTCGACCGGGTGCGCCCAGGCGTGGTCCTTGTCGTGCTCCTGCACGAAGGCGAGTCCGCGCAGGATGCGGCGCCCGGACTCCTGCGGATACTCGTCGGCGTACACACCGGCGGACAGCGGCGCGACCCGGACGCGGGAGACGTCCAGGTCCCGTGCCTTGAGCGCCGCGAGCCACCGTTCGTCCCCAGCGAGGATCTCCTCGACGAGCCCGAACTCCTCGTCCAGCACGGGGGGTTGGCCATCGGTGAGGGGGTCCAGGACGCGGTCGCGGGCCACCGACGCGTGGCTCAGCGAGACGACCACGTCATGAGCCGGCGCGCCGGCCGTGTCCTGCAACAGGACCCGCACGCGACGGTCGACCGGCGCGTCCGGCGTCCCGCCGGCCAACTCCTGCTTGGCCGGTTCCTCCAGGCCGAGGTAGGCGAACCGGGTGGTGTCCGCCACGAGGCCCGCCGCGAGGAGGACGTCGCGCGCGGCGCCGATCTCCTCGGGGGCCAGCGGGTCGAGCGGGTGGGGCGGAGTGCTCATGAGGTCTCCGGGTGAGGGCACGACGTCTCCAGGTGTGGGCACGAGGCTTTTTCTTCTACGACCGTAGAAGAAAAAGTGCGGCACCGGTGTTTCCCTCGGGTCCGCGCGCCCGTTTCACCGTGGTTAACAAGTGCCTCGCGGAGGCGGCGGAGTCGTCCTCGTGCGAGCGGCGGAGCACGGGAGTCACATGTACAGCTTTTCCAGGAAGGCGGACAGGCGCCCCACCGTCCGGTCGATCTGCTCCTCCACTGTGAAGGTCTCCTCGAAGCGGCCCCCGGGCTCGGGGAATTTGCCGGGGCCCGTGTCTACGTCTGCGGCGACGGCTCCCGTATGGCCCCCGGCGTCCGCGAAGCCTTCCGTACGCTCCACGCGGACCGCACCCCGGGCGGGGACTCCGAGCAGTGGCTGAACGACCTGATCGCGTCCGGGCATTACGTCGAGGACGTGTACGCCGCCGGATAAGGAGTGCAGCCCTGTGGGTCCAGCTGGCAGAGTGGGCCCACAGGCGACAGGGGGCTGCGGTGGACACTTGGGAGCGGGCACGGCGGATTCTCGACGTGGCGGGACTGCCTCCGGACAGCCTTGTCGACTGTCGACCCCTGGCGGGCGGGACGTACAACACGGTCGAGGAGCTACGGCTCGCCGACGGCACGCGGTACGTGCTGAAGATGCCTCCGCCGACCACCGCTCCCGGCCTGAGCCACGAGCGTGAACTCCTCGTGTCGGAGGCGGAGTTCTATCAGGAGGCCGCGACGGTCGGCGTACCCGCACCCCAAGTCGTCACAACGGGGGAGCGCCACCTCCTGATGACCCACTGCCCGGGGGCACCGTGGAGTGACCACCTGGAACCCGGGGAACAAGCAGCCCTGCGAAGGGAGGTGGGCCAATTGGTCGCCCGCCTCCACGGCGTGACCGGCCCCGGCTTCGGCTACCCCTCCGGCGCCCTCGGCCCGCTCGCTTCCGATTGGCGCACCGCCTTCACCGCCATGTACGACGCCGTCCTGGCGGACGCCCGGCGCTATGACGCCTGGCTGCCCCGACCCGTGGACGAGGTGGCCCGCACGGCGAAGACCGCGTACGACGCCCTGGACGAGGTCACGGTCCCGCATCTCGTCCACTTCGACCTGTGGCAGGGCAACATCCTGGTGGAACACCCGGACGACCACACGGCCCCCCGGATCGGCGGTCTGATCGACGGCGAGCGCATGTTCTGGGGCGATCCCCTGGCCGACTTCGTCTCCCTGTCCCTGCTCGGCGACATCAAACAGGACGAGGACTTCCTGACCGGCTATCAAGAGGCGGGCGGTCGAGCGGAGTTCGACACCCTGGCCCGACAACGCCTCGCCCTCTACCGCAGCTACCTCTACCTGATCATGCTCGTCGAGACCGTGCCCCGCGCACCCGGCGCCGAACACGTCGCCTGGGTGCGCG
Organism: Streptomyces sp. SD15; assembly: GCF_054462255.1. Classification (NCBI taxonomy): domain Bacteria; kingdom Bacillati; phylum Actinomycetota; class Actinomycetes; order Kitasatosporales; family Streptomycetaceae; genus Streptomyces; species Streptomyces sp. SD15. The sequence goes on along the minus strand of NZ_JBTLMO010000003.1, from coordinate 269,437 downwards.
AGGCCGTGGCCCCGGAGCTGCTTTCCGCCCTCGACGAACTTGCCTAGGCGGCGCTGCGCCCCCTCCCGCCGTGCGCCCGGATGATGTCCGCGTACCGGTGCCCGCTCCCCTTGATCGTGCGCTTCTGCGTCTTGTAGTCGACGTGCACGAGCCCGAAGCGCTTGTCGTAGCCGTACGCCCACTCGAAGTTGTCGAGCAGGGACCAGGCGAAGTACCCCGCGAGCGGCGCTCCCTTGCGGACCGCCGACACGCAGGCCGCGAGGTGCTGCTCCAGGTACTGCGTTCGCTCGGGGTCGTCGACGGTCCCGTCGGGGCGTACGACGTCGGGATAGGCGGAGCCGTTCTCCGTGACGTACAGCTTGCGGGCGCCGTAGTCCTCCGTCAGACGGAGGAGCAGGCGCTCGATGCCGGCCGCTTCGACCTCCCAGTCCATGCCGGTGCGGGGTACGCCGAGACGGCGCACCGTGCGGACGTGCGGGGTCGGCCCGGTGGGGTCGTCGGCGACGGTGGACGGGAAGTAGTAGTTCAGGCCCAGCCAGTCCAGAGGCTGCGCGATGGTATCCAAGTCGCCCGGCTGTTCCGGGAGTTCCACTCGGTAGACCTCGCGCATGTCCTCCGGGAAGCCGCGGCCGTGGACCGGGTCCAGCCACCAGCGGTTGGTGTGACCGTCCAGACGGCGGGCCGCCGCGACGTCATCGGGGCGGTCGGTGGCGGCCTCGATGCTGGACAGGTTGTTGACGATGCCGACCTGGGCGTCCGGGACCGCCGCCCGGATCGCCTGCGTGGCCAGGCCATGTCCCAGCAGCAGGTGGTACGAGGTGCGCACCGCGGCAGTGAGGTCTGTCCAGCCCGGGGCCATCCGGCCCTCCAGATGGCCGATCCACGCCGAGCACAGCGGCTCGTTGAGCGTGGTCCAGTGCTGGACACGGTCACCGAGTCGCTCCGCGACGACCGCCGCGTACGAGGCGAAGTGGAGGGCCGTGTCGCGGACCGGCCAGCCGCCCCGGTCCTGGAGCACCTGCGGCAGATCCCAGTGGTACAGGGTGACGGAGGGCGTGATGCCCGCCTCCAGCAGGGCGTCGATCAGCGCGTCGTAGAAGTCGAGCCCCTTGACGTTGACCGGGCCGTCGCCGCCGGGCATCACCCGCGGCCAGGCGATGGACAACCGGTAGGCGTTGGTGCCCAGTTGCCGCATCAGCGCGATGTCCTCGCGCCAGCGGTGGTAGTGGTCGCAGGCGAGGTCCCCGTCGTCGCCGTTGTCGATCTTGCCGGGGGTGTGCGAGAAGGTGTCCCAGATCGACGGCGAACGGCCGTCCTCCGCCACGGCTCCCTCGATCTGGTACGCCGATGTGGCCGTGCCCCACAGGAAGTCGTGCGGGAGGGCGGCGAGGTCGATGGTCACAGAAGTCCCTTCGGAACGGGGGGCGTCGGTCACTTGACGGCTCCGGCCGTCAGCCCGGCGACGAGATAGCGCTGGAGGAGCAGGAACCCCGCGACCACGGGCACACTGACGACGAGCGAGGCGGCCATGATCTGGTTCCAGTAGACGTTGTAGAGCGTGGAGTAGCCCTGGAGCCCGACGGCGAGTGTGCGGGTCTCGTCGTTGGTCATCACCGACGCGAACAGCACCTCGCCCCAGGCGGTCATGAAGGCGTAGACGGCGACCGCGATGATGCCGGGGATCGCGGCCGGCACGACGACCCGGAACAGCGCGCCGAGCGGCCCGCAGCCGTCCACCAATGCCGCCTCGTCCAGGTCGCGCGGCACCGAGTCGAAGTACCCGATCAGCATCCAGATCGAGAACGGGAGGGAGAAGGTGAGATACGTCAGGATCAGCCCGCCGCGGGATCCGAACAGGGCGATGCCGGTGGCGTTGCCGATGTTGACGTAGAGGAGGAACAGCGGCAGCAGGAAGAGGATGCCGGGGAACATCTGGGTGGACAGCACGGTGACCGTGAAGACGCGCTTGCCACGGAAGTTGTAGCGGCTGACGGCGTACGCCGAGAAGACCGCGATCACCACCGAGCAGGCCGTCGCGGCACCCGCCACGATCAGCGAGTTCACGAAGTACCTGGCGAGCGGGATCGTCGACCAGATATCGATGTACGGGCGGATGGTCAGGCTGCTCGGCACCCATTGGAACTTCGCCTGGACGTCCTGCAACGGCTTCAGCGAGCTGGAGACCATGACGTAGACCGGCACCAGGACGAAGCCGGTGAGCAGGGTGAGGAAGATCCGCCGGGTCCAGAGGAAGGACCGTGGTGGCGCCATCGGTGAGCGGGGCGTCGTGGAGGTGGAGGTACTAGACATCGGCCGTCTTCCCTCCTCGGGAGGTCAGCAGGAGGTAGACGCCCGTCACGACGAGCAGGAAGAGCAGGAGCAGGACGGACATGGCGGAACCGGTGCCGAAGTTCCAGCTGACGAACGACGCCTGGTAGATGTGCACCGAGATGAGGTCCGCGGACGCCGGAGCGGTCTTGCCGAACAGGACGTACGGCGTGTTGAAGTCGTTGAACGTCCACAGGAACAGGACCAGGATCAGCACCTGGTTGACGGGCCGCAGCGACGGCAGCGTGATGCGGCGGATCTGCTGCCAGACACCGGCGCCGTCGAGGGCGGCCGCCTCGTACAGGTCCTTGGGGATGTTCTGCAGGCCCGCCATGACGATGAGGAAGGCGAACGGCCAGCCCTTCCACACGGACACGGTGAGCAGTGCGTAGAAGGCGTTGTCGCCGATGAGCCAGAAGGACGGCTTGTCGGTGATGCCCAGCTGGTCGTGCAGGACGTGGTTCACCAGGCCGTTGTCGTGCTGGAACATGAACACCCAGGTGATGACGGCCGCGTACACGGGCAGCGCGTACGGCACCAGGAACAGGGCGCGCAGCAGGCCGCGGCCCCGGAAGGCGTCCTGCATGCAGATCGCGGCCGCCGTGCCGATCAGCCAGCACAGGCCGACCGACAGCAGCGTGAAGCCGATGGTGATGAAGAACGAGTCGAGCAACGCCTTGCCGACGGGCGCGTCGAAGTCGACCGACACCTTGTAGTTGTCCAGGCCGGACCAGGGCGCGGTGCCCCAGTCACGGATGTAGAACTGCGTGAGCCCCTTGAAGCTCATCACGATGCCGATCACCATCGGCACCAGGTGGACAAGGAGTTCGAGGAGCAGGGCGGGCAGAAGCAGCAGGTAGGGCAGTCCGATGCGTTTGATCCGCCCGGTGCGGCGCGGGCCGCGCGCCGCACCGGGGGAGTTCTTGCGCACCGTGCGATCGCCGGCCTCTTGGGAGGCGGTCGTGGTGGTCATGTTTGTGCTCGCGCTCACTTCGTCGGCATCTGCGTCTGGGCCTTCTCGAGCTCGGCCTTCACCGACTCCGTGGTCACCGACTTTCCGGCGGCGGCCTCGGCGAACAGGTTCTTGATCGCCGTACCGACGGCCGTCTCGAACTGGGACTCGTCGGCGACCTGCGGAAGCGCGACGGCGCTCTTGGCGAGCGTGTCCTTCAGGACGGCGTTCGCCGGGGTGTTGAAGGCGGCGTCCTCCTGCGTGGCCTTGACCGGCGGGATGGAGCTGTACGCCGTGTTGAGGACCTTCTGCTCCGCGTCGCTGGTCATGAACTTCACGAACTCGGTGGCGCCGTCGAGGTTGTCGGAGTTCTTGAAGACGGCCAGATTGATGCCCGCGACCATCGAGTTGACGTTCGTGCCGGTCCCCGGGGTGCCCGACTGCACGGGCACCGGAGCGATGCCGAAGTCGTCCGCGCTCATGCCCTGCGACTCCAGGTTGGCGGACGCGGACTGCCACAGCAGCATCCCCGTCTTGCCCGTGGCGAAGTCACTCACGGACTGGTTCTGCGCGTACTCGGCGTTGCCCGGCGCGATGATCTTGTCGGTGGCCATCAGGTCGACGAACTGCTTGACCCCTTCGACCGCGCCGTCGGAGGTGAAGTCCGGCTTGCCGTCGGCGGTGAAGAAGCTTGCCCCGTGCTGCTTGGCGAAGACGTAGGCGTGGTGGATGTTCTCCGCCGGGTTCGAGCCTTCGAAGGCCGCGCCCCACTTGCCGTCCTTGGAAAGCTTCTTGCCGTCGGCGACGAACTCGTCCCAGGTGGTCGGCGGCTTGGCGATACCCGCGTCGGCGAACATCTGCTTGTTGTAGTAGAGGGCGTACGCCATCGAGTACAGCGGCACCGCGGCAGGGTCCTCGCCCGCCGCGCCCGTGGAGCCGAGGGCCGAGTCGACGAAGCGGTCCTTGCCGCCGATCTTGTCGAAGTTCTTCGCGTCCCAGGGCAGCAGCGCCCCCGTGGCCTGCAGGGAGGCGCTCCAGGTGTTGCCGATGTTCAGGACGTCGGGGCCCTGACCCGACGTGGTCGCGGTGAGGATCCGGTTGAGCAGATCCGACCAGGGCACGACCTCCAGCTCCACCTTGATCCCCGTGTCCTTCTCGAACTTGTCGAGTTCGGGCTGGAGGACCTTCTTGTCGATCTCGACGCTGGCGCCCTGGTTGGAGGCCCAGTAGGTCAGCGTCTTCGGCGAGTCGTTGGATCCGCCGTCCGTCGACGAGCCGCCACCACAGGCGGTCACGGCGGTCAGCATGGAGACAGTGACCGCACCGGCGGCCGCGGCTCGGATTCTGCGCATGGCTCAGGCGTCCCTTTCCAGAGGAGAGCCGCACAGGATGGTGTTCACTTCCTGAACGGCCCTCATGGCTTAATTTAGAACGTGAGTTAAGACCTGGAAGAAAGTCGCGTCAAGGGATCGCGCAGGGGTATCTTGCAGGTCGGGCAGGCCGGAAGGAAATCTCATGGCGGGGCGGAACGGGCGGACAGTGCGTGACCTGCGGCGGGGCAATCGCACCGCCGTACTGCAACGGTTGTATTTCGACGGGCCGATGAGCCGCTACGAGCTGGGCCCGGCCACCGGACTGAGTTCCGGATCCATCAGCAACGTGGTCGCCGAACTCGTCGCCGACGGACTCGTCGAGGAGGCGGGCAGCGTCGACTCCGACGGCGGCCGTCCGCGCACCCTGCTGCGCGTCGCGCCCGGCAGCGGCCACATGATCGGTGTCGATGTCGGCGAAACCCGTGTCCGCGTCGAGCTGTTCGACCTGACACTCACCGAACTCGCCCGCACCGAACGGCCGTTGGAGCGCCAGGGATACGAGGCCGACCGGCCGTCGAAGATCCCGGAGTACGACGTCGATGTCATCGTCGGCCACATCCGCGACGGCATCGCCGAGGTCCTCGCCGAGACGGGCATCGCCCCGGAGCGGCTCCTCGGTGTCGGCATCGGCGTCCCCGGCATCGTCGCCCGCACCAAGGAGCTCGGCGCGGTGGTGCACGGCCAGACGATCGGCTGGGACGCCGTACCGCTCGAGTCCCTGCTCCGCTCCACCTGCGAACTCCCCGACACCGTCCCGTACTTCGCGGACAACGGCGCCCGGACCCTCGGCCAGGCCGAGATGTGGTTCGGCGCCGGTCGCGGTGCCCGCAACGCGGTCGTCGTCCTCTTCGGCTCCGGCGTCGGTGCCTGCCTCGTCACGGAGGAGGTGGAGAACGGCCGGTCCGTGGAATGGGGGCATCTGACCGTACGGGTCAGGGGGCGCCGCTGTCGCTGCGGCGCCCTGGGCTGCCTGGAGGCGTACGCGGGGGCGGAGGCGCTCTTGGACCGCTGGCGCGAGGTAGGCGGACGTCCCCCGGAGGGCACCGACGAGGAGACCGCGCTCACCGCGATGCTCGCCGCGGCCTACCCCGCCGACGACGTCGAGCCCGACCCGGTGGCGCTCGCCGTCCTGGAGGAGACCGCCGAGTACCTGGGCGCGGGCCTCTCCGACCTGATCAACCTCTTCCAGCCCGAGCGGATCCTCATCGGCGGCTGGGCGGGCCTCCAGCTCGGCACCCGCTTCCTGCCCGCCGTACGCCGGTACGCAGCCTCGTACGCCCTGCGCTATCCCGCCGAGCGCGTCTCCATCGACCTCGGCAAGCTCGGCCCGGACGCCGTCACGGTCGGCGCCGCGATCCTGCCCCTGGCCGACTTCTTCGCACGGGGCGGGCGGCGCGCCGAACCAGCGAGCCAAGGCCCGTCTCCGGCCTGGCGCACGGCCTTGGAGGAGCGGGCGCCGCACTGAGGGGCGGGGGACCGGGTTTTCGGGCGGTCGGCGTGACGATGGAGGGGCGGGTGTCCTGGTGCTCCGGCGGTCCACACGAGGGTGGAGGGGCAGACGCCCTTGTCGCCGGTCGGCATGACGTCCGAGGTAATCGACCCGTCGCCCCGCACTCCGGAACCATGAAGAGCGTACCCACTCGCCCCGTCACCGGATTCCGGGAGGATTCCCATGCCGTACTTCGAGAGCCCCGTCGATGGCACCGGGCTGCACTTCGTCGACTACGGGCCCGCCACCGGTCCGGTGGTCGTGTTCGTCAACAGCTCCTACGTCGGGACGGCGATGTGGGAGTTTCAGATGCTCCCGCTCGCCGAGGAGGGATACCGGTGCGTCGGCTTCGACCGGCGCGGCCACGGCCGGTCCGACGACGTGTGGGGCGGGTTCGACCTCGACAGCCTGGCCGACGACGTCGACGGGCTGCTGCGCCACCTCGACCTGTGGGAGGTCACGCTGGTCGGGCACTCCATAGGGACCGCGGAAGTGGTGCGCTGCCTGACCCGGCACGGCGTCGAGCGGGTGGCGAGGGTGGCGCTCGTCGCGGGCATGGTGCCGGGGGCCGCCCGGTCCGCGGACCATCCCGGCGGCGTCGACCCGGCCGTCATCGAGGCCGGCAACGCGGCCTTCCGTCGCGACCGGGCCGCCTTCTTCGCGGACGGGGCCCACGCGTTCTTCGCCCTCGATCTCCCCGGGAACGAACTCTCCCCGGCCTACGTACAGTCCATGATTGACCGCTGCCACGGCTCGACCGCGCGTGCCGGGACGGCCCTGGGAGACCTCGGCGTCACCCTGAACGTCGCCCCAGAGCTGTCGAAGCTCGACCTGCCCGTCCTCGTCGTGCACGGTACGCATGACACGTCCGCACCGTTGGAGCTGACCGGCCGTCGGGCGGCGGAGCTGCTGCCCGACAGCACCCTCAAGGTCTACGAGAACGCGGGCCACGGCCTGTTTGCGACGCACGCCGAGCAACTGATCGCGGATCTAAGGGAGTTCATGGCCCTCGGCTGACGTCCCGCGAAGGTCACGCGAACGCGTTCACCCCGGTCAGCTCCGCCGACAGCGCCCACAGGCGCGCGGCCTGCTCGGGGTCGATCGCGTAGTCCCGTACGCCGACGCGCTCGCCGTCGGTGGGAGTGGGCTCGGCGATGTCGCAGTCCTCGCAGTACACACCGCCCAGGTCGGCCAGCTGTGGTGAGGTCGCGGCCCATACCTGGGTCGCCGCGCCCTGCTCGGGCGACTTGAAGCCGGCCGGGTTCAGCGGCTTGCCGTCCTCGTCGATCCAACCGCGCTCCACCATCTCCTCCTTGGCGAGGTGCCGCTGGAGCGGCGTCAGGATGCCGCCGGGGTGGAGGGCGAAGGCCCGTACGCCGGCGTCCCGGCCGAGCCGGTCGAGGTGGACGGCGAAGAGGACGTTCGCCGTCTTCGCCTGCCCGTACGCCTCCCACTTGTCGTACCCGTCGCGCCAGTGCACGTCGTCCCAGCGGATCCCCGAGTTGTGGTGTCCGGCCGAGGACACGGAGACGACCCGTGCCCCGCCCGGCTCGATCGCCGGCCAGAGCCGGTTGACGAGCGCGTAGTGGCCGAGATGGTTGGTGGCGAACTGGGCCTCCCAGCCGGGCCCGACGCGGGTCTCCGGGCAGGCCATGATCCCGGCGTTGTCGATGACGATGTCGACGGTGCGGCCCGAGGCGAGGAACCGCTCGGCGAAGGCACGGACACTGTCCAGGTCGCCGAGGTCGAGTTCGTCCACCTCGACCCCGTCGATGCCGTCGACCGCTTCCCGGGCGACGTCCACCCGTCGCGCCGGGACGACAATGCGGGCACCCGCCTTGGCGAGCGCGCGCGTCGTCTCCAGGCCGAGCCCCGAGTACCCGCCCGTGACGATCGCGAGCTTCCCGGAGAGGTCGATGCCCTGGAGGACCTCGTCGGCGGTGCTGTGGGCGCCGAACCCCGAGCCGATCTTGTGCTGTGCAGTGGTCATACCGCGACGCTACGAATTGGAGAGCACTCGAAGTCAAGCGGACACGGCGGGCCACCCTTGCACAGGGGCAATGGAAAGGCCCCGACCGGACGGGGGAATCTCGGTCGGGGCCGTCTGTGGTGGGCACGGATGGCGGTCGCCTCTCGGCGAAACGTTCCACAGGGCTTCAGCCGAACGATCGTCCCTGTGGGCAAAAGGTGAGGCCCGGGGACACTGTCCCATCCGCACCCACGATTGGTTTAACGGGAAACTACCGGTGGCTGTTCCTCGTGGACCAGGGCATGCGCCGTGATGTGCGTCACGGGGAGTCGCCTGCCACGCGTGACGGCGTCTCCCCGTCCCGGGCCCAGGCCAGCAGCTCGTCCGCGGTCCAGGTGGTGATCACGCGCTCGGCGGGCACCCCGCACTCCTCGGCCCGCTCGCACCCGTGGATCTGCCAGTCGAGCTGACCGGGCGCATGCGCGTCGGTGTCCAACGAGAACAGCACCCCGGCGTCGACCGCCCGGTGCAGCAGCCGGCGCGGCGGGTCGAGCCGCTCCGGGCGGCTGTTGATCTCCACTGCCGTACCGGATTCCGCGCAGGCCGCGAAGACCGCGTCCGCGTCGAACTCCGACTCGGGACGGCGGCGGCCGGTGAGCAGGCGGCCCGTGCAGTGCCCGAGCACGTCCGAGAGCGGATTGCGGACCGCGGCGACCATGCGGCGGGTCATCGACCGCGCGTCCATGCGCAGCTTGGAGTGCACCGACACCACCACGACGTCGAGCCGGTCGAGCAGTTCCGGTTCCTGGTCGAGTGATCCGTCGTCGAGGATGTCGCACTCGATGCCGGTGAGCAGCCGGAAGGGGGCCCAATGACGGTTGAGCTCCGCCACCACCGTCAGCTGCTCACGCAGCCGCTCGGGGGACAGGCCGCGTGCCACGGTCAGTCGCGGAGAGTGGTCCGTGAGCACCGCCCAGTCGTGCCCGAGGCTTGCCGCGGTCCGGCCCATCAGCTCGATCGGGCTCCCGCCGTCCGACCAGTCGGAGTGCAGATGGCAGTCGCCGCGCAGCAGCGCCCGTAGCCGTTCGCCGCCAAGGGCGAGCGGCCCCCCGGCCTCCTGCTCCAGCTTCTCCAGATAGGCGGGCACGTGACCGCTCAGCCCCTCGCGGACGACCTGCGCCGTCTTCGGCCCGATGCCCTTCAGCGACTCCAGGGTGCCGGCGGCCACGCGCTCCTCGACCTCGCCGTCGGGCAGCGCGGCCAGTACGGTCTGCGCGGTACGGAAGGCTCGTACGCGGTATGTGGGGGCCTGGGTCCGCTCCAGCAGGAACGCGATCCGGTCCAGGGCCTCGACGGGATCCATCGGCACCTCCTCCCACCAGCCTTGCCCAGCCGCCGTCGGCCCGCACGGCAGGTGCCTTCCGCCTCCGCCCGCCCTCCCCGGCCGCACCGGGGCCGCCGGCGCGGCCGGGGTCGAATCGCGCCTCCGCTGACCCAGGGAAATCGCTCTACGCTCTAGTCATGACCGAAATTGCGAGCCCGTACATCTCCAACCCGCGGATCATGGTGCTCCGGGTACAGCCGGGCACGCCGCCGTTCCGCATCATGGAGATCGACGGTGAAATGGTCGGTGAGGCGAGGGCGATCATCGACGTCCTGACGACTGCCGCTGCGTACGGCATCACGGTCCACGACCTCGACGATCCGGATGTGGTTCGCTGGGTGGGCGGAGACAAGCTCACCTGGACGCTGCACTAGGAGACGTTGAACCAGAAGGCGCCGCAGGAGACGACGCCGCATGGGAGCGCGCGGACCCCGGGTTTTGCGCCGGTGTGAGCTGTCTTGGGGGGAATGACCCCACACCCCAGGAAAGATCACCAATCGGTGGGAACCGCGCATGGGCCCGCTTCCGCGAGGGCACGGTTGATCTTGCCGGGTGAGCAGGATCCGCCCCGGCATCCTCTTTCCTCCTCGGGAGTCGTCATGTTCCGTGGCTTCGCCGTGCCCGTATCCCTCCTCGCCGCGGCCGCTCTCCTCGCCGCCGTACCCGCGAGCGCGGCCCCCGCCGCCGCACCGGCCTCCTCCGCCGCACGGGTCCCATCCGCCACACCGGCCCCCGCCGCGTCGCGGGCCGGAGACGTCTGCTTCTGGACCGCCGCGGGACAGCACGGCTCGTCGTGGTGCTACACACCACCCGGCTATACGGACGTCCCGGACTTCCTCCATGACAAGGCCGCCTCCTTCCGGTCCGACGCCGACACCGCCGTGTACGCCATCGACTGGGCCCGCGGCACCTGCTACCACCGGCTGATCCGGGCGCACGACCTGGCCGACAACTGGCCCTGGGGCGCCCGCCTCGACGGCGTCGCCGACACCGCGATGGGCTGCGAGGTCGGCTGACCCGTGCGACTCCTTCGCGCCTTGTGTGCCGCCGCGCTGGCGGTGCTGGCGCTGGCAGGGTGCGCCACGACACCGGCGCACCGGGCACCCGAGCTGCCCAGGACCGAGCGCGACCGCGACGATCTCATCGACACCGCCCAGCAGGCGCTTGTCGACCGCTGCCTGGCACGGCAGGGACTGACCCTGAAACACACCTCGGACGCGGCGGACCGCCGACTGCAGGGTGCCCTCTTCGGCCGTGGCCGCCCCGAGCTCTCCGTCACCCTCGCCACCGGTTACACCGTCACCGCCCACACGGACGGCTGCCTCGCTGCCGCGCAGCGCGAGTTGTACGGCGACCAGCGGCTCTGGTTCCGTACCCGGGTCGTGGTGAACAACCTGCGCGTCGAGGCCAGGCAGCGCATGAAACACGACCCCGACTACCGCGCCGCGACCGTCCGTTGGACCCGCTGCGTCACCCCGGCGCACGGGCACCGGCCCAGTCGCCCCGACCCCGTCGTGTCCGCGCGCTGCGCCCGTGAGAGCGGCCTCGCCCGGCTGCGCAGGCAGCTGGAGCCGGCCCTGCTGGCCCGGGTCCGCGCCGAGCGGCACGGACAACTGACCACCTACCGGCAGCTGCGCACCCGCGCACTGCACCGCGCGGCGGCCCTGTACGCCGAGCGGACCGTCCAGGTAACCCGGAAGAAAGGCAGTACCTCCTCATGATCACCAAGCGTCTCGCTCTCTCCGCCGCCGCGGCCCTGCTCGCTCTCACCGGTGGCCTGGCTCTGGCCACACCGTCCGGCGCGGCCGACTGCCCCAGCGGCCACTTCTGCGTCTGGGAGAACGCCAACTTCGACGGCCAGCGGGCCAACTGGTCGGGGGACGACGGCTGGTGGGAGAGCTGGATCGCCGACACCGACTCCTCCTGGGCCAATCACGGTATCTCCGGACCGGGCGTGAAGGACCACGTGAAGGTCTACGAGGACGCCTGGCAGGGCGGCGACATGACGATCTGTCTCGCACCGGGCGAGGAGGTGGGTTACAACGCCGTGGCGAACGACCGTGGCGACTCGCACACCTGGTCCACCGGCTGTTGACCCGCCTGACGGGTTGACCTGCCTGACCTGCCGACCGGCCGACACACCGGCCGGCCGACGCCGTTCGCCCGCGGTGGGGCCGCGGGCGGACGGTCATGCCCTGCGCGGCGGCTCAGCCCTCCGGAGCCTCGCCCTTGCTGCGCCGAGCTTTCGGAGCCTCGCCCTTGCTCCGGCGGGCTTTTGGAGCCTCGCCCTCGCTCTGCCCGGCTTTCGGAGCCTTGCCCTTGCCGGGACGGCTTTGCGGAGTCCCGCCCTTGCCCCGGCGACGGTTGCGGGGATGCACCGCCCTGCCCAGCCGCCGCCCCAGCAGCAGATAACCCACCAGCGCCCCACTGGTGTTCAGGATGACGTCGTCGATGTCGAAGGCGCGCCCGGTGATCAGCGCCCCCTGGACCAGCTCGACCAGCAGCATCACCGCCGCCGTGAGCAGCAGCACGCGCAGGATCCCCCGGGCCCTCGGCACCAGCACCGGCAGCAGCAGCCCGAAGGGCACACCCAGCAGGACATTCCCGCCGATCTGCTTCACGGCGTCGCGCAGTTCCGGCTGGTCGAGATAGGCCTCCAGGGAACGCCCGGGGTGGAGATTGGTGTGGATCAGCGCCTTCGACGCCGGGGACGGCTCCAGCGTCAGCCGGGCCAGCGCGACGGCGAACGCCACCATGGCCACGAAGGCCAGCAGCATGATCAGCAGCCGCACGGGCAGCGGGAGTGCCTTGCGCCCCGCCGGGGGCGCCGATGGGTGCCGACCGGATTTCGCGGTGCGGGTGGAGCGCGGGGTGCCCGAGCGTAACGCCGTACGCGCCATTCGATCCTCCCGGTTTCAACTGCCCTTCACGTAAAGGCGGTTACCCGCAAAGAGGGATTCGATGCCGGGCGCCTTCGCGTATCGCCGTCGGGAGGGGGCGCGACGGTGCCTGGATGGCGCAGCGGATATTTCTCATGAGCACTGTCGACACGTTCGAGCTGATCGTGGGGGTCGCGCAGAACCTCTCCACCTCGCCGGCCTGCCCTGTCCTGCTGCTCCTCGCCCTGTGCGCGGCCACCGGCCCTTCCAGAAGGAGGGTCCGGGATGGACCGGAACCGGGGCATGCCAGGATGATGTTCTGACAGTCACTCACCGCGGTACATCCCACGGCGAGATGCGAGTCCAGGACGGAGCCAGGCAGCATGACCTCCCCGAGCAGCGGCGCCCACTCAATAAAGATCGACACGACCAAGCCCCACCCCGCCCGGATGTACGACTACTTCCTCGGCGGGAAGGACAACTACGAGGTCGATCAGCAGGCGGCCGAGCAGTTCATGAAGGTGGCTCCGGAGGTGCGGGCCGGCGTCCGTGCCAACCGGCGTTTCATGGAGCGCGCCGTCCGACACGTCGTCGAGGAAGGCGGCATCCGGCAGATCCTCGACGTGGGCACGGGCCTGCCCACTGCGCCCAACGTGCACCAGATCGCGCAGGCAATCGCCCCCGAGACCCGCGTCGCCTACGTCGACAACGATCCGATCGTGAGCGCCCACTCGATGGCCCTCCTGGAGGACACCGACACGACCGTCGTCCTGGCCGACCTGCGTGACCCCCGTGCCGTCCTCGACCATCCCGAGGTGCGCAAGGTCATCGACTTCGACCAGCCGGTGGCTCTGCTGCTGGCGGCCATCGTGCACTTCATCACCGACGCGGAGGACCCGGACGGCGTCCTGGCCACTCTCCGCGACGCGCTGCCCACCGGTTCCTACCTCATCCTGTCGCACGCGACGGGCGACATCCACGAGGATCGGCGTGAGGACGCGGCGGCCGTCTACAACAGCGCCACCGCCACCCTGAACCTCCGGCCCCACGCCCGAGTCCTGGACTTCTTCGGCGACTTCACCCTGGTCGAGCCCGGCCTGGTCAAGGTCCCGGACTGGCGCCCGGACGAGCCCGCGAAGCGTGACGCCCCGCCGATCGGCATCTACGGCGGAGTGGCCCGCAAGAACGGCTGACCAGCCAACAGCCCTGTTGGCCTAGTGTCCCGTCGGCACCCGGCACCGCGAGCGTCCCGCCGGATGCGCAGTGCCGGGTTCTGTACGGGGCGGCCATCTCACGCTCACCGGCCGACGATCGGCGAGCGATGGCCATGCCGGAGGCGACGCGTCGCGAGGCACCGGTTCGGCCTTATGGGCGACTCGAGGGCGAAGGGCTCAGTCGCTCTGTTCTCGGGTGCCTCGGCCGGTTATGGCCAGCCACTCCGGGGCCGGTTCGGCGTCGTCGTATGCGTCATGCCAGTTCCACCATTCGTACGGTGGGGTTTGGGGCCAGCCTTCGGGCGAGTCCTCCCATGTCTCCTGCCGCCCGAGCGCGGTCATGTCGAGGTAGCTCCAGGTGCTGCCCAATGCCTCATCGCCACGGACGTTGATGAAGTAGGTCCGGAACACGCTGTCGCCATCGCGGATGAACGCGTTCGTGCCGTGCCACTCGTCCACACCGAAGTCGTTGTCGAAATCGTCGGTGATCGTGTACCAGGGAATCGTCCAGCCCATCCGCGCCTTCACACGGTCGATGTCCGGCTGCGGCGCGCGCGAGACGAAGACGAGTGTGGTGTCGCGGGCGTTCAAGTGGGCAAGGTGGCCGACGTGGTCAGCCACCATGGAACAGCCGCGGCAAGCGTGGTCGGGCCAGCCGAACACGCCGGGTTCGTGGAAGGCGCGGTAGACGATCAGCTGGCGGCGCCCCTCGAACAGGTCGAGCAGACTTGCCTTGCCCTTGGGCCCGTCGAACGCGTACTTCTTCTCCACCGCCAGCCACGGCATCCGGCGACGCTTGGCGGCCAGTGCGTCACGAGCGCGGGTCAGCTCCTTCTCTTCCACGAGGAGCTGCTCGCGCGCGGCCTCCCACTCCTGCGGCGAGACGATCGGGGCTGTCTTCATGGCGACATTCACCTTCCAGTTCGGTCTGAGCTCGTGCGCCAGGCAGGGAGGGGTGAGCTGGGCGCCGCTCAGCAGCACCCCCTGCGTCCAGGGTCGGACGCCACCGACACGGGCGCACGCCGACCCCGAAAGTATTCGGTCTTCACCGGCGGTTGCCCGGGGAGCGTGGGAGCGCTTCCATGAGCACCATGTCCATGTCCATGTCATCCACCAGAAGACCGCTCCGACCCGCACTCGGCGCGCTGCTCACCGCGCTGGTGTCCTTACTCGCCGCGGTGCTGCTCACCGCACCCGAGGCCTCGGCCGCACCCGCGGCGCCCGTCCGGGTGTCCGCCGCGCCCGCCGAGACCGCGCCCGCCGGGACCGCATCCGCGAAGACCTCCGCCGCGGCCCTCACCGAGGTGACGAACTTCGGCACCAATCCCAGCAACCTCCAGATGTACCTGTACGTGCCGGACAGTGTCACCGCGCACCCGGCGGTCCTGGTGGCCGTGCACTATTGCACGGGCTCCGGTCCGGCGATGTACTCCGGCACCGAGTACGCCTCACTGGCCGACCGCTACGGCTTCATCGTCGTCTACCCCTCGGTCACCCGAGCCAGCAAGTGCTTCGACGTCTCCTCGCCCCAGGCCCTGAGCCGTGGCGGCGGCAGCGACCCGGTCGGCATCAAGTCCATGGTCGACTGGGTCACCCGCACCTACGGCGCGGACACGTCCAGGATCTTCGCCACCGGCATCTCCTCCGGCGCGATGATGACCAACGTCCTGCTGGGCGACTATCCCGACGTGTTCGCGGCGGGCGCCGCGTTCGCCGGGGTGCCGTTCGGCTGCTTCGCCACCACCGACGGTTCCGAGTGGAACAGCGCCTGCGCGAACGGCACCGTGACGCACACCCCGCAGGAGTGGGGGAACCTGGTCCGCGCCGCCTACCCCGGCTACACGGGGCCCCGTCCGCGCATGCAGTTGTGGCACGGCACCGAGGACGCCACCTTGAGGTACCCCAACTTCGGGGAAGAGATCAAGCAGTGGACGAACGTCCTCGGGGTGAGCCAGACACCGGCCGCCACGGACTCGCCGCAGTCAGGGTGGACCCGCACCCGCTATGGCGCTACCGGTGACCAGGCTCCGCTCGAGGCCATCAGCCTGCGGGGCGTCGGCCACAACCTGGTGACCGGCGGCATGGCGGCCCGTGTCCTCACCTTCTTCGGCCTGGACAGCACCGGCCCCGCGCCGCAACCCCAGCCGGGCGGCTGCCGGGTGGCGGTCACCACCAGCGCCTGGAACACGGGCCTGACCGCCTCCGTGACCCTCACCAACACCGGCACCACCTCCGTCAACGGCTGGCAGCTGAGCTTCACCCTCCCCTCGGGCCAGACCATCACCAACGGCTGGGGCGCCACCTACGCGCCGGCCACCGGCACCGTGACCGCGACCAATGCCGCGTACAACGGCACGATCGCCCCGGGCGCCGCCGTGACCATCGGCTATCAGGCCGTCCACAGCGGCAACTCCGGGACTCCTGCCGCCTTCACCCTCAACGGCACGGCCTGCGCCGTCACCTGACCGCCCGCCACCGGGCGGCCGTTCAGGCGCGGTAGGTGACGGTCACCTCCTTGAAGCCCAGGGAGCGCAGCAGACCGTCGAGCATGCTGGTGGTGTTCTTCTCGGCCCGTTCGGTGAGTTCGCTGTCCTTGGCGGCCGCGCCGATGTGTTTCGACGCGAGTTGTTGCACGGCGCGCTCGCCGTTCGGGTTGTCGGAGAAGAAGTCGCCGAGCCGGTCCAGCAGACCGCGTTGTTTGGAGACGGCGTAGGAGCGGTCGGGGTCGAGCGCGGGCTTGCCGAGGGCCGCGTGCGGCAGTCGGAGGGTGGCTGAGGTGCGGTCGGCGTTGACGGTCACGTCCTTCTCGGCGAGCCCGCCGAGGTTGACGTACGCGTCGACCGTGCCGGCCCCCACGTACAGCGTGCGGGTGCCGCGGATCGCGTCGGGCAGGAACTTGGCGTCCTTCTCCAGGTCCACCACCACCTGGAAGTTGCCGGAAGCGGCGTTGTAACGGCTCATGTCCTGGATCGATTTGAGGAGGGCGGGTCCGGAGCGGTCGTTGGTCTCGGTGCCGAACAGGTCGCGCAGCCCGGGCAGAACGGCCAGCCGCAGCCCGGCGAACAGCAGCACGAGCACCAGCGCGACAGCACTGATCACCTTGGCCCACCCGGGCATGCGTTTGATGGACGTCGTCATGTCGACGGTCCTCCTTCCTGCTAACCGGATGCCCCTCAAATCCCTTGGTAGGCCGCTCTGTTGGCGGATTCGGTAGCCCGGGTGGGAGTGCGGGTGGGAGCGCGTCCACCCCGGCGGTACGGATGGCCCGCGCTCCCACCGCAGTTCGCCGTACGCCAAGGGAGCACCGCGTCCGCCTCGCCTACGGCATCTGCCGGACTACACGCGGTGGTCGCCCGACGGGCGCGACCACCAGACCCCTTCTCCGTGGGTGAGCCCCGGCAGTCGCAGCTCGATGTCCCGCACCCGCCGGGTCGGCAGTTCTCCGGTGACCAGCCAGGCGGTACGGCCGCCGGTCGTCTCCTCGAACCGCGTCCCGAGGGCGGCGAGGAGCGCCGTGACCGGGGCCAGTGCGTCGAGCGGGAGCTCCACCTCGAACGCGTGGTACGGCTCGTACACCCGCGTCCCTGCCCGCTCCAGCGCGCGCCGCAGGACGATCGGGGTGAGACCGCGGAAGTCGGCGGCCGTGCTGAGCGGCGCGGCGAATCCGGAGCGGACGAGCGTGGCCCGGTAGTCCGTCACCGGCCGGCCGTGCGGACCGGTCAGCAGGGTCGCGTGGACCGTGTCCTCGATCGCCTGGTGGAAGGCGCGGGGGAGGGCGCCGAGTTCGGTCTCGTAGGTGAAGACTCCGCCCGAGCCGCGTGGTCCCGGCTCGATGCGCAGTCCGATCGTGGCCCAGAACCCGCTGTGTCCGTGCCGTTGGATCTCCTCGTACGCCTCACCGGTGCCGGCCGGCCGTTCCAGGAATCGCACCCGGCTCGGTTCGAAGTCCGCCTCGATGCCGAAGTCCTGGGCGAGCGTGGCCGCCACCACCTCCTTCTGGACCTCGCCGTAGAGGAGCAGCGCGGTGCCGCCGGACGCGGCGGGCCGGGCGTGCAGCAGCGGGTCCTGGTCGGCCAGGGCGAGCAGGGCAGAGCGCAGCGGAGCGGCCTGGTCGGGGCGCCTGGCCCGGACCAGGGTCTCCAGCGTCGGAGCCGCGAACTGCGGTGCCCGGTCGGTGACTTCACCGAGACGGTCACCGACCCGGATGCCGCCGACGCCGCGGACCGCGGCGATGTTGCCCGCGGTGAGCGTGCCCGCCCCCGGTCGCCCGACGACGTCCAGTTCCCTCGCTCGGCCGGGCACTTGGGTGGTGCGGCCGTCGGCCTCGCGACGCCGGAAGGTGAGTCGCTGACGATGTGTCACTTCGCCGTCGTACAACCGCAGATACGCGGTGCGCTCACCGCCGGGGCCGGGCCGCACGGCGAAGACCGTGCCCCGTGGCTCCGCGGAGTCCGGAGCCTTCGGGGGTGGAACGAGCCGGACCAGCCCCTCGACGAGTTCGGCCACTCCCTGCCCGCCGAGGGCGGACCCGAAGTAGACGGGGTGGAGGGAGCCGTCGGCGGTGTGCGCGGCGAGCGCGGCGGCCAGCTCCTCCGGGGTCGGCGCGGGCCCGTCCACCACCCCGGCGAGCACGTCGGCGTCGACCTCGGCGAGGGTGCCGGCCGCCGCCTCGTCCAGCGGACGCGGCACGACCCGGGCGTACGCGGTGCCGATGTCACGCACGCCGGTGAGCGGGACGACGTACGGCGTGAGGCGGCGCCGGACCTCGTCGAGGAGAGCCTCGTCCCGTGCCCCCGCACGGTCGATCTTGTTGATGAAAATGAGCGTGGGCAGCCGGAGCCGTCGCAGGGTCTTCATCAGGACGCGCGTCTGCGCCTGGACGCCCTCGACGGCGGACAGGAGCAGCACCGCGCCGTCCAGAACCTCCAGGGCGCGCTCCACCTCGGCGATGAAGTCCGCGTGCCCCGGGGTGTCGAGCAGGTTGATCTGGACGTCCCCGACGGTGAAGGCGGCGACGGCCGAGCGGATGGTGATCCCGCGTTGTCGCTCGATCTGTCCGTCGTCCGTGCGGGTGTCACCGGCGTCGACGCTGCCGAGCCGGTCGAGGGAGCCGCCGTCGAACAGCAGCCGCTCGGTGAGGCTGGTCTTACCCGCGTCGACGTGGGCCAGAATTCCGATGTTCAGGGTGTGCATAGGTGGTCGAGTCCTCGAGAACAGTCGTCCGGTGGGGGCGCTGAGAAGTTCCGAGGAATCGGCGCATGTCGTTCTCCCGTGGGTGAGGGGCGCTGGCGATGCCATGATGCCGCACCCCCGGTGACCATCCGCAACCGAGTTTCCCCCGGTGGGAGTACCCGGTGAGGTCCCAGTAGCATGAGGCACGCACCCCGGGACGATCATGCCAACCGGCGACGCATCCCGGTTCGATCATGCGAGGAGCGGTCGTGCGTGACATCGCCGTGTTCAGCGGTAGTGCCCATCCCGAACTGGCCGCCGAGGTTTGCGCGCATCTCGGTGTGCCCCTCAGCCCGACCCGGGTCAGCCGGTTCGCCAACGACTGCCTGGAGGTGCAGCTCCAGGCGAATTGCCGGGAGCGCGATGTCTTTCTCGTACAGCCGCTGGTCACCCCGGTCCAGGAGCATCTCGTCGAACTGCTGATGATGTGCGACGCGGCGCGGGGCGCGTCCGCGGGTCGGATCACGGTGGTCATGCCGCACTACTCGTACGCCCGTTCGGACAAGAAGGACATGCCGCGGATCTCCATGGGCGGGCGGCTGGTGGCGGACCTGCTGGTGGCGGCCGGGGCGAGCCGTGTCCTGGCGATGACGCTGCACTCCCCGCAGGTCCACGGGTTCTTCTCGGTGCCGGTCGACCACCTGCACGCCCTGCGGGAGCTGGCGGTGCACTTCCGCGGCTACGACCTGTCGCGTACGACGGTGGTGTCGCCGGACCTGGGCAACGCCAAGGAGGCCGCCGCCTTCGCACGGCTGATCGGCGCCCAGGTGGCGGCCGGCGCCAAGCAGCGGTTCGCCGACGACCGGGTGAGCATCAGCTCCGTGATCGGTGATGTCACCGGGCGCGATGTCATCGTGCTGGACGACGAGATCGCCAAGGGCAGCACGGTCCTCGAACTTCTGCAGCGACTGCGGGAGTTGGGGCCTCGCTCGATCCGGGTCGCCTGCACGCACGGGCTGTTCGCGGCGGGGGCGCTCAAGCGACTCAGCGACCAGGAGGACGTGTTGGAGATCGTGTGCACCAACACGGTTCCGGTCCCGGTCGAGGAGCACACCGAGAAGCTGCGGATCCTGTCCATCGCTCCGGCGCTCGCGGAGGCCGTGCGGCGCATTCACAACGGCGAGTCCGTCAGCGCCCTGTTCGACGCGCCCCGGGGCGAATAGACATGATCGCGCGGCCGTTGCGCACGGTCGCGTCCTGCACCAGGTCCTCCCCCGCGCACCCGATGACGAGGGCCCGGCCCCGACAGCACCGGTGCCCGGCCGTCAGATGTCGTCGGATGCGGGGGTGAGCAACCGGGGATCGATGTCGGTCACGCAGTCCGTGTAGTCCAGCAGGACGGCCGCCGACATCAGCCGGTCGTACTCGTCCTGCCGCAGCGCGAGCCGGAACGAGTTGACCGTGTTGATGAGGTAGTCGATCGCGATGTCCGACTCGTCGTTCGCGACAAGGTTGCGCACCGAATCGAGGGCCGGCACGGTTTCTCCTCGAGCTGCGGCTCGTTGCTTCAGAGTGTCGACCACCGTGCGGATGATGTCGTCCGCGGAACTGTTCATGAGCTGTTCGGTTCCTCAGTGTCTGGCGAATCAGAACGAGCCCGACGTGGCCTCGGGCTGCCCCAGCGCCTCGTCCAGGGATGCCGAGGGTGGCAGGAGGTGCGCCAGGCCGGTCACCTTCAGGACGCGCAGCGTCACCGGGTCGGTGCAGACGAGGTGCACGCGCCCGCCCCGGTCGAGGACCCGGCGCCTGGCCCGGTACAGCAGGCGCAGCCCCGAGCAGTCGAAGAACTCGGCCGGCCGCAGGTCGATCACGACCTGCGGCCTCGGGTGCCCCGTGGCGGAATCCAGATACGGGGTGATCTCCAGCGCCGCGAGGATGTCGATCTCCCCGTGGAACTCCAGCACGGTGTGACCCCGCATCCGGTGGATGTGCAGATGCCGGGTGAGCGGTGCGGGGCCGTGTGTCACGACGACATCGCCTCCAACCGTTCCCTGCTCTGCAAACTACCCTCGTTAGAGCGAATTTCAGCATGTTCGATTGACATATGTCTTCGATTTGGGCGGCGAGTCGTCCCGAGAAACGAATACGCGGGTTACGACAACGCGTGCCACGCCCGGGAAAGCGCCTGGCGGAACTGGTCGGTCTGGTGCGCCGTGAGGTCCCGGACCATGCGTTCCTCCAGCTCCCGCACCGCCTCCGCGAACCGCCCGAGCAGTTCGCGCCCCTCGTCGGTCAGCAGGATCAGCAACTCGCGCCGGTTGCGGGGATTGCGCTCGCGGCGCACAAGGCCGCGGTTCTCCAGTGACCGCACCAGGTCGGCCATGGACTGGGCGGTCACGAACGAGTCGCGCGCGAGCTGTGCCGCCGAGAGTCCGTCGTGCCGCTCCAGCACCGTGAGCGAGGTGTACTGCAACGCGGTGATCCCCGCCGGTTTCACCAATTCGTCGAGGTGGGAGCGTACGACGAGCTCCACCTGCTTGACCATGTAGAGCAGGGACGGAGGTGCTTTCGTTGCCTTGGTGCCGACCATGGGATCAGCCTAAGGCATTGACAGGAAACCTGTCTGTAATGAGACTGTGAACCAACAGGAATCCTGTTGGTTGAAACCTTGGCGATCAAGGGCGTCAGGCATCAAGCGTCACATCAGGCATCAAGCGTCAGACATCAGGCGTCAAGCAAGGCATCAGGCATCAAGGCTGAGGAGTGGGCAATGACGACCACCTTCGAGAGCGGGCCCGGGCGGCTGTTCATCGGCGGACAGTGGCGCGAGGCGGCCGACGGAGCGCGCACGGACGTGATCGATCCGTCCACCGGCCAAGTGGTCACGACCGTCGCGGAGGCGGGCCCGGCCGACGTCGACGCCGCCGTGCGCGCCGCGCGGGAGGCCTTTGATCACGGTCCCTGGGCCAGGATGAGCGGCCGCGAGCGCGGCCGGGTGCTGCATCGCGTCTCCGAGCTGATCCGCGCGAACGCCGACGAACTCGCCGCCCTGGAGAGCCTCGACGTCGGCAAGCCCCTCGCGCTGTGCCGCCCCGTCGACGTCATGACCGCGGCCGACGAGTACGAGTACTGCGCCGCGCTCGCCCAGACCCTGGACGGTGCCACCCGCGACACCCCTCTCAACGCCTTCGCCTACACACGCCGCGGACCGCTCGGCGTCGTCGCCGCGATCACCCCCTTCAACTTCCCGCTGATCCTGTCCAGTTCGAAGCTCGCCCCGGCGCTCGCGGCCGGCAACACCGTGGTCCACAAGCCCGCCGACGAGACCCCGCTGAGCGCCCTGTACATGGCCCGGCTGCTCCAGGACGCCGGTGTCCCGGACGGCGTCGTCAACGTCGTCACCGGCAGTGGCCCCGTCGCGGGCGAGGCGCTGCTGCGCAACCCCGGGATCGACAAGCTCGCCTTCACCGGGTCGACCGCGGTCGGCCGGCACGCCGCGAGCGTCGCGGGCGAGGCGCTCAAGCCCGTCACCATGGAGCTGGGCGGTAACGCGGCCCACCTCGTCTTCGAGGACGCGGACCTGGAGAAGGCGGTCGGCGCGGTCATCAAGGGCTTCGTCTTCAACTCCGGGCAGTTCTGTATGGGCGGCCCACGGCTGCTGGTGGCGCGCTCGGTGTACAGCACACTGCTGGGTATCCTCGCCGACGCCGTCCCCGGCGTTCCGGTGGGCGACCCCCGGGCCCCTGAGACGGTCGTCGGCCCGATGGCGGGGGAGAAGCACCTCCGGAAGGTCGAGGAGTATGTCGACCTGGCCCGCAAGGAAGGCGCCCGCGTCGTCTGCGGCGGCGAGCGACTCGACCTGAACGGCGGCTACTACTACCAGCCCACGGTGATCGCCGACCTGTCCGACGACTCCCGCGTCATCCAGGAGGAGATCTTCGGCCCCGTCCTCACGGTCCAGCCCTTCGACTCCGAGGACGAGGCCGTCGAACTGGCCAACTCCACCCCGTACGGCCTGGCTTCGGGCATCCAGACCGGCAATCTCGCCCGCGCCCACCGCGTCGCCGACCGGCTCCAGGCGGGCATCGTCTGGATCAACGACTGGGCGATGCTCGACCCCGCGGTTCCCTTCGGCGGGGTCAAGGACTCCGGCTTCGGCCGCGAGTACGGGCCCGAGGCGCTCGCCGCCTACACCAAGGTCAAGTCCGTCGTCGTCTCGCTCGACTGAGCCGCTCACCATGGGAGTTCGTACGATGTCCGTCACCACTCGCGCGGCCGTGGTCGAGTCCGGGGGAGCGCCGTTCACGCTCACCGACGTGGAACTCGATGAGCCCGGCCCCGGCGAAGCCCTCGTCCGTATGGTGGCGACCGGTCTGTGCCACACCGACCTCGGTGTGGCGAGCGGCGGTCTGCCCTTCCCGCTGCCCGGCGTCCTCGGCCACGAGGGAGCGGGAGTCGTCGAGGCCGTCGGCCCGAATGTCACCGGCGTCGCCCCCGGTGACCACGTCGTCCTGTCCTTCACCTCCTGCGGCGGCTGCCACAACTGCCGTGACGGGCACCCCGCCTACTGCGCCACCTGGCTGCCGCTGAACCTCATCGGCGGCCGCCGCGCCGACGGCACCAGCACCGTCAGCCGCGACGGAACGCCGCTCGGCGGCCACTTCTTCGGGCAGTCGTCCTTCGCGGAACGGGCATTGGTCGACCAGCGCAGCCTCGTCAAGGTCGACCGGGACGTGCCGCTGGAGTCCATCGCCCCGCTCGGCTGCGGGGTGCAGACCGGAGTCGGCGCCGTCTGGAACGTACTGAAGCCGTGCCTCGGCAGCACCGTCGTCGTGCTCGGCGCCGGAGCCGTCGGCCTGTCCGCGGTGATGGCCGCCGCCCTCACCCCCGCGACGCGGATCGTCGCGGTCGACAAGGTGGGCGAACGCCTCTCGCTCGCCAAGGAGTTGGGCGCCACCCACACCGTGAACGCCGGCGAGGCCGACATCGTGGCGGCGCTCGCCGGGATCACCGGCGGCCAGGGCGCCGACGGCGTCGTGGAGACCACGGGCAGTGTCGCCGTGCTGCGCATGGGCGTCGACGCGCTCGCCGCCCGCGGCACCCTGGTCGTGGTCGGTGCCCCGCCGTTCGGCACCGAAGTCGCCCTGGACGTCAACGGATTGATCCCCGGCAAGCGGATCGAGGGCCTCACCCTCGGCGACAGCGAGACCCAGACCTTCATCCCCGCCCTGGTCCAGTTGGTCAAGGAGGGACGGCTCCCACTGCACCGCCTGATCAGCCACTACCCGTTCGCGGACATCGAGCAGGCGGTGCGGGACATGGGCGCGGGCAAGGCGATCAAGCCCGTGCTCACGTTCTAGTCCACACCTTCTGGTCCACACGTTCTAGTCGACGACCAGGACCAGCTTCCCCGTCGTCCGGCCGGTGTCGCCGAGCGCGTGCGCCTTGGCAGCATCGGCCAGCGGGAAGGTCGCGGCGATCGTGGGGCGCAGCTTGCCCGCCTCAACGAGGTCCGCGATCGCCTTCATGCCGGTGTGGGAGGCGTCGACGAGCATCCTGATCGCCCGTACGCCGAGTCGCTCGGCCTCCTCGTAGAGCTCGTCGGAGCCGACCGGCAGGATCGAGACCACGATTCCGCCAGGCTTCAGCACGCGCAGCGAGCGCAGGGTGGTCTCGCCGCCGATGGTGTCCAGGACGACGTCTACGTCCCGCACGGCCTCGGCGAAGTCGGTCTCCCGGTAGTCGATCGCCTCGTCCACGCCGATCCCGCGCAGGAAGTCGTGCTTGCCCGCGCTCGCCGTGCCGATCACATAGGCACCCCGCGCCTTGGCGATCTGCACGGCCACGTGCCCGACCCCGCCGGCCGCCGCGTGGATCAGTACCCGCTGCCCCGGCCGCAGGTCGGCCATCTCGACCAGGGCCTGCCACGAGGTCAGCGAGACCAGCGGAAGCGCGCCGGCCTGCGTGTGGTCGATCCCGGCCGGCTTGTGCGCGAAGGTGCGGGCCGGGGCGGTGACGTACTCGGCGTGCGAACCGTGTCCGAAGGGGTAGGACAGCATGCCGAAGACCTCGTCCCCGGGCTGGAAGCGGGCGACGCCGATCCCCGTCGCCTCGACCACGCCGGAGACGTCCCAGCCGAGGGTGAAGGGCGGCTCGCCGAGGAATCCGCCGGTGGCGCGGTGCTTCCAGTCGGTCGGGTTGACCCCGGCGGCGCGCACGCGGACCAGTACCTCGTTCGTCCGCGGTGTGGGGCGCTCCACCTGTACTTCCTTGAGGACCTCGGGACCGCCGAGGACGTCCTGGCTGATGGCTCGCATGGTGTTCATCGCGTTCACAGTGCTCATGGTGTCCCAGCCTGCCGAAGTTCGCCCGACAAGAAAATGGCACGATTGCCAATGTTCGATAGGATCGTGCCATGCGGCATGTGGAGCGGGTCGTGGTCCTGGCGCTCGACGGCGTCTACCCCTTCGAGCTGGGCATCCCCAGCCGGATCTTCGACGCGGCGGACGGTCGGTACGAGGTGCTGACCTGCACGGTCGACGGGCGGCCGGTGCGCAGTAACGCGGACTTCTCGGTCACCGTCGAGCACGGCCCCGAGGTGCTGCGCACGGCCGACACGGTGGTGATCGCGCCCATCACTCCGGCGAACGTCACCGCGGAGCTCCCCGAGGAGATCACCGCAGCGCTCGCGCTCATCCGGCCCGGTACCCGGATCGTCTCCATCTGCACGGGCGCGTTCGTCCTGGCGGCGGCCGGTCTCCTGGAAGGGCGGCGGGCGACCACGCACTGGCAGCTGGCCGATCAGTTCCGGCGGATGTTCCCGCACGTGGCGCTGGACCCGGACGTGCTCTTCGTCGACGACGGCACGATCCTGACGTCCGCCGGTGCCGCCTCCGGTGTCGATGTCTGTCTGCACATCGTCCGCGAGGACCACGGCAGCGAACTGGCGAACAAGGTGGCCCGGCGCTGTGTGGTGCCCCCCTGGCGAGACGGCGGCCAGGCCCAGTACATCGAACAGCCCGTGCCCGAACCTTCGGCGACGAGCACGACCGCGACCCGGGCATGGGCCCTCGAACGCCTGGGCGACCCACTGACACTGACCGATCTCGCGGGGAACGCCCGGATGAGCCTACGTACCTTCGCCCGCCGTTTCCAGGACGAAGTGGGCATGAGTCCCGGGCGCTGGCTCATTCAGCAACGTGTCGCCCGGGCCCGTCATCTGCTGGAGTCCAGCGACCTCTCGGTGGACCAGATCGCCGGCGAGGTCGGCTTCGCGACCGGCACCTCGCTCCGGCAGCACCTGCACACGGCGATCGGCGTCTCGCCGCAGGCGTACCGGCGTACGTTCCAGGCCGCCCGCTGAGGCGCGTTCGCCGCCGAACGATCAACGCCACTCCGGCGTCGTAGGAGGGACGCGGCGTTCGGAGAACAGGGGTGGGAATGCGCAAGGGGATCGTGGCGACGATGGTTCTGCTCGGCCTGACGGTGCTGGGATGCGACGACGGGATCCGCGAGGATCTCGTGATCACCGGCACGCCCCCGGCCACGCCGTACGCCGGGCCGCTGGACGTGCCGTTCACGGAGAGCGCCGACGGCAGTCCACGGGAATTCGAGGAGAGTTCGGGCGCGGCCGGCCGGGCGCTGGAGTGCGACGGCGGGATCTACTCGGGCGACGGAGGTGATGGGTGGGGCGAGAGCGACGGCGGTGCGACGCCGGAGGAAGGCCTGAACGCGTACTTCGACATGTATCAGCCCGAACTGCCCGACCACGGCTACCGGGTGGAGCGCAAGGGAGAGGGCCGGATCCTGTTCTCGTACGACGTCGACGGCCGGACCAAGGTTGCCGTCGTCGTGGCCAAGGACCAGCCCGAACGCCCCGGTTGGGGCCCGGAGACCAGCGCCTCCTGCGACCCGGCCGAACTCCCGGCGAGCTTCACCGACACCAAGCACGAGATCTGGACCGACCGGGACGGCCGTCGTGTGCCCACCACGACGGTGAGCAGCTCGACGGGGCCGGAGCACTGCGGCTGGGAGAACGTGCACTTCCTTGACCTGGGCGAGGGCAAGAGCGCCAGGCAGTACGCCCGCGACCCGCACGAGGCACTCGGGACGGAGCTGCTCACCTCCGCGTACGACGGGGACGTGCCCATGCCCGCCGACGCGCGTGACACCGGATACCGCTTCGAGGACTGGGCGCTCTGGCTGACGGACGACGAGGAGACGGCGTACGTACGCACCTCCGACGGGGTGGAGGCGTGGCCCGCCACAAGGGACTACGTGGCCTGCCAGTGAGGGCTCACCGGCTGCTGTGCAGGGCGACCAGCAACTGCCAGACCTGGTGCGCCACTTCCTCGGGGCCGCCCTCGAGCAGACCGTGCAGCCAGTCGGCGAGGACCCCGGCGAAGGTGGCGGCGACGGCGGAGGCGACCAGCGGGGCGTCCGGAGCGCCCACGAGGGTGCGCTCGGCCAGGCTGCGGGCGCGCAGATCCCGGTGCAGGACATGGCCGAGCGGGCCGCCCCCGCCCGGGGTCAGCAGCGCGCGGTAGAGGGCGGCGTTCGGGGCGAGGTCGGCGAAGAACGTGAGCAGGGCATCGGGCGCGGACACCGGGTCGGGTCGGCCGCGCCACGCGTGCAGCGCGTCCACTGCTTCTCGTACGACATCGGCGCAGGCGTCGACGGCCAGTGCCTCCAGGTCGGCGTAGTGCACATAGAACGTGGCCCGGCCCACCCCGGCCCGCCGCACCAGCGCGGCGACGCCGACCTCTTCCAGCGGGCGCTCGGCGCACTCCGCCAGGAGTGCCTGCCGCAGCTTCTCCCGGGTGCGGGCGGCCCGCGGTTCCTCCGGCGTCACCGCGCGGCGAGGACTGCGGCGAGGGCGAGCGCGCCGGGCAGCGCCTGCGCGAACAGGATGCGGCGATTCGCGGTGACCGCGCCGTACACCCCGGCGACCACGACGCACACCAGGAAGAACACCTGCACGCGAAAGCCGGTCGGATCCGCGGCGATCAGTCCCCACACCAGGCCGGCGGCCAGGAACCCGTTGTAGAGCCCCTGGTTGGCGGCCATCGGCGCGGTCGCGCGGGCCATCTCCGAGTCGAACCCGTGCAGCCCACGCCCCGGCTTCTTCTCCCACAGGAACATCTCCATCACCAGGATGTACGCGTGCAGTGCGGCCACCAGGCCCACCAGCACGTTCGCGACCGTATCCATCGTCAGCAAACTCCTCGTCGACTTCCGCGTTCTCTGCCGCGTTCTCATCCGCACTTCCTGGACGGATGTCCACTATAGCTGGACGTCTGTCCAGGAAATCACGGAGTGCCTTCGGTTGCCCCGCGCGCCCCCGGGGTAGTGACGCAGCGGTTTCCGTTGCTGGAGGGGGAGTTGACGTGTCGGGCAGCCTGGCGCCGGGTGGGTGGAGCGGGAGTGAGCGGGGGATGTGGGCCGCCTTCCGCGTGGGGGAGTGGTACGCGGACGGGGGCGAGGTCCGGGCCTCGGTCGTCCGTCGGCTGCTGCACGCGCCGCCGCCTGCGGAGCCGGGTCACCTGCCGCGGCTGAGGCTCAGGGACGTGACGATCACCGGGCGGCTCGACCTGGCCGAGGCGGTCGTCGCGGGAACCCTGCGGCTGCGCAACTGCCGTTTCGAGCAGGCCCCCTGTCTCGACGGCGCCTCCCTGGGCGCCCTGGAGCTGCGCGACTGCGTGCTGCCCGGCCTCTCCGCGGTCGGCGTCACGATCGGGCGGCAGTGCGAGATCACCGGGTGCCGGGTGGGAGGGCCGATGGATCTGTACGGCGCCTCGATCGGCGGCACCCTGCACCTGGAGAACAGCCACCTGACCGGGCACGGCCACCGCCGCGGCGAAGGCGCGCTGCAACTGCTGTGCGCCACCGTCGGCGGAGACATCCAAGCCGGTTCGGGACTCCGCGTCCACGGCTGCACCGACCTGCGGGACACCTCCGTACGCGGCAGCGTCGTCCTCAAACGCGCCGAGCTGCGCAACCCGTCGGGGCCGGCACTCAAGGCCAACCGGCTGCACATAGGAGGGGACTTGAACTGCCGGGGCGGGCTCGTCGCCGAAGGCACCGTCGATCTGTGCGACGCGAGGGTGGGCGGTGGCGCCCTCTTCGAGGAGGCGTCGCTCACCGCCGAGGACGGGCAGCCCGCCCTGCGCGCCCACGGCATAGACGTCGGCGCGGAGTTCAACCTCTGCGACGGCTTCACCGCACGCGGCCGGCTCTCCATGAGCAGCATCACCGTGCGCAGCCGGTTCTGCTTCAAGGACGGACTCATCGAGGCACCGGCCGGACAGCCGGCCCTCCTCAGCCGCCGCTCCACCGCCTCCGAACTCGACATACGCTTTCGTGAGCCCGTACACGGCACCGTCGACCTCAGCCACGCCCGCGTGACCGTCCTGAGCGGCACCCCGGAGCGCTGGCCCACGGCGCTGCGCATGGAGGGCGTGGTGTACGACAGCCTGCTGCCCCAACTCCCGGCCCCGCAACGGCTTCCGCTGCTCGCCCGCGACCCCGAGGGATTCACCCCGCAGCCGTACGAGCAACTGGCGGCCGCGTACCGGCTGCATGGCCACGACGGCGACGCCCGCACCGTCCTGCTCGCCAAACAACGGCGGCTGCGCACCACACTGCCGTGGCCCGGTCGCGTGTGGAGCCACCTCCAGGACATCACCGTCGGCTACGGCTACCGGCCGATGCGTGCCGTGTGGTGGCTGTGCGCGATCATGCTCAGCGGGATCCTCCTGTTCACCCGCTGGCCCCCGCAACCGGTCGACCCCGGCAAGCCGCCCCGCTTCCAGGCGGCCATCTACACCTTCGACCTGGTGCTGCCGCTCGTCGACTTCGGGCAGGAGCAGGCGTTCAGTCCGCGCGGCGGGCTCCAGTGGGCGGCCGTGGTCCTGGTCTGCCTGGGCTGGCTGCTCGCGACGACGGCCGCCGCGGGCGCCAACCGCACGCTCCGCCGAGCGTGACCGTCATCGGCGCCCGGCGCCCGGCGCCCGCAGCGCCGAGCGCCGGGGAGGCTCCTCGCCGCTACGCCGTACGTGGGTGCGGGGTCATCGACAGCTTGTCCGGCTTGACCGTGACGATGGCCTGCGGGCGCGGGGGAGCCGAAGTGAGGGTCAGACGCCAGCGCTGGAGGACGGTGGCGAGGATGATGAGGAGTTCGGTCCAGGCGAACTCCTCGCCGATGCACTTGCGGCGGCCGTCGCCGAAGGCGAGGAACGAGGAGCGGTTGAGGTCCTTGGCCCGCTCGGACTCCCAGCGGTCCGGGTCGAAGGCGGCGGGGTCGGCGTAGACCTCGGGGTCGTGCTGGTGGACGTACGGGCTGTAGACGACGTCCGCGCCCTCGGGTATCGGATACCCGTCGAGTGTCACCGGGCGCGTGGTGGTACGGGTGACCAGCCACGCGGGGCCGTACATGCGCATGGTCTCCTTCAGGACACTGCGCATGTAGGGGAGGGAGGGCAGATCCTCCTGTGTGAGCGGACGGTCGCCGCAGGCCGTGGAGAGTTCCTCGTGCAGGCGTTGCTCGATCCGCGGGTTCCGACTGATCTCGTACAGGGCCCAGGCGAGCGTGGTGCCCGTCGTCTCGATGGCACCGGTGAGGAGCGTGATCGCCTCGTCCTGCAGCTGCTGGTGGGAGAGGGGGCCCGTCTCCGGGTCGTCGGCGGTGAGAAGGGTGGAGAAGAGCCCACCGCCGGGCGCCTGCTCGGAGGTTCGGCCGACGCCGTTGTGCGCCGGGCAGCCCGCCGGCGGTGCGGCGGCGACCGGTGCGGCGACCGCCAACTGTGCGCGATGGTGGTCGATGGCCTGGTCGATGAGGGCCCGCAACCGGGCCACGTGCCGCTCGTGCGCCCGGTTCGCCGGCAACGGAAGCTTGGTCACCCAGCCCGGCAGGATGGTCTGCCGGATCGTGCCGCGCATGATCGTCGGCATGAGGCTCGTGAACTCCTCCTCGACATGGGACGGCAGTCCCGAACCGAAGAGGGCCACGAGGAAGGTCGACAGGGTGAGGTCGTTCATGTCCTCGTACGTCTCGCGTGGGGTCCCAGGCGTCCACGCGGCGGTCGCGGCCCGTACGTGCTCGATCATCACGTCGCCCCGGGTGGCGATGTGCGCCTTGTTGAACATCGGCTGCATCAAGCGCCGGTGTTTCATGTGCAGGTCGCCGTCGGCGATGGTGGCGAGCCCGTCGCCGAAGAACACCCGCAACGCGTCGATGATCTTCCCGCCCTTGGCGAAGGCGTCGACCTCCGTCACCAGAACTCTGCGGGTGACGGAGGGGTCGGTGACGACATAGGCGGAGGTGGGTCCGATCAGGATCCGTACCACGCTGCCCTGGTGGCGCAGCGAGTCCAGGAAGTCCAGGGGGCGGCGGGCGAGTTGGTGTCCATGTCCGATCAAGGGCAGTCGGCCGGGCGCGGTGGGTGCCGCGGTGGAGGAACCCGACAGGGAGCTCATCTGTACGTCTCCTCAAGATCATCACGAGTGGGGCTGAACCTGCCATGCCCTGTCATGCATGCCCCGACGGTTGGATCACGCCGCCATGCGCGTGATGGAGAGACGGTGAAGGGATGTATCGATATGAGCACTCCTGCCGGAGCGTGATCGAATACTCACCGTCAAGCGGAGGGTGGTTGATCCTTTCGATCACAGACCCGATAAGCTCCCCTGCGGCGCTGCGAGTTGATCCGAACACGCTCGGTCGCCCTGCGCTGCGTGTTCGACGCGTACGGCGCCTGCACACCCCCCTCTGTTCGATCGTGTTGCTTTCGAAGGATGCAGATGGAACTTGCCACTCCGCCCCCGGCGGCGCGGGCACCGGTCGCCTGGTACAGCTGGTGGCTGATGCCGCTCGCCTTAGGTGCCGGAACCGTCGTCACCGCGGTCGCGGGACCAGAACAGGTCCAGATACCCGCGACGTTCGCCGGTGCCGCGGCCACCGCGGCCGGCGCCGTCTGTGTGCGGCTCCTCGTCCGCACCCAGTCCCAACTGCGCCGTACCAGCGGCGACTTCCGCAACTCGCAGGCCGAGCACTCCCAGCAGTGGCAGCAGCATGTGTCCGGCCTGGAGCGGAAGTTCGCGGCCGAGCGCTCCGCCCTGGACGGACAGCTGGCCGAACAGGCCAAGACCTTCGAGGCCCGGCTGGCGGAGCAGACGGCCGCCTACGAGGCACGGATCGTCGAGCAGACCGAGGCCTACGAGGCGCGCATCGCCGAACAGATGGAGGCCTACGAGGCCCGCGTCGTCGAGCAGACCGAGGCCTACGAGACCGGACTTGCCGCGCGGACCCAGGTCTGGCAGGAGCAACTCGCCGTCCAGCAGGCCGTCGTCGGCAGGCTTGGTGACACCTATCTGCCCGAGGCGCTCGAGCGGCTGCGGGACGGCGAAGCCATCGACGACATCCTGCCGGAGGTCGCCCAGGAGACGGACGCGAGCCCCGAGCTGCGTGCCGAGCTGCGCAAGGTCCTCAGGACCGCGCTGATCGGCGTGGAGGAGGAGTTCAACCGCTCCACCTCGGCCGAGCAGGCCGTGATCAGTATCGGCAGCCGCATCCACGTGCTGACCAGCAAGCTGCGTGGGCGGCTGCACGAGATGCAGGGCGAGCACGGGCGACTGCCCGCGGTGGCCCGGGGCCTGATGGAACTGGACCAGGAGATCGGCCCCGCCGACCGTCTCGCCGCCAGCATCGGCGTGCTCGGCGGTTCGGACCGGCCCGGACGTCAGTGGCAGGAGCCGCAGCGACTGCTCAGCGTGGTCCGCGGCGGTATCGGCCGGATCAAGGACTTCGACCGCGTCCAGCTTCGCCATCTGCCCGAACTCGGCGTCGACGGCGGCCTGGTGGATCACCTCACGCTGATCTTCGCGCACCTGCTGGACAATGCGGCGCGCTACTCGCCGCCCACCGAGCCCGTGGTCGTTTCCGGCAAGGAGGTCCCCAACGGCGTCGGCATCGAGATCCAGGACGCGGGCAAGGGCCTGAGCGAGGAGAAGAAGCGCGAGGCGGAGCAGTCCCTCGCCGGCACCGTGACCGGCCCCGGCCTCGGCGGTGTGTCGGAGGACGCCAACCTGGGCCTGCGTGTGGTGGGCGCCCTGGCACGCCGCTACGGCATCCGGGTCACCTTCGCGGACTCGCCCTGGCTCGGCACCTCGGTGGTCGTGGTCGTACCGCACAAGTACTTCAGCCCATTGCCCGCCGCCGTCACCGAGCCGGCCCCGGCCGCCGTGAGCGCGCCGAGTCCCGAGCCGGTCCAGGCCGCGCCCGCGGAGGGTGCGGAAGCGGTGGACACCACTCCCGGTGGACTGCCTCGGCGCCGCAGCAGGCGGGGCGACACGTCGGAGCCGCGGCCCAGGGCTGTCGAGCGCACCGAGGAGACCGTGGCCGCCGTGCCGCCCGACGCGTCCTTCGCCGGCCTCGCCGCCTTTGCCACCGCCGGACGGGAGAGCACCCCGCCGCCTGGCACGACCGCGGACCGCGAAGCGGCAGCCCCTGGCGGGACGACCGCCGGACGCGAGTTCAACGAGCACCGCACTGAAGAGAGCGACAAGTCCACATGACGCAACAGGGAACCGACGTGAGCTGGGCGCTCCGCG
Organism: Streptomyces sp. SD15; assembly: GCF_054462255.1. NCBI lineage: Bacteria > Bacillati > Actinomycetota > Actinomycetes > Kitasatosporales > Streptomycetaceae > Streptomyces > Streptomyces sp. SD15. Next base: position 236,070 of record NZ_JBTLMO010000003.1, on the reverse strand, counting down.
ACCTGACGGAGAGCATCCAGGAGATCCGCTTCGCCCTCGTGGCGTCGAGTGACGGCAAGGCCATCACCTCCTACGGTGCCGACGACCCCGACGACGTGGACCGGTTCGCCGCCGTGGTCGCGGGTCTGCAGGCGCTGGCCCAGCCCGTGGCCGAGCAGTTCCCCCAGTACGCCGGGCAGCTGCGGCTCGCGATGATCGAGGTGGACGGCGGCCACCTGTTCGTGGTGCGGGCCGGCGTGGAGACGTACCTCGGAGTGCTCGCCAAGGAAGGCCTCGACCAGGGTCTTCTCGGCCACCAGATGAGGGATCTGGCCCGCAGGATGGGTGAGCTCCTCGGCACCACTCCGCGCCTGGAGGAGCACTCTGGATGAGTGCTCCCCGCCGGCACACGGACCCGTCCGGTCTCGAGCGCTACTACGTCCTCACCGGTGGGCGCAGCGGACCGGGCGGTTCGGCGTCGAGTCTTGACGTGGCGACCCTGATCGTCTCCCGCGCCGCTGCCGTCCCGGGCATGCAGCACGAACACGAGGAGATCATCCGGCGTTGCCGCGATCCGCTGTCGGTGGCCGAACTCGGCGCCCACCTCGGACTGCCCTTCAACATTCTCGCGGTGCTCCTGGCCGATCTGCTGGACGCAGGCCGCGTCGAAGCCCGTAATCCCATCCCGGCGTCAGGCGCCGGCCGCGGGCCCGACCTCGCGCTCCTTGAGGAGGTACTCAGTGGACTTCAAAGGCTTTGACCATCCCGACCGGGGGTCGGACGGCGGCACCCGCTCGGTGAAGGTGATGATCGCCGGCGGATTCGGCACCGGAAAGACCACCATGGTGCGCTCCGTCAGCGACATCAAGCCGCTGACCACCGAGGAGACCCTGACCCAGGCCAGCGCCGACGTCGACAACCTGATCGGCGTGGCGGACAAGACGGAGACCACCGTCAGCCTGGACTTCGGCAAGATCGGCATCAACGACGAGCTGGTGCTGTACCTGTTCGGGACACCGGGCCAGGAGCGGTTCTGGTTCCTGTGGAACGGTCTGTTCAAGGGCGCCCTCGGGGCGGTGGTCCTGGTGGACACCCGCCGGCTGGCCTCCAGCTTCCGGGCCATCGAGGAGATGGAGCGGCAGGACGTCCCCTTCGTCATCGCCCTGAACGTCTTCCCGGACTCCCAGGAACACCCGATCGAAGAGATTCGCGACGCCCTCGACATCTCCCCGCACACCCCGATCGTGGCCTGCGACGCCCGGGACCGGGGATCCAGCCGTGACGTCCTCATCGCGCTGATACGTCATCTGCAGGAACGCTCTGCCGTCGCTCTGGAGCCCCGATGAACGACCAGCCCTTAAACGGCCCTGACGCCCCGCGCGGCTGCCCCGTCGCACACGGCGACGCCGACGGCCTGACCCGGCTGTACGGGACCCAGGTGGCGACCGACCCGCACGGCATCTACACGCAGTTGCGCAAGGAGCACGGGGCGGTGGCCCCGATACTCCTCGAGGGTGACGTCCCCGCCTGGCTGGTCCTCGGCTACCGCGAGAACCGGCGGGTGCTCGACAACCCCCGCCAGTTCAGCCGGGATTCGCGCATCTGGCGGGACTGGAAGGAAGGACGCGTCGAGGCCACCTCACCGCTGATCCCCATGCTGGGCTGGCGCCCTGACTGCGTGTCCCAGGACGGCGAGCCGCACCGCAGGCTGCGCGGCGCGGTCACCGACAACCTTCAGACCGTCGCGGGGCGCGGCATCCGGCGCCATGTCACGCACTTCGCGAACAAGCAGATCGACGCGTTCGCCGACGCGGGCAGCGCCGACCTGGTCGGCGACTACGCCGAGTACCTGCCGATGCTCGTCCTGACCAGGCTGTTCGGGCTTCCGGCGGCCGAGGGGCGCAATCTGGCCGTCTCCTGCGCCCAGGTCATCAAGGGTGGTGAGGACGCCCTCGCCCACAACGACCGCATCATGCGCATCCTCGGGGAACTCGCCGAGCGCAAGCGTGTCGAGCCCGGACCCGACTTCACCACCGGGCTGATCGGGCATCACGCGGACCTGGACGAGGACGAGGTCCTCAGCCACCTGCGCCTGGTGCTGATCACCGCACACACGACCACCAGCAATCTGCTGGCCCGGGTGCTGCAGCTGATCCTCACCGACACCTCCCGGCTCGCGGGACTGGTGAGCGGACAGCTCAACGTCTCCGCGGTCGTCGAGGAGGTGATGTGGAACACCCCCCCGCTGGCTGTGCTTCCGGGGCGTTTCGCCGCAGGCGATCTCGAGCTCGCGGGCCATCACATCAAGGAAGGCGACCTGCTGGTGCTCGGGCTCACCGCGGGCAACCTCGACCCGGAGATCCGGCCCGACGCGGGTGTCTCCGTCCAGGGCAACCAGTCGCATCTCGCGTTCAGCGGCGGTGCGCACGAGTGCCCGGGGCAGAACATCGGCCAGGCCATCATCGAGACGGCCGTCGATGTCCTGGTGCACCGGCTGCCGGGGCTGCGCCTGGCCGTGCCGGCCGACGAACTCACCTCGACCGCCTCCACCTGGGAGGCACGCCTGGACCGTCTCCCGGTCGAGTTCGCGGCGACCCCCGCTGGGGTGTGAGCGTCAGCGGATCGCCGTAGTGCGGCACTTTCTGCCCGGCCGGGACCTCCCGGCCGGGCAGAAAGCGTGGATCACACGGCCAGCAGATCGTCCAGCGACCCCTTGCCGGCCAACTCGGCGGTGGCGGCCGGTCCTTCCTTCGCGGCGGCGTACCGGCCCGAGGTCAGCGCCCACTCGTAGTTGCCGTTGATCCAGTGCTGGATTGCCTCCACGCCCATCCGCACCTGGGCCTGCTGCTCGGCGCCGAGTCCGAGTTCCTCGCACATCTGAGGGACGCGCGCCTCGAGTTCGAGGTACTCGTCGAGGCAGTGCTTGGTCATCCGGTACGCCTCCGCGGCGGCCTCCTCCCAGCCGCAGCCGCGCTCACGGTGGAGCACGGCTATCAGGTTGTGGCCGTCCCCGCGGCGTTTCTCGCGCTCGAAGGAGTGGATGTCGTTCATGAACCCGATGGTGTCCGCGGCCAGATCCCGCATCCTGACCATCAGCTCGTGCGCCTGCACCTGCGGCGGCACCTCGAAGCCGCGGCTGCGCTCACCCGCGTCGATGCTGTGGTGGATGCCCACCGTGCGGCGGCGGAACTCCGCGTACTCCTCGATGCCGAGCGTGCCCGCCAGGCCCCGGGCCGCGAGGTCCACCTCCTCGGTGTGCGCGACGAGGAACCGCCCCCAGGACGCGGCGAACCGCGTCCGCCAGGTCAGGGACATGCCGTCCGAGAGGTGGTCCCAGACCTCGGCCCAGGCCACGGTGATCGGGCAGACCACCCGGGGAGCGGTCCCGGCGGGACGCAGCGGGGTGGCGATCAGCTCCCGGGCGACCTCCGCCACGCGGTCCGCGCGGTCGGGCTGTCCGGAGTCGAACTGGTCGTCGAACAGGAAGGCCAGGGAGAACCAGTTCATCAGGACGACCATGTCGTCGGCCGAGGCGTAGGGGTAGGTCCGTGCCGCCGCCTGGGGCAGGTCCCAGGACTGGTATTCCTCGAACCCGGCCTGACTGCGTACCAGTCCCATCTCCCACACCCAGCGCAGATGGCGCTCCCGGGCATACTCCAGGTGGTCGCTGACCGGGGTCCGGAAGGGGAGGTCGAACCTGACGTCCTGCGGCATTGGCGTCCTCTCTTGCGACGTTTCACAGGCCCCCGCCCCTGCGTATGGGCGATCGAAAGTGACGCCCATTGACCCGAACTGCACGTTTTGAGCCGGAAGTTGACGACTCAAGTACGCTTCGAGACTGCCCAGAACGTAAACGATCTATGGTGTGAGAACCGCAACGCGAGTGACAGGTGTGAGTTCGCGCGTACGGCCACTCAACTTGCCCCGCCGCAGGTGAAGCCGGGTGCTACGGGCCCAGTGGTGTCAGGCGTCGGGCGCCGCGTACACGCGCTCGCCCCCACATAGGTCAGCGCGACCTTCGCCCGGGCGATCTCCTCCGACGGCCCGGCATACGGGTCGCGGTCCAGCACCACCAGATCCGCCAGCGCCCACTCGAACGCTCCCGGTGTCGTCGAGGTGGTTCGCGTACGCCGACCCCGCCGTGTACGCCGTCAGGGCGGCCGTCAGTCCGATGCGCTCGGCGGGCAGGAACACCGGACCCGACCCGCCCGCCTCCACTCGGTTGACCGCGACGTGGCGCCCCGACTGGCCGTGTCGCAGCCGCACTTGTCGAGATAGGGGTCGAGCAGGGCGGCGGTGCCGTTCTCGGCGACCCCGTCCAGCATCAGCTGGACACTGGTGGCACGGAACCGGCCGACTGCCCGCCGACACGCAACCGCGCATCGCCGCGACGGCCCGGCACCTGGTGGCGGACATGCGGCGCAGCGTCTACCCGGCGGCACTCGACATACTGCTGTCCGCGGCGGCGGACCGCCTCGAAGCGATCAACCAGCGGTGACGGCAGTCGGGTTGACCGCCGGATGGTGTGTCCAGTGCAATTCTTCGTGCTTCTTCGTATGACGACACATGACATTTCGACAGGAGGCTGTCCGAAGATGACCCCGCCGCCCGCCCGCACCCCCAAGCAACGCAAGCAGGACACTCTGCACCGACTGGAGAACGACGAAGACGCCTGGGTGTCCACGGCCGACGACGAAGGAGGAGTGCCGTATCTGATCCCCCTGTCCTTCCTCTGGGACGGGAGGACCATTCTGATGGCCACTCCGGCCGCAAGTCCCACGGGCCACAATCTGCGCGTGACCGGCAAGGTGCGCCTGGGCATCGGGCCGACCCGCGACGTGGTCCTCGTCGAGGGCTCGGTCGAGACCTTGGAGCCCGCCGAGCTGCCGGACGGAGTCGGCGACGCCTTCGCCGAGAAGACCGGCTTCGATCCGCGTCGACTCACCACCGCCTACCTCTACTTCCGCGTCACCCCGCTGCGGGTGCAGGCGTGGCGCGAGGCCAATGAGCTCACCGGGCGCGATCTCCTGCGCGACGGCGTATGGCTCGTGGACGACTGATTCCGTGGGACGGGGTACCCGGGAGGGCCAGGGCAGCAGGTGGTGGAGCCGCCCGCGCCACGGACCCCGTACGGAGGAAGCATGGCACTGGTACTGGCAGGCGTCGTGGTGCTGGACTGCGCCGAGCCCGAGAAGCTCGCCGCCTTCTACAAGGAGCTGCTCGAGGCGGACGAGACGGACGTGACCGCGAACCGCGTGGAGATCAGGGCCGCCGACGGGACGCGGATGGCGTTCCGCAGGGACATGAAGGCGACGCCGCCGAGCTGGCCGCGACCCGAGAACTCCCTCCAGGTCCACCTGGACTTCCACGTGGCGGACCTGGACGAGGCCGAACGCAGGGTCGTCGGCCTCGGTGGGCGCCCCCTCGACACGAAGGACGTCGCGAGCCCGTTCGAGGAGCGGGGCTGCGCCGACCCGGCGGGGCACTCCTTCACCCTGCGCCTCAGGCCCACCATGGCGCCGAAGCCGGGCTGAACCGGCCGGGAGGCCCTGGCAGGGCTGAACCCGACTTCAGTCGGTAGCCGGGTTGGCTCCGCCTTCGGTCGGCAGCAGGGTTGGCTCCGCCGTCGGCCGGTAGCCGGGTTGGCTCCGCCTTCAGCCGGCCACCGGGCCGGACCTGCCTCAGTCCTTGCCGCCACCCTTGTCGCCCTTGTCGGATATCGGCCACCTACCCGTCGAACGCTCGACGGCCTTCGCGCCCGCGCGATCCGCCACGCTGCGGGCGACGGCGAACAAGGCGCCCTGGAGAGCCGCCGCGAGCAGCACCTCGCCCCAGCCGCGGTCCTTGTCCAGTGCGTCGGGCGCGTCCTCCTCGTGGCGTATCGCCTTCCAGGTCGCCCGGAAGGCCAGCCCGGCCGCGGCGCCGCTCGCCCAGCTCAGCGCGAAGCCGAGGGGCTTGTAGGCGAGGGGGAGTTTGAGCTTCTTCCGCTTCTTGGACACCTGGGTCTCCTTCTTCGCTCAGGTCGGCGGCGCCGAGCCCTCCGCGGTGATAGGAGTCATGCCCCTGTGGCCCTGGCAGTCATGCCACTTGAGGGGCCGCGGCAGCGGGAAGCCCCGCCGCGACGGGGGGACGCGGCGGGGCCTGAGGCACGGGTGCCCGTCGTACCGCGGATCATGCGTGGCAATTTCCACGGGATTCCGCACGGGCCGCCGTCATGCGCCTGTGCCGGTCAGTCGGTCGGCTCCAGCACGAAGACGGGGATCTCCCGGTCGGTCTTCTTCTGGTAGTCGGCGTACGGGGGATACGCCGCGACCGCGCGCTCCCACCACTGGGCCTTCTCCTCGCCCGTGACCTCACGGGCCCTCAGTTCCCGGCGTTCGGGGCCGTCCTGGAGCTCCACGTGCGGGTCGGACTTCACGTTGTGGTACCAGACGGGGTGTTTGGGCGCACCGCCGAGCGAGGCCACCGCCGCGTAGCGTCCGTCGTGCTCGACGCGCATCAGCGGGGTCTTGCGGATCTTGCCGCTCTTGGCGCCGCGGGTCGTGAGAATGATGACCGGGAGGCCCGTGTCCATCAGCGTATTTCCCTTGGTGCCGCCGGAGCTCTCGTACAACTCCACCTGCTCGCGTACCCACTGTGTCGGGCTGGGTTCGTACTCACCCTCAAGAGGCATGACTGCCGTCCCATCGTCACGTCGTACCGGTGTTGTCTCCGCCTGATTCAAACACCGAAGCCCAGGCAATTCATCCACACCATTACCTCGCGCGTCATCGCCGCCGAGGGTGGACTCCTGGCACGGTGGAACGGTTCCCGCGCAGTAAAGATGACAGACACGACACAACAGAGGGGCGGCCCCCATGCCCATTCCCACCGACCGCGCGACGACGACGCGCGCCGTGGTCGAGGAACTCTTGCGCCGGATGGGCGCCGGCGACCCCGAACGGATCGCCGAACTGTACGCCGAGCGGGGCGACTGGAAACTGAGCTGGCCGCAGGACGAGCACGGGCGTGCCGAAACGCCGTGGATCCGCCACCGGTCCACGCGCGCCGATGCCGCCGCCCACTACCGCGAACTCGGCGCGCACCATGTGCCCGGTAGCGCGGCCACCGAGATCGAGCGGATTCTCGTCGACGGTGGCGACGCCGTCGTGCTGGGTGAGATCCGGCAGACGGCTCGGGAGACCGGGCGCGCCTATCGCGCCCGGTTCGCTCTCCACCTGACGGTCGAGGACGGGCTCGTCGTACGGCATCACGTGTACGAGGACAGCCTCGCCGTGGCTCGCGCGTTCGAGGTGTGAGCGCGCGCCGGGTGCGTCGGCCCGGCGCCCGCTCACGGCTCATCCCCAGGTGGCTCCCGCCGGCTCCACTCATTGCGGCGCGAGGAGCATCCGCACCGCGAGCACCATGGTCACGACGCCGGCCGCGAGCGCCGTGACCAGTCGCCCCCGGTGGCCGGTCAGCGCTCGGCCGAGCAGCGCTCCACCCCCGGCGAGCAGCAACTGCCAGCTCGCGGACGCGACGAACGCGGCGAGGACGAACACCCCTTGCTCCAGGGGCCGCACCGCCTCGGCCGTCCGGCTGCCCAGGACCAACGCGGCGAAGTAGACGACGGTGGTGGGATTCAGCAGGGTGATCCCCAGCAGCGTCAGAAACGCCCGCGCCGGGCGCTCGGGATCCCGGCCGGACCGGGCGGCGAGCCGCCGCTCGCGGTACTGCCGGCACGCGGTGACCGCGCCCCGTACCGCCAGCGCCACCAGTACCAGCCCGGCGGCCCAGCGCAGCGGCACGAGTACAGGCTGCAGCACGGTCGCGAGCCCGGTACCCCCGACCACCGCGACCAGGGCGTACAGCCCGTCGGCGGTCGCGACGCCGAGCGCGGCGCACCCGCCGATCCGCAGGGACGTGCGCGCGCTGAGGGAGACGAGGTAGGTCCCGACCGCTCCGACGGGGATGGCGATGCCGAAGCCCGCGAGGAGCCCCGCGACGAGCGCGGCCGTCATGACCCGGGAAGCTCGGGCCTTTGCGGTCGGCCGGGCTGCTGCTGGACCCGCACCGGACGAACGGCGGTGAAGGTCGGCGGCAGGAAGGCTTCGATCGTGGACATGGGTAGATCCTGGGGCCCGAGGATCTGCCCGGGCAACCGAATTTCGGGGACGCCGACGAGTCACGGGAGCCAGGCGTTCACAGCGGCGGGAGCAGGGGATCGAGCCATCCGCGTGTCACCGCGCGATCACATCGGCCCGTAGGAGCTCGGCGGCAGTCCCCACGGGCAACGGCGTTCGGCCAGATCGCCTCTCCGGCCCATCTGGCCGAACTTTACGTGGCCCTATAGATGCCTGGGGCATCTAATGGGGAGTAGGATCAGAAAAAGGTATGAAAGGTGCGAAAGGTCGGAAAGATAAGCAAGAGGGAACCGTCGTCTGCGAGGTCACTCATGACAGAACCCGTCGCCTTCCCCCAGGACCGTACGTGTCCCTACCACCCGCCCACCGGTTATGACGCTCTGCGCGCGGCCCGCCCCCTGTCGCGGATCTCCCTGTTCGACGGGCGCGGCGTATGGGTCGTCACCGGGCATGCCGCCGCCCGTGCACTCCTCACCGATCCCCGATTGTCGTCCGACCGCACCAGCCCGGCGTTCCCGATGATCACGGAGCGGCTCGCCGGAGTCCGCGACCGGCGCGTCGCACTGCTCGGGCTCGACGATCCGGCGCACCACACCCAACGCCGCATGCTGGTCCCGAGCTTCACCCTGAAGCGGACCGCGGCCCTGCGCCCGCGCATCCAGGAGACCGTGGACCGGCTGCTGGACGCCATGGAGAAGCAGGGCCCGCCCGCCGAGCTGGTGAGCGCCTTCGCGCTGCCTGTGCCCTCGATGGTGATCTGCAATCTGCTCGGTGTTCCGTACGCCGACCACGACTTCTTCGAGGAACAGTCCCGCAGGGTGCTGCGCGGCACCGTCGCGGACACCCAGGACGCGCGCGACCGACTGCACGGGTACCTGGGCTCGCTGATCGACCGCAAACGGAAGGATCCGGGAGACGGCCTCCTCGACGAACTCGTCCAGGAACAGCTGCGCGAGGGGACGGTGGACCGCCGGGAGGTGATCGACCTGGCGCTGATTCTCCTGGTCGCCGGGCACGAGACGACCGCGAACATGATCTCGCTCGGCACGTTCACGCTGCTGACGCACCCGGAGCAGCTGGCCGAACTGCGCGCCGAACCGACCCTCATGTCCGCCGCCGTCGAGGAACTGCTGCGCTTCCTCTCCATCGCGGACGGGCTGCTGCGGGTGGCCACCGAGGACATCGAGGTGGCCGGGACGACGATCCGGGCCGGCGAGGGCGTCGTCTTCTCCACCTCCGTCATCAACCGCGACGCGGACACCTTCCCCGAGCCGGACGCCCTGGACTGGCGCCGCTCGGCCCGCCACCACGTCGCGTTCGGCTTCGGCATCCACCAGTGCCTCGGCCAGAACCTCGCCCGCGCCGAGATGGAGATCGCCCTGCTCGCCCTCTTCGACCGGCTGCCCGGGCTGCGCCTTGCCGCCCGGGCGGAGGACATCCCCTTCAAAGCCGGCGACACGATCCAGGGGATGCTGGAACTCCCCGTGACCTGGTAAGAGGCTGCGGCCATGACTATCGAGATCTCCATCGACCGGGACGTCTGCATCGGCGCGGGACAGTGCGCGCTGACCGCACCGAATGTCTTCACCCAGGACGACGACGGATTCAGCGCGCTGCTGCCCGGCCGGGAGGACGGCGGCGGCGACCCGCTCGTCCGGGAGGCCGCCCGAGCCTGCCCGGTGGGCGCCATCACCGTCGCCGAGACGTGACGGGCCGAGCCCCGACGGTCACTCACAGGGAACGGCCGGACCGAGTCGGCGTAGGCGTACGGGGTCCGCGATCACGTTGATCCGTTGACCAGGGCGGGCGCGGCGAACCGCGCCCGCCGTCAGCCACCGTGCCCGCGCCACACCGCCGAGCGCGGGGCGCCTTCCCGGTTCATCAGGGTGCCCGCGTGACCGAACACGCCGAGCAAGCCCCCGCCGTCAAGCCCTTCCTCTGTCTCGTCGTCTGCGCCGCGGGCATCGCGCAGGACGTCGGCGAACTGATCACCGCGGCGCGGAAGCGGAACTGGGAGGTCGGTGTCATCGCCACCCCGCAGGGGCTCGGCTTCTTCGACGCGACGGCCGTGGCGGCGCAGACCGGCCGACAGATCCGGTCCGCCTGGAGATCCCCGGGCGACCCGCGCCCCTTCCCCGCCCCCGACGCGGTGGCCCTCGCTCCGGCCACCTTCAACACCGTCAACAAGTGGGCGGCCGGCATATCCGACACGCTCGCCCTGGGCACCCTGTGCGAGGCATATGGCCTCGGTGTCCCGATCGCCTTACTGCCCTGTGTGAGCGACGCGTTGGCGGCCCACCCCGCCTACCGTGCGAGCGTCGACCGCCTGCGCGGTATGGGTGTCCGGTTCGGTGACCGCTACTCCGGGGAGCCACGGGAGGACGGCCGCCGCGAGGAGTTCCGCTGGGAGCGGGCGCTGGACCTGCTCGCTACGGCCGACGGTAGATCGTGATCGAATGGCCGACCTCGTCGACCGGCGTACTGCCCTCGAGCAGCGCCGCCAGCCGGCCGTCGGCCTTCGCGGCGGAGGTGTCCGAGACGACGAGCAGCCCGTGCACCTCGCTCGGCGGTGCCTTGCGCGGATCGGCCGCTTCGATTCCGTAGTACGACGGCACACCGCTGCCCTTGTAGACGAGCCAGACCCGCTCGTGCGGATACCGCTCGTCCAGGCGGTCGGCCAGCCGCCCCAGATCCTGTCCCCAGTCGACGTTCGAGTCGTGCAGACGCAGATGGGTCTTCGACGGACCGCCGAACGTCTCGTTGGAGTACGGCAGGTAGTACGGGAACGCGCGGAGCGAACTGACCGCGACGAACAGGACCAGCGCCGCCGCGGCGGTGTGGGCCCAGCGTTGTCGAAGGGCGAGGACCCCGGCCGCGGCGACCGCCAGGAAAACCGGGATGAAAAGGGCGTACCGAACGCCGAGGTCACGGGATCCGCTCATGGCCACAGCCAGCAGTACGGCCGGGGGGAGAAGGATGTGGACGCTCGCGGGCCGCAGCCGGGGAACGGCCGCCATCGCCACCCCGCCGGCCGCCCAGAGCGCGAGCATGCCGAGCGGCGTCTTCACCAGCAGCGCGGCCGGCAGGTAGTACCAGAGCGAACCGTGGTAGAGCCTGCCGAAGAGAAAGCCTCCCCAGGTGGCGTTCTCCAAGCCGAACTGGATGCGCATCCCGTCCCGGTACGGCCTCGGGAAGGGCAGCCGGTCGAGGACGAGCCCGCGCAGACCGTGCACGGCCGGGAGGTTGGCGGGCGGCGTCCAGCGCAGCTGCGGGTCGACGACGAGGTAGGTGGCCCACACCACGGCGAGGGCCAGCAGCCCCATGCCGGACGCCACCGCGATACCCAGCCCGGCGAGCCGCCGTCGCGCACGCGGGCCGAGGTCACCCGCGTGGCGGGCACGCCGGAAGGACCAGAAGGCGAGGACGGCCAGGATCAGCAGCACCGGAACCCCCGGCAAGGTGCTCATCTTGGTGGCGATCGCCGCGCCGAGCGCCACTCCCGCGAGCGAGAGGTGAAGGAGGGGCCGCCGCTGCCGGGCCCGCCACACCAGCCACACCGACGTCAGCAGAAAACCGACCGCCGGCATGTCGAGCGTGGCCAGTGATCCGTTCGCGATGATGTCCGGCGAGAACGCGTACAGCGCGAGCGCCACCAACCCGCCCACGCGGCCGGCGAGTTCACGGGCGAACGTGAGGACGACCAGACCGAACAGCAGCGTCAGCACGATCACCGGCAGCCGCGCCCACAGCATCACCCGCCATGGATCATTGCCCGACTCGTACAGCACGCTCCGTCCGAGCGCCGTCTGACCGCCCGTGAAGTGGGCGTCGAGGCGCGGGTGGGCGAACACCAGCCCGCTCGCGATGATCAGTTTGCCCAGCGGCGGATGCTCGGGGTTGTAGCGCAGGCTGTGTTCGCGGACGTGGACCACGGCCGTGCCCACATACACCGGCTCGTCGATCGTCGGGGTCTGACGCACGGCCGTCGTGACCATCGCTACCGCCATCTGGGCCAGCAGCGCGATCACGACCGACAAGAACAGCCGGCGCCGGTGCTGCCGGAGCCCGGCGAACCGCCCCGGCGGCTCGCCGGAGCTCGTCAGCGGGCGGACTTCCTGTCGGTCGGCCATGGACGTCGACATACCCTTTGTTACGTTCGCCCCACACAAACCCGTTCATCCGGCGGCATCCGACCCGGTCAGCGGGTCCGGCGCACATACTCCGCGCTGTCGGGCGTCGACACCAGCACATCCCGGCGCACGACGCTCAGCCGATCGCCGTAGCCCGCAAGGGCCTTGCGCAGTCCGCTGTCGGTGTACTCGATGACGACCACCCGGTCGTCGAACGCCTTCGCGTACGTGCCGCACTCGTCGTACTCACCGCACTCCTCCGCCACCGCGAAGTCGAGACCGGCCCTCGACCTGAGTCCGGCCAACTCTGCGGTGTTCTTCTGCCCGATGGCCAGCCCGCGGGAGTGCGCGCGCGCCGAGAGCTGGGTGATGAACGCGGTGGCGTCGTCCGCGGTCAGCAGATTCTGGGAGCGGGTGTAGCTGTCGTAGTTGTCCGGCTCGACCGCGTCGAATCCGCTGTCCGCGCAGCCGTCGATCCACTGGTTGATCCGTGCGGCCACCCGCTTGCGCTTGGCCGGGGTGCCGATGTCGAGGAGCGCCTCGTCCCAGGTGCGGTCGACGACGACCTCGCCCCGCGCGTCCCGCAGCAGCAGGTCGGCGGGCCATTGCCGCTGCTCGCCCGGCTGGACCTGGAAGGCGTTGACGTAACAGATGTTGTAGAGCCCGGGCGCGGGCGCCGCCGCACGGTCGCGGCTGACGATGCGGACACCGGACGGCGGCGGATAGACGCCGCCGATCTGGTAGTCGAAGCCCGCGTGGAGCGGGGGGAGCTTCACGGCCGTCGAGGCGGCCTGGGAGGACGTGGGTTTCCGGGACGGCCCGCCCTCGTCCGGCTCGGACGTACAGCCCACCAGCGTCACGAGCGCCAGCAGGGCGGCGGCCACGCCGAGAACTCCGACGCGGGGCGCACGCGTGACGGGCATGTCCACTCCATCAATCGCGAGTACGGCCCCGCCTCGGACGCTTTCGCGATCCTGGCGACTTGGGCCGGACTTGAACCGTGTTCGCTACCGGCTGGGCGCACCTCTGGGTGCCGGGCGGCACGCCTCGGCACGTCACGATCAAAGCCTCTGGACAAAGTCCGCGTCAAGGCCACACGACGCGATCGCGCCGCGGCCCGAGTCCGGTCATCTGACAGACGCGCCGCTGTAACCTGCGGCGCGATGCTGCATGGCACCTCTTGTAGTAGTCGCGCGGACCTAGAGGAAGAGGACACGTCATGCCCATCGGAATCATCGGGGCCGGAGCCATCGGGCAGGCCCTCGCGTCCCGGTTACTGGCCGCGGGTGAGCGGGTGGTCATCAGCAACAGTCGTGGCCCCCAGTCGCTGCGGGGCCTCGCCTCCTCGATGGGGCCGGGGCTCAAAGCCGCCACCGTCGCCGAGTCGGCCGGCGAGGAGATCGTCGTCCTCGCCGTACCGTGGCGGCGGCTGCGCGAGGCGGTGGCCGCGGCGGACGTGCCCGACTGGCAGGAGCGGATCGTCATCGACACCACCAACCCGCTGGGCCCGCCCGACTTCAAGGCCGCCGACCTCGGCGGCCGTACCTCCAGCGAGGTCGTCTCCGAACTCGTGCCCGGAGCCCGCCTGGTGAAGGCATTCAACACGCTGACACCGGCGGTCCTCGGCTCGGACCCCCGAACGTTCGTCGGACGACGGGTGATCTTCCTGTCCGGCAACCACGCCGGCGCCAACGAGCGCGTCACCCGACTCGCCGACCGCGTGGGCTGGGCGGTCATCGACCTCGGCCCGCTGGAGGTCGGAGGACGGCTGCAACAATTCCCGGGAGGCCCGTTGCCGACGCTCAATCTGCTCCTGGAGCCCTGACCCGAGGCCTTATTGTCAGGACATGACCGGAGACCGCATCGCACTGGCCGTAGACGACCACGGGGGCGAGGGCCCACCTCTGCTCCTGCTGCACGGAGCCGGACGCACCCTGGCCGACTGGACCGCCGTGGCCCCGCTCCTCGTCCCGCACCACCGCGTGCTCGCCGTGGACCTGCGCGGACACGGTCGCTCACCGTCCGGAACCTGGAGTCTTCCCCGGGTGCTCGGGGACATCGAGACGCTCTTGGAGGAGTACGGCATCCCCGGCGCACTCCCCGTCGGGCATTCGCTCGGCGGGATGATCGCCGTGCGCTACGCGCTGGAGCACCCGGACGTCACTCCCGGCGCGGTCAATCTGGACGGATATGCGTGGGGCCGCCCCGACCAGTACGTGGGCCTGGACCCGGAGTATGTCGAGCAACGGCTCACGCAGGTACGGGAATGGGCGGCCGCGACGCTGTTGCGCGAGCCGCTTCCGGCCGACGGCTTGAAGGTCCTGCTCGCGCAGCGGCGCGCGATGTCGGAACAACTGGGCATCCCCTATGAACTGTTGGAGGCCTGCCTCCTGCGTTCGGTGCACACCAGGTCCGACGGGCGGCTGGAGTTTCGGCCGGAACGTCCGCACGCGCTGGAGATGCTGGCCGAGATCGAGTCGCTCGACCTCTTCGACCTCTTCGGGAGCATGCGGCGGCCACTGCTGCTCGGACGGGCACTGCGGCCTGTGCCGTCCATCCCCGGCGTCGACTGGTTCGACGAGCTGATGACGGCGTACGGGAAGGGGCTCGCCCGGGACCTCGCCGCACTGGCCGAGCGGAGGGCCAATGTGACGGTGGTGGGGATCGACGGAACGCACGAGATGCTGCTGGAGAACCCCAGGGCGGCCGCCGCCGCGATCATCGCCTTCGCCTCCGAAGCACTCGCCGGGTTCACCTCATAACTCCGCTCGGGGACGAGTGGATCGTCGGCCGAGATCATGAACTTGCCTTGCTGACAAGGCTGGTGGGCTAGATCACCGCAGGGTCGACCGGGGCCCTGATGATGGCGGGCGGCCCCGGCGCGGGCAAGAGCGTCCTCCTGGACGCCGCCGCGCGCTTGGCCCGCCGGGCCGGGGTGCGGGTGCTGCGCTGCCGGGGCAGCGAGGGCGAATCGGGCCTGCCCTTCGCCGGACTGCACCAGCTGCTGCGGCCCGTCCTGGACCGGGCCGAAGGGCTGCCCTTACGTCAACGGGCCGCGCTGCCCGGTGTGTTCGGCCTCGACGACGCAACGGAGACGGTCTCCGATCCCTGGCTGACCTCGCTCGGCGCGCTGAACCTGACGTCAGTGGGGGGCCGTCGCGGCGAACTCCGTGCCGCACGGCCCCGAGCCCTCGCTCTCGGGCAGGGCGACCGGATCGCCGCTCATCGTGAGTGCGCGGTACCAGCCGCCGATCTGCTGGGTGGAGGCGCCGACGTAGTGGCCGATGAAGGAGCGGCGGAAGCGGTCGGCGCTGCGGTTGGGCCCGGAACCGTGCACCAGGCTGCCGTTGAAGAACAACACGTCGCCCCGCTCCATGTCGACCGGTACCGCGGTGAGTCCGGGCGGCGGCGGCACGTACTCCTGTACGAACGACAGCGCCGGGTCCGCCTCCTCCGGACAGAACAGGTCCATGCGGTGCGTGCCCGGCACGACCTCCAGGCCGCCGTTCTCCCGGTCGATCGCCTCGCAGGCGACCCAGGCGGCGACACAGGTGCCCGGCTCGACCCGCAGATAGAAGTTGTCCTGGTGCAGCGCCTGGCCGCGGGCGCCGGGCGGCTTGAAGTAGAACATGCTCTGCGCGGCCAGCACCTCTTCGCCCAGCAGGGTCTCCAGCACGTCCCGCAGTCGGGGGTCGAGCAGGAGCCGCAGGGACAGCGCGTTGATGCGGTGCGGCTGCATGACCCGGGGGTAGGCGTGCAGCGGATCGGCCGGGCCGCCGGTCCCCGCGGGGCGAGGTTCGAAGTGCCCCGGGACCGGCCCCGCGGCATGCAGCGCCGCGAACTCGGCGCACAGCTCGTCGATTTCGGCGGCGGTGAACAGCCCGCGCACAACTGCGAACCCGTTCTCCTCGAACTCCTCGAACTCCTCGAACCGCCGAGGCCGGCTCATGTCCGTGACTGTCATCCGACTGTCCCTTCTCATCGGTGTCCCAGGTGCTTCACGCTAGGTCGGTGAGTCATTCGGGAGGATGCCTGTGCGTGCTGACGTGTTGCCCGAGCCTGCTGTCCCGTCCCCGCCGCCGGGCCTGGTGACCATCGGGCGCTTCGACCAGCGAACGGGGTACCGCATCAACCGGCCGCGTGGCTCGGACAGTTGGCTCTTCACCTGGACCACCGCAGGACGAGGACTGCTGCGACAGGGGGCGACCCGGACCGTGGCCGGCGCCGGTGACCTGGTGGTCCTGGGTCCTGGCGTACCGCAGCGCTACGCCGTCGAACCGGGCGCCGGGCACTGGGCCTTCTGGTGGGCGCACTGCCAGGCCAGGTCGTCCTGGGCCGGGTGGCTGCGGCCGTACGCGCTCGACGACGGGGTGTACGCCGTCGGGCCCGGGCAGGACCGGGAGCGCATCGAGGGGGAACGCGACGCGTGGGAGCGTAGGGAGCCGGAACGTGACGAGGCGGCGTTCCCGGGGCGGGAACGCATCGAGGCGGCGTTCCGGCGGATGCTCGCCGACGCCCGCTGGACGGGGGACGGTCCGCCGCCCGGCCCCTCGGAGCCCGTCGACGGGGCCATGGCTGTCGCTGTCGCGCACGGCACCGCCGCGAGAGAGCTGACGCTCTGTTCCCTGGAGGAGATCGTCCTGCTCACCACCGCCCGGGTGGAGCGGCGCCGCCCCGACGTCGACGCCCGCGTCCGTCGGGCCGAGGCATTGATCGCCGCCGATCCGAGCGCGCCGCACACCGTCCGATCGCTGGCCGAAGCGGTCTCCCTCTCACCGTCCCGTTTCGCCCACCTCTTCACCGAACAGCTCGGCCGTTCCCCGATGCGGGCCCTGCGCGAGGCCCGACTGCTGCACGCGGCCCGCCTCCTGGAAGCCACCCGGCTCCCGGTGGAGCGGGTGGCCGCGGCCTCCGGTTTCACCAGCGCCTTCCACTTCAACCGGGTCTTCCGGCAGCGGTACGGGACACCGCCGGGCGCCTACCGGACTCGAACCGCTAGGTGAGATAGTCCAGGGTTCGGTGCTGCGGGACACGGTCGTGGCGCGCGGCCGTCACATGAGACGCCGCACCATCCGCCCCGGTGAGGCTGTCAGGCCTCGCCGAGCAGCGTCATCTCCGCCCAGATCGTCTTGCCTTCGGCCGTGTGGCGGCTGCCCCAGCGCTGGGTGAGCTGGGCGACCAGCAGCAGCCCGCGCCCGCCCTCGTCGAAGGTCTTGGCCCGGCGTAGATGCGGCGCGGTGTGGCTGCTGTCGGAGACCTCGCAGATCAGGGTCACGGCGTCGTGGATGAGCCGCAGCCGTATGGGCGGCTCGCCGTACCGGATCGCGTTGGTGACCAGTTCGCTCACCACGAGTTCGGCGGTGAACGTCGCCCCGCTCAGCGCCCAGGTGTCCAGCTGCTCCACGACCTGCTTGCGGATCGGCGCGACCAGGGCAGGGTCCGCGGGGATCTCCCAGGTCGCCACCTGCGAGGGGTCCAGCCCGCGGGTGCGGGCAACCAGCAGCGCCACGTCGTCCTGGGCCCCGCCGACGGGCAGCAGGGCCTGGAGGATCGCGTGGCACGCGCCTTCCAGGGAGTTCGCGGACCATGCCAGGGCGTGGTGCAGCAGCTGCTGGCTGGTGTCGAGGTCCCGCCCGCGGGTCTCGATCAGACCGTCGGTGTACAGGGCGAGCACCGTGCCCTCTTGAAGGGTGAGTTCGACGGACTCGAACGGCAGCCCGCCCAGGCCCAGCGGCGGCCCGGCCGGGACGTCGATCTCCCTGGGCGGTTCGCCCGGCGGGAGAATGACGGGCGGTGGATGCCCGGCCCGGGCGAGGGTGCAGCGCCGCGACACCGGGTCGTACACCGCGTACAGGCAGGTCGCGCCGACTTCGCCGGTGATGCCCTCTGCTCCGGCCTCGGTGGACAGCCGTAGTACGAGGTCGTCCAGGTGGGTGAGCAGTTCGTCCGGGGCCAGGTCGATGTCGGCGAGCGTACGGACGGCCGTGCGCAGCCGTCCCATGGTCGCGGAGGCCTGGATGCCATGCCCGACGACGTCGCCGACGACCATGGCGACACGCATCCCGGACAGCGGGATCACGTCGAACCAGTCGCCGCCCACCCCGGCCCGCGCCGCCGGAAGGTAGCGCGAGGCCGCTTCCAGGGCGGCCGTCCGGGGCAGCGACTGGGGGAGCAGGCTGCGCTGAAGGGCGAGCGCGGTCTCGCGCTCCCGGGTGAAGCGGCGGGCGTTGTCGATGCAGACGGCGGCCCTGGCCGTCACTTCCTCGGCGAGCAGCACGTCGTCGGCGGTGAAGGGGTCGCGGCGCCGGAACCGTGTCATGACGGCCACGCCGAGGGTCTGGCCGCGGGCCTGGATCGGCACCGACATGGTGGCGTGTATGCCGTACTGCGCGATGCGTGAGCCGCGCACCTTGTCCCAGGAGAGCCATTCGGTCAGCGAAGTGGTGGCGTCGGGCGCCACGATCGTCCGGCCGGCTGTGAGGGAGGCCGCCTGCGGTGAGGTGGCGGGGTAGACGTCGATCTGTCCGAGGTTGACGACTGCTTCGGGGGAGCCCGGGTTCACGGACCGATGGGCGGTGCGGCGCAGGGTGATCGGGGGGGTCGGCGGGTCCGTGTGGGGTTCGCCGCCGTGCTCCGGCGGATCCAGCAGATCGACGCTGACGAAGTCGGCGAGGGCGGGCACACAGATGTCGGCCAGCTCCTGGGCCGTTCGCGTGACGTCGAGGGTGCTGCCGATCCGCACGCTTGCCTCGTTGACCAGCTGCAGGCGCTCGCGGGACTGGAACTGCTCGGTGAAGTCGTGCGCGGCCAGGCACACGCCCTGCACCCGGCCCTCGGGGTCGACGAGCGGCGAAAGCCGCGCCAGCCAGGCACGCGCGTGGTCCTCGCCACCCGTCTGCAGGCTCGTCTCCACGTCGCGCTCGGTTCCGGAGGCGAGCACCTCGTAAAGGTGCCGTTCAAGCTCCTCGCTCTCGGGCTTCCCGCCGATCTCGGAGAGCCTGAGGCCCAGGACGAGTTCTCCCGGCAGACCGATCGCGTCGGCCATGGCGCGGTTGAGCCCGTACAGCCGCAGTCGCTCGTCGTAGACGGCCGTGGCGCACGGGGACTGCGCCAGCACGGCCGTCGCCAGCGGATCGCCCAGCGGGCGGCGCTCGGGGGCCTCCAGTGGAGTGACCACGAGCCAGTCGCCGCGCTTGCCCCGCTTCGGCTGTCGGTGATGGGCGAGCAGCCACACGGACACGGTGTGCCCGTCGCGATGCCGCAGGTCAACGATGCCGTTCCAGTGCATACCGCGAGGTACCGGCGGCTCGGCCGGTACGGGCGACCCCGCGGCCAGCAGATCGGCGGCGGGCCGGCCCTCGACCTCCTCGGGGGCATGGCCCAGCAGACGGCTGGCCCCTTCGCTCCAGCGGAGCAGGGTGCCGTTCTCGTCGATGACAGCCCGTGCTGTGGCGGCCTCGTCGAGGGGGTGGACCGGGCTCATCGTCGCCACTCCATTGCGGACACTCACAGTGGTCAAGCGCGTCACTCGGGTTCCAGCCTAGTGCGTGGGCGCGTTCCGCACCCGGGACACGGGCTGTGGATGGGGCGCATGGGCATGACGGTTTCAGGCCGATGTGATCTCTGAGGCGGAAGTGAGTTCCGGACCCTTGACGGCCGTGTGTGTCACACCGTCAGAATCTGTTTGTTCACGATTAGTTGTGATGATTTATGGGTCCTGATGAGGGAGAGCCGCCATGACGGTCACTCGAAGATCGGTATTGATCGCAGGAACCGCCGCGCCCGCCGCCGGAGCGCTCCTTGGCGCCTCCGACGCCTGGGCCGCGTCCCCGGGGCGGGCGGGGGGCCGACGCACCGTCGCGTTGCGCAACGGCTGGCGCTTCGCGCTGGTGAATCCGGGCGGGATCACCGATCCCACGGGCGCGTACGAGGGCGCCGCACAGCCCGGCCATGACGACTCCGCGTGGCGCGAGATCGCCGTCCCGCACGACTGGAGCATCGAGCAGACACCCACCACGGACCACGGCACCACCAGCGGCACCGGCTTCTTCCCGGGCGGCCTCGGCTGGTACCGCACCACGTTCACCCTGCCGCCCGCCCTGGCCGGCAAGCGGATCTCCGTGGAGTTCGACGGCGTCTACATGGACTCGTACGTCTACTGCAACGGCAAGGAAGTCGGCCGCCACCCCTACGGCTACACGGGGTTCGCCTTCGACCTCACCGACTTGCTGCACACGGACGGCACCACCGACAACGTCATTGCGGTCAAGGTCCACAACCAACTCCCCAGCAGCCGCTGGTACTCGGGCAGCGGCATCTACCGCGAGGCCCGCCTCGTCGTCACCGACCCGGTGCACGTCCAGCGGTGGGGTACGTATGTCACGACGCCGGACATCACCGAGGCGAAGGCGGTCGTACGGGTCCGAACGACCGTGGTGAACGAGTCGGGCGGCGCGAGCGACGTGCAGGTCCGGTCGAAGGTGGTGGACCCAGACGGCCGTACCGTCGCCCGCGCCGCCTTCACGGTCACCGTCGGCGACCAGCACACCGAGCCCCATGAACTCACCGTGACCGAACCGAAGTTGTGGGACTTCGCGACCCCGCACCGCTACACCCTGGAGACCGAACTGCGCGTCGGCGGCGAGATCGTCGACACCTACCGCACCCCCTTCGGCATCCGGCAGTTCCGCTTCGACCCGGATGAGGGGTTCCACCTCAACGGCGGCTACGCCAAGATCAAGGGCGTCGACCTGCACCACGACCTCGGCGCGCTCGGGGCAGCGATCAGCATCGACGCCGTGCGCCGACAGATGACCATCATGAAGTCGATGGGCGTCAACGCCTTCCGCACCTCCCACAACCCGCCCTCGCCCGAGATGATCCAGGTCTGCGAGGAGCTGGGCATCGTGATGATGGTGGAGGCGTTCGACTGCTGGCGCACCGGCAAGACGACCTACGACTACGGCCGGTTCTTCGACGAGTGGTGCGAGAAGGACACCACCGAGATGGTGCTCGCGGCCCGCAACTCGCCCGCCGTGGTCCTGTGGTCCATCGGCAACGAGGTCCCCGACTCCACGTCCACCGCCGGGCTCGCCATGGCCGACCGGGTCATCGACGCGATCAGGGCGGCGGACGACACCCGTCCGCTGGTCATCGGCTCGGACAAGTACCGCCGCCTCCCCACGAAGGGCTCCGCGGCCGACCTCATGCTCGCCAAGCTGGACGGGCTCGGCCTCAACTACAACACCGCCAAGTCGGTGGACGCCCTGCACGCCGCCTATCCGCACCTCTTTCTCTTCGAGTCCGAGTCGTCGTCCGAGACCTCGACGCGCGGCACGTACGAGGAGCCGGAGCATCTCAACACGGGCGAGAACCACACCCCCGGCAGACGGGCGACGTCCTCCTACGACAACAACCTCGCGTCCTGGACGATGAGCGGGGAGTACGGGCACAAGAAGGACCGGGACCGGAAGTGGTTCGCGGGGGAGTTCCTGTGGTCGGGCATCGACTACATCGGGGAGCCCACGCCGTACGACGTCTTCCCGGTGAAGGCCTCGTTCTTCGGCGCGGTGGACACGGCCGGTTTCCCCAAGGACATGTACCACCTGTTCAAGAGCCAGTGGACGAGCGAGCCCATGGTCCATCTGCTGCCCATGACCTGGAACCACGAGCCGGGCGACACGGTCGAGGTCTGGGCGTACGCGAACGTCGACACCGTGGAGCTCTTCCTCAACGGAAAGTCTCTCGGTATCAGGCAGTTCGACACCAAGAAGACCACCGACGGCCGTACCTATCTGGAGACCACCGAGGCGACCGGGGACGACAAGACGTTCACCTCGGGCCCGTATCCGGGCAGTTACACCAGCCCGAACGGCAGCGCGGGCAAGCTCCACCTCACCTGGAAAGTGCCGTACGAACCGGGCGAGTTGAAGGCGGTCGCCCGCCGTGACGGCCGTACGGTCGCCACCGACACCCTGCGCACGGCCGGGGCGCCGCACACGATACGGCTCACTCCCGACCGCAAGTCGACGGCCGCCGACGGCCGTTCGCTGGTCTTCGTGACCGCGGAGGTGGTCGACGCCCGAGGTGTGGTCGTGCCCGACGCCGATCAGCTGATCGCGTTCGACGTCGATGGCGGATCGCTCGCGGGTCTGGACAACGGCCAGGAAGAGAGTGCCGAGCGCTATCAGGCGAGTACGCGAACGGCCTTCCACGGCAAGGCACTCGCGATCGTGAGGTCCGGCACGAAGGCGGGCACCTTGAAGGTGACCGCCCGCGCGGAAGGCCTGCGTTCGGGTTCCGTCACCGTACGCACCACTCCCGCAGGGGTGAAGGCGACCACTCGGGCGTCGGCCTTCCGCCCCGACTACCCGGCGGCCCTGAACTACCCACACGCGGACGCCAGTTACTCGGGTCGTCCGGACACCCTGCCCGCCGCCATGCTCGACGGCGACTCGGCCACCGGCTGGTCCAACGCCTTCTACAAGTCGGCCACGGCCCTGCTGCCCGCCTTCAACGGGGCCCGGCCCAAGGACTGGGTCTCGATCACCTGGGCCCGCCCCCGCACCGTCGACCGCGTCGAGGTCTCCTTCACGGCCGACGCCACGCACGCCCTGCCCGCCTCGGTCGAGGTCTCGGTGTGGGACGGCAAGCGGTATGTGCCGGTGACCGGGACGGCCGTCGACTGGGCCACCGGGTCCGACGCGCCCACCGTGATCACCTTCGACGCGGTACGCGGCGCACGGCTGCGGCTCGTCATGACCAGCGGCCACCCGGGCTCCGCCGCCGGCGGACTGCGGATCAGTCGCCTGGAGGTCCCGGTCGGCTGAGGACAGCCGTCGCTCCTGCGCGGTCGGGGTGGGGGTTTCTACGGGTGGGCGCTGCGGCGCCGTCACGCGGGCTCCCCCTCCTCGGTCGCGGCCTCCTCGTCCCGCCGTACGTGAGTGAGTTTCTCGGGATTGGTGACGATGTAGACGTCGGACACCTGCTCGCCGTCCGCAGTGAGGTCCATGACCATGACCGCGTACGGCGACTCGCCCTCGAAGATCACCGCGGAGTCGTCGCCGTTGACCCGGCGATAGCGGATGTCGAGGTTCGTGCCGCGGCGCGTGGCGTAACCGGAGAGCAGCCGCGCCGCCTTGTCCCGGCCGTGCACCGGCCGCAGCCCGGCCGACGCCTTGCCGCCGCCGTCCGTCCACACCGTCACGTCCGGCGCGAGGATCTCCATCAGGGCGGCGATGTCCCCGCCGAGCGCGGCCGCCACGAAGCGCTCGGTCGCCTGACGGCGGACGCGAGGATGGGCCCGGTAGAGCGGTCGGCGGGCGTGCACATGCTCCCGCGCGCGATGCGCGAGCTGGCGTACCGCCGCGGGGCTGCGGTCGATGACCTCCGCGATCTCGGTGTGCGGGTAGCCGAACACCTCGTGGAGGACGAAGACCGCCCGCTCCAGCGGAGTGAGCGATTCGAGGACCACGAGCATCGCCAGCGACACCGACTCCGCCCGCAGCGCGCGGTCGGCCGAGTCGTCGGAGGCGGGTTCGTCGAGCAGCGGCTCCGGCAGCCACGGGCCGACGTACGTCTCCCGGCGGCGGGTGATCGCGGCGCGCCGGGCGAGGGCGTGGTTCACGGCGATGCGTACGAGGTAGGCGCGCGGGTTGGTGATCCCTTCGAGCGGGGAACGGCGGGCGCGGGCCGTCCATGACAGCCAGGTCTCCTGGAGCACGTCCTCGGTGTCGGCGACGCTGCCGAGGATGTTGTAGACGATCGCGAAGAGCAGCTCGCGCCGGCCGACGAACACCTGCGTCGGACCGTCGGTCGCGGCCTCGGGGCTGTCCGACATGCCTTGCCTCCCTCGATGCGTTCACTACTGCGAGGGGAGAACGGGCCGGAATGTGACGCCCGACGGGCGAAATGTGATGTAGGTCTCAGGTGCTCGACATCGACGTTTTCGTTGATCGGCGTGGGGGTCGCTTGAGCTGAGGACAGACGAGTCCGCCAGAAGGGTAGCGGCGCTGCGCCCGTGTGCCGCTGCCATGTCTCGGCGAACGCGGTGGCGGTGTCGTGGTCCGCGATGACGTCGGAGGGGGAGTGGCCGAGGCCGGCCAGGTGAGTGGCGAGGGTGCTGGCCTGCTCGGCAGAGAGGGAGGGTGAGGGTCAGGCGGCCGCGCGGAGTGCGATAAAAGATGGCGCGGACCTCGCCTTCTGATGTACTCGACTTGGGTGCGCGCTTGCCCAGAGATGAGCCGCCGCCGCCGTGACTGGCTAGGGCCTGTCCGGCGGATCAGGTCGGAGGGAAGCGGCGGTGCCTTGTCGGCGCAGGTGAGCGGGGTCTGGTGCGTCGAGCTGCAAGGCGGAGGAGGGCGTCGACGCGATGGGGGTCCCCCCTGTTCGGGCGAAGCCGAGAGTGGGGGAGTCGGCAACCGACGACAACGCCGCAGATCGGCGTGCCGGACCCCGCGTCTCCGGCATGATCCGCCGGCCAGGCCCTAAACCTCTGCCAGCCACATGGGCGTTCGGGGCGATCGTGCTCACGCTCGCGTTCCTCTCGCGTCGCTCCCCGGTCGGCGAAGCCCGGCTTGACGAATGGCGCAACGGGTCGGGTGCGCGCGATCAGTCCTCGTCCTCGGCATCTTCGACGGCATCCGGGTTGCGGAAGGGGCGCAGGCCCTGGCCAGGGCCTGCGCCCCTTCCGCCTGCGAGGGCGCCCGCGCTGTCGGCCGCGACGCCGTGGCTCAGGACCTGGTCCGCGAGCTGACCCGCCGCTAGGACCACGCCGTGGCCTGCGGGAAAGCGGCCAATCCCCACCGGCCGGGAACCAAGAAGCCCTTCGCCCGCCAGGTCTCCGACCGCATAGAGCGCCGCCGAGCCGACATCCTGTGCTTCTGCGCGACCTCGCCGTCCCCTTCACCAGCAACCAGGGCGAGCAGGACATCCGCAGGGTCAAGGTCCAGGTGAAGACCAGCGGCGGCCGGCGCCCTCTCGACGGCGCCAACCGCCGGCTCCTGGTGCGCTCCTGCCTCTCCACCGCCCGCAAGCACGGACAAAACTCCCTCGCTGTGCTCCGCGACGTGTTCACCGGGAAGCTCTGGCTACCGCCACTCCGGCGTGGTCAACAGGCCTGGGCAGTCACCGTCCCGCTGGTGCTTTCGCCGGTCAGAGGCCGCTTCCGCTGGGCGGAGGCGGCCTTTGGCGTGTCCTGCCGCGAGGCGTTCGGGTGAACGGTGGCGTCCCACACCCGGAAATCCGACAATCGGCGTGCTTGATCACCGTAACGTGGCCTTGATCGCTCGCGCGACCCCCTGGGCGTCCGCGCCGGGCTCCCGAACGGCCGGAGGCTGTCGGCGGCGGTCGCGTGCTTTTATCCGACGCCTCCGGCTCCGTCAAGTCCCGAGTCCTCGGAACATGACCAGGCTTTGCCGGTCAGGCCTACTTGAAGTGCGGGCCTCACCGGAACGGAAACGAGGCAGCACGGTAAGGCGGAATTCCTCACCGAGGATACTCCCTCTCACTGAACCGCAGGTTATTCAGGTATGGCGGTCCCGGTCGAAACCGGTCCGCCGACCGGCACCCCGAATTTTCCGGGGAATGCCAGAAATCCCCTCTGTGTCAGAAAGAGATAATCCATGACCCATGACGTTCACACTCACAACCAGGCCCAGCCCAAGCGACGGGGCTTCCGCCTCGCGATGCTTTGCGCCACGACCGCTCTGGTCTCTGGGGCTGTCGCCCTTCCGGCGTCCGCCTCGACGCCGGTCATGAGCCAGCCCACGTCCGCGATCTCCCTCGTCACCGACGGTGGAAAGGGCGGCGCCGGCGGTGCCGGCGGCAACAGCGAGACCGGCAACGCCGGCAACGGTGGTGCCGGTGGTGCCGGCGGCAGCAGCGAGGACGGCGACGCCGGCGACGGCGGCCGCGGCGGCGACGGCGGCAACAGCAAGACCGGCTCCGGCGGCGGTGGCGGCTCCGGCGGTGCCGGCGGCAGCAGCGAGGACGGCGACGGCGGCAACGGCGGCCGTGGCGGCAACGGCGGCGACAGCGAGACCGGTGGCGGCGGCGGTGGTGGCGGCGGCGGTGGTGGCGGCGACAGCGAGACCGGCGACGGCGGCAACGGCGGCCGTGGCGGCAACGGCGGCGACAGCGACGAAGGCGACGGTGGTGACGGCGGCGTCGGCGGTGGCGGCGGCGACAGCGACGAAGGCGACGCAGGGGTCGGCGGCGGCGGTGGTACGGGAGGCACCGGCAACTGATCGTCACACGTCGGCGGCCCGGACTTCCCGCGACGTCCGGGCCGCGATTGCCCACCTCAACGGGGTGGAGGTCTTCAGCACCTCCACCCCACTCCCCCCCAGCCCCCCATCGACCACCGCAAGCGGCCCGGTCGCCCGAACACGACGTCCGGGGGCGCAGCGCCCGCAGGGGACACCCTTGTCATGGAAACGGAGAACCCAATGCCCAGAAGTCTCTGGCAGCGTCCATTCATCCTGGCGATAGCCGCTCTGGCCATTGCCACCGGCACCGCGACCGTGTGCACTGCACAGGCGCCGCAGAGTGCCACGGAAGTCACAAGCAACTCCGTCAGTGCCGGCGACCTCCTCGGCCACCGTTCGGACTGCGGCAAGGGCGGGGAAGGCGGCAAGGGCGGGGAAGGCGGCAAGGGCGGCGAGGGCGGCAAGGGCGGCGAGCCCGGTGAGCCCGGCCAGCCCGGCCAGCCCGGCTGTTCCCCCTCCGACGACCTGGACGAGTTCGACGACCTGGACGACCTGCCGGACAAGCCGAAGGAAGAGCTCTCAGAGGTGGACAAGGTACGGATCGTGATGACCGTGCTGTCCGGGAACGTGACGAAGGACGAGGTCGCCGAGAAGTACGAGATCTCGGAAGACGAGATCGACAAGTGGGCGCTGCAGGCCCTCGACAGCGACTAGTCCGCGTTCATCACAGAGGAGAGGCGTGCATCCAGCTGTGGGGGATCACGCAGTAGCCGATCGGCCGCCCGGGCCTTGTCGTCCAGGTGGCCGATCCCAGTGCGAGGCGCTCCGGCCGATGCGGGCCGGGGCGCCCACGTGCCTGAAGGGTGTCGTGTCACCTTCCGGCTCTGGCGAAACGCGAGGCTGCTTATACCGCTTCCCTCGATTGCCTCTAAAGTTCCGGCATCTCGGAGCGTGACGACCGGGCCTAATCGATACAGGGCATCGCCCGGCAGCCCTTTCCGCTTCTTCCCACATCGTCCTCATGAGGCGAAGTGGAAAAAGCGAGCAAGGGAAACCGTTGCACGGACAAAATTTTCGGAAAGAGAGAACTACATGCGTATGCACTCTTGGAAATTCCGTCTCGGCCTCGTGGTCTCGACCGCCCTGATCGGCGGGGGCGCGATGGCGCCGGCCGCGACTGCAGCGCCGATGCCACAGACAGATGTGACCGTCACGAACGCAGCCCAGCACCTTCCTGCCGCACCCAAGGGCGACGGCAACTCATCGGGCGGCGGTCGGTTCGTCGGCAACGGAGAGTTCGGCGACATCCAGGTGGGCAGCGACAGCGTCCGCATCGGCGACCGGGTGTGCGCGGGTAACTGCAGCGGGACCGTCAACGGCAGCAACGGCTCGAACGGCGGCATCTGCGCCGGGGTGTGCAACGGCAGTGCCAACGGCGGCAACGGCACCAACGGCGGGCCAGGCCGCAACGGCACCAACGGCGGCAACGGCGGAATCTGCGCCGGGGTCTGCGGTGGCAGTGCCAACGGGGGCAACGGGGGCAACGGCGGGGACGCGGTCAATGGCGGCGACGGCGGCAACGGCGGGAAGGGCGGCAACGGCGGGACCTGCACCGGTACCGGCTGCCAGACCAGCGGTCAGGGTGGCCGCGGTGGCAACGGCGGCAACGGCGGCAACGGCTGACGTCCAACGGTTCCGTGCCGCGCCGTGTCCAGCTGGTCGTCCTCGCCACGAAGTTCCGCATCGGCGGTACGCCCAACCGCCAAGAGTTGAGCCATCAGATCCGCGCCCACCTGGACACTTCCCTGGCCCGACTCGGATCCGGACACGCCGCTTGCGGAGTTGGTCACCCGGTACGCGTGGCGCTGGTCGATCGAGGTCACCTTCGCCGAGGCCCGCGACCTGCTCGGGGCCGGCCAGACTCAAAGCCACACCCGCCACGCGGTGGAGCGCGCCGTGCCGTTCGGGCTGTACTGCTACACGATCACCGTGGTACACCACCAAGGCCGAGCCGTCCCTGTCCGACAGGGTCGCCAGGCTCCGCCGGGTGATCATCGCTGCCCGATTTACGCCCATCAGCCCAAGCCGGCCCACGGATGCGGAAATCCGCGCCGTCCAGCAGGCATGGGCCGCAGCCAGCGCAGCCTGATCACCCAAAACCGTCAGAACGTCGAAAGTCGAGTCAGGTGTCGAGTCAGGTAGCGTGTCGGTGGAATGGGAACCCCAGGGAGGTCCTCCCTGGCCCGGACGGTTCCGCTGATCCCCGTCGGTCGCCGCCGGTACCGCTGTGCATGCCTCTTGAGCAGGGAATATTTACGGGTAAGTACCCTGGCGGTACCGTGGGAGCATGCCAGCTCTGAATGTGGAGTTCAGCGACCGCGAGCTAGAGGACCTGCGGCAGATAGCCAAGGAGCGCGGTACGTCGATGAAGGCCCTGGTGCGCGAGGCGGCTGCCGCAGACATCGTGCGGCACCGGGCGCTGCAGGAAGGCGCCGAAGTGTTCCGCCGGTTCTTCGCGGCGCACGCGGAGGAGTTCGCCGCCGCCTTCCCGGAGGACGAACCGCCCGGCAAGGGCGAGGGGCGGGCCGCCTGACCGATGGCTCCCGTCATCCATATCGACGTTCCCTGGCTGCTGCAGCGCCACGAAGAGGTGCTGCCCGACCAGCCCACGGTCAATGACTTCTCGGCCCTGGTCGCCGCCGTGGCCCGACATCGTGTCGACCCGCCCCGCCTCGGCGTCGACTCCGACCCGGCCTGGCGCGCCGCCGCCCTCCTGCACACCCTGGCCCTGCTGAAGCCCTTACCGGCGTCCAATGCCCGATTCGCCTGTTCGGCGGCGGTGGCGTACATGTTCGTCAGCGGCGTGGGGATCGACCCGCCGTACGGGGCACTCGTCGACCTCGCCCGGGATCTGATCGACGGCAAGACGGACGTCTACGGCGCGGCCGACCGCCTCCGGTCCTGGCAGATCTGACTCCGGTCCTCACGGGTCCGACTCCGATCGCGGCAGATCGACTCCGATCGCGGCGGATCTGGGACCGGCTGCGACGGATTTGGGACCGGCCGCGCGGTCCGTGCTGCGACCGCCTTGGGGCCGCCGGCCGAGGGAGGGGGGATCGGGGCCGGCGGCCGGTTTCGCGCGGGAGAGCCGCCGTCCTGCGGCGGGCCTCCGAGAAGGGCCGGTTCCAGTGGACTACGGAGTTCCGTGCGCCGGGAGTGTGTGATGGGCTCCGGTGCGAGCGCGCGGTTCACACCGGGCGCATGGAATTTCGAAAGCCGGTACGAGTCACACGAGTTGACGCAGTGTCTGACTATCTTTCAAACATACGGATGTTGCTCAAGTGCCTTGTTGGCCATGAGCGTGTTGTGCAAGGGTGAACTTACTGCGCGTGGTCAATGGCCGGGCATGAAATCGGTGTTCGTTTATTCCGGACTGTCGACGAGCTCAAAAGGCTCTTGGTCGAAGGTCGTCGTACGGCCCTCGCCCCCGGCCGTTTCCCCGGCGCACCGTCAAAAAGGCACGCACCGAGCACATCAAGCGGCAGCTCCTTTTCGGCGGTCAAGAACTTCAGTGCGCCACCTTGCACCGTGGAAGGAACCGGCTCTGTGCCCACCCCCCACCCCCCTCGTCCCTCCTATCCTCCCGGCGGCGCCCCCGGGGAATCCGACGAGAGACTCGCCGCCCAGCTCAGAGGCCGGCCGGAGAGCGAGGCCGCGCACCCCGTCGCACTGCTGATGGCACGGCACTGGCAGCCGACGTACGACTACTCGGTCATCTGCCTCGCTTCTTCGGCGAACGTCGCCTCGATGGTTGCCGCGACCTCCTTCCATCATGTGCTCGACCGGCTGACGCGCGGCAGGTCCGGAGTCGCCCTGCGACCCCAACTCCTCGTGGCGGTCAGGGACACCGTCAGGGAGTGGTCCGCGGAGGACCGTATATCCGGTGTTCTGCCGGACCTGAGGAAACCCGCCGGAGGTCGCGGTATGCGGGCGGCGAAGTCCATGACGGCCGAAAATCGGAAGCTCGCCGAGCGCTCTTTCCAGGCCCTCCCACCACTCGCCCAGTGCCTGCTGTGGCACACCGAGGTCGAGGCCGAACACATATCCGTACCGGCCGGTCTGTCCGGCATGGATGCCGACATCGCGTCGGCCGCTGTCGAGCAGGCCCGGGAACAATTCCGCGAAGGCTGTGTGCGCGCCCACCGGGAACTGGCGCCGACCAAGGAATGCGGCTTCTACAACCGGTTGCTGGACGTCCCGATCCGACGCGGCGGCGCCTTGCTGCCGGATGTCCAACAGCATCTGGCGGAGTGCCGCTACTGCCGTTACGCGGCCGAGCAACTCGGCCATTTCGAGGGCGGGTTGGGACTGCTGCTCGCCGAGTCGGTGCTCGGCTGGGGCGCGCGTCGCTATCTCGAGGCGCGCCGGGGGCGGGCGCAGCAAGGAGTGCGCTCCCGGGGAGGTTCCGCGTTCGGCGGCAGGCGCCAGGGCGGCGGCGGGCGCGTCGGGAGTGGTGGAGTTTTCGGGGGTGGCGGAGGGTTCGGGGGTGGCGGGCGCGTCCGGGATGGCGGACGTCCGGGGAGCGGCGGGCGCCACCGTCTGCTGGTCCGGTTGCCCACGCCGGGCCGCCGGACCGGGGCGGCACCGCGGCCGTCGAAGGCCCTGATCACGGGGGCGGGTACGGTCTCGGCCGTGCTGGTCGTGAGCGTCCTCGCCGTCAGCCTGTTGTCCCACGAGGACGGCGGCGCCGATCCCGCCGCCTCCACGGGCGCCGGGAGCAGCCGCACCATCTCCCCGACGCCCGGTTCCACGGACCCGTCCGCCATGTCGTCGCCGCCGACCTCGGCCGGACTGCCCACGAGCACCGAACGGACCCGGCT
Source organism: Streptomyces sp. SD15 (assembly GCF_054462255.1). Classification (NCBI taxonomy): domain Bacteria; kingdom Bacillati; phylum Actinomycetota; class Actinomycetes; order Kitasatosporales; family Streptomycetaceae; genus Streptomyces; species Streptomyces sp. SD15. The sequence continues at coordinate 204,751 of NZ_JBTLMO010000003.1, read as the reverse complement.
GCGCAACCTCGCCGCCGACCTGTGCCTCGACATCAGGGGAGGCGAGGCGAAGTCCGGTGTCGAGACCGAGCTGGCGGTCTGCTCGTCGGCCTGGACCCAGCAGTGGTCGTACGAGAACGACGGTCTGCTGCGCAGCATCGCCGACCCCGCATTGTGCCTGGACTCCCGCGCCGCGGACGGTGTCGTCTTCCTGGACCGCTGCGTCGCGCGGAGCGACGCACGCGGCGGCAACGTGCGCTACGACCTCACAGTGCGGGGCGAGTTGCTGCCCCGGTCGCGCGAGGGGCTGGCGCTCGCGCCCACTTCCACCGATCCGGGCGTTGACATCGTAGTCAAGGTCCGGGACGGCTCCGACGCACAGCGATGGCGGACCGACTCCCTGTCGGCCGGCCCCGAGTCGCTCTCGGTCGCGGGGACGGCGAGTGCGTCGATGCGGCCTGAGCCGCCGTCCGCCGACAGTACGGCCGGGCAGCCGACGGGCGTGGCGTCCGAGCCGGAGACGACCCCGACGGAGAACTATGGGGAGCCCCGTTCTGTGACCGCCGGCGACGACACGAGCCGGGGGCCTGTGCTTCCGTTGCCCGTCCAACTCCCGGTCCTTGCCATGGGAGGGGGGCTGTAGCAGTCAGGGTGGGTTTGTCGCCCCCGCCGCCCCTACCCGTCCCATCCCTACCTGGGGGCTGCCGCCCCCAGACCCCCGCTTCGGCCTGAACGGCCTCGTCCTCAAACGCCGGACGGGCTGAAAGGCTGCCGGTTGGCGCCAAAAACCTTCAAGCGCCGCCCGGCACCATCCAGCCCGTCCGGCGGGGCTCCAGCGGGGGACGGGCGGTGGAGCGCATGGTGGCGCGTGGGGTGGACGGCCCTGTCACCGCTGGGGTGTGCGGTGCGAGCGGATGCCGTTCTCATGGGGTTTGCCGACGCCAAGGCTGGGCGCAAGCACCACACCAGAGGACGGTTCATCCGTCTTTCTGGCTCTCGGCGGACGAAAGCTCCCTCGGGGTCGGGCCTTGTTTCACTCCTCGTCCGCCGGCGTGCCCTGAGGTTCCGCGTCCGGTCCCTGTGCCCGGACCCGCTGCACGTGTTCGAGCGAGTCGCGCAGCTCGGTGAGCCAGTCGTCGGTGTGGCGCTGGACGAGGCGGACGCACCAGGCGAGGGCGTCGCTGCGGCTGCGGGCGACGCCGGCCGCGATCAGGGTGTCCAGGACCTGGCGCTCGGGCTGGCGCAGCCGGGTCATGACGGGCGCGGCGATGTGCGTGAACAGGGCGCGCTCGTCACCGCACTCCACACCCCAGGAGACCTTCTTGCGGAAGTGGTGCTCCGCCTCGCGCGCCACCGCGACGCGGTCCTCGCGTGTGCGCTCCCGGAATTCCTGGATACGCGCCTGGACGGCCGCCTCCTTCTCGGTGTCCGAAGCGCCTTCGGCGAGCCGGGGCTCGGGGATACGGCCGACGACAGTGATCTCCTCACGGTCGACCGTCACCTCTTCGAGGCTCTCGAAAAGATCGTCGGGCAGGCGGCCGGCGAACCAGCCGCGCAGCTTCTCTCGTTGCTCTGCAGTAATCATGTAATGACGATTACTCCGTAGCGGGAGATGAGCAAGAGGATCCGCCCTGGGCTGAAGCGGAATGTTTCAGGACGATTGCCGAGCCGTGGGAAACCGGCCAGGAGGAGACTCCCGACGATCAACGACCGCTCAGTTCCGGGGCTTGAACGTTCGAATTTCGTTACTTCACGCCAGTGATTCAATACTCAAAGTTACCGAAAGACGTCGGGTCGATGTGTGTTTCCGGTCCGGACTCGGCAGACTCGCGCTCGCCGTACCGGCATCCGACCGAGCCGGTACCGCATTCGATCGAGCGGAAGGATGCACACAATGCCGAACACCGCACGCTGGGCAGCGGCTCTCACCCTCACGGCCGCCGCCGTCGGCGGACCCCTCGGAGGGGCCGCCCTCGCCGCCCCCGGCGTCGTCCCGAGTCAAGCCTCGGTGTCCGCCCCCTCGGGGCTCTATGCACCCTCGGCCCTGGTGCTCACCACGGGCCACGGCCAGAGCGCCGCCACCGTCACTCCGGAACGCGCGGTCACGCTGAACTGCGCCCCGACCGCCTCCGGCACCCACCCCGCCGCCGCCCGGGCCTGCGCCGAACTCCGCGGAGCCGGCGGCGACCTCGACGCCCTGACCGTCAGAGACGGGGCGATGTGTACCAGGCAGTTCGACCCGGTGGTCGTCACGGTCGCCGGTGTCTGGCAGGGCAAGCGTGTCGCCTACGAGCGCACCTTCGCGAACGAGTGCGTGAAGAACTCCTACGGGACGACCCTCTTCACGTTCTGAGGGACCGGGATCGCGCGGCCGCTGTGAACGACTGACCGAGGGCGCGTAGCTGGGGAGTGCGAGCCCTCGAAGCGGTGCGCCGGGCGATCTCGCACCGGGGGCCGGCCTGACGGAGTGGGGCCGTCGGCCGGCCCTCGGGATCAGTCGGACGCGATGGACCAGCGCCCCACCTCGCGGTAAGCGGAGTCGTATACGACCGACCCGTCCCCGGGCTTCAACTCGTAGTGGCCGAGGTTCCCGCCCCAGTACCGCAGGATCCGCCCCAACTCCTGAGCGGTCTCCGCGCCCCAGCCCGCTTCCTCCAGGTCGACTTCGAGTACGAACTTCACCTACGCGCCTCCACTTCCGGATCGTCGTCCACCCGAGCCCCGATCGTTTCACGGGCAACTCCCAGTTGTGTCAGAAGTGTTGACCCGACTCTGAAAACGTTTTAACTTCCCCTCACCCGACAGCCAGAGGTGAGGAGGTTCCGTGGCAGCGCTGCTACGGGAGCGCCCAGGTAAGACGACCGTGACCCCTTCCCGTCGTCGCCCACCCGGCGCTCGTACGAAGCGAAAAGGTTTTCAGGGCAGGCGGAGCTGGGCGCTGTTCCTGCTGATGCTCCCCGGGCTCGCCTACTTCCTGGTGTTCCACTACGGCGCGCTGCTCGGCAACGTCATCGCGTTCAAGGACTACGTGCCCTTCGACGGCATCTGGGGCAGCCGCTGGGTGGGTCTCGGCAACTTCCAACGGATGTTCGAGGACGGCGAGTTCTGGGACGCGGTCCTCAACACGCTCTGGATCGCGGTCCTCCAGATCGTCTTCTACTTCCCCGTCCCGCTCGCCCTCGCGCTGCTGCTGCACAGCCTCACCTGGAGCAGCGTCCGCCGCTTCGTGCAGTCGGTGGCGTATCTGCCGCACTTCATCTCGTGGGTGATCGTCGTCGCCCTGTTCCAGCAGGTCCTGGGCGACACGGGCATGGTGAACGGTTATCTCGGCGACGCGGGCCTGCACACCGTGGACATCATCGGCAACCCGGACGCCTTCAAGCCGCTCGTGGTCGCCCAGGTCGTCTGGAAGGACGCCGGCTGGGGCACGATCATCTTCCTCGCCGCGCTCTCCCAGGTCGACGAGCAGCAGTACGAGGCCGCCGCCATCGACGGCGCGGGCCCCTGGCGCCGCTTCTGGCACGTCACGCTGCCCGCCATCCGCCCGGTGATCGTGCTGCTGCTCATCATGCGGCTCGGCGAGATCCTCTCCGTCGGCTTCGAGCAGATGCTGCTCCAGCGCGACGCGGTCGGCCCGCAGGCCGCCGAGATCATCGACACCTTCGTGTACTACCAGGGCATCGTCGGCGGCGACTACGGATTCGCCGCCGCCGCGGGCCTGTTCAAGGGTGTCGTCGGCGCCCTGCTCGTCTACGCGGCCAACAAGGTCGCCCACCGCCTCGGCGAACAGGGGGTCTACAAGTGAGCGCCCACGCACGGCCCGGCTGGATGGAGAAGCCGAAGCCCGTGACCCAGGCGGCCAAGGCCGTCGCCCTCGTCATCGTCGTCCTGCTGGTCTGCGTACCGTTCCTCGTCATCCTGTCGACCTCGCTGGCCTCCCAGCGCGAGGTCGTCGCGAACGGCGGCTGGGTGCTCTGGCCGCAGGAGCCCACGCTCAAGGCCTACCGCGACATCCTCGACGGCGGCATCGTCACCCACGCCCTCGGCGTCAGCGCGGGCGTCACCCTCATCGGCACCCTGCTCAGCCTCGCCTGCACCGTCACCCTCGCCTACGCCCTGTCCCGCCCCGGCGTCTTCGGCGGCAAACCCGTCCTGGTCCTTGTCCTGTTCACCTTCCTCTTCCCACCGGGCATGATCCCCGGCTTTCTGCTGGTCAAAGAGCTGGGCATGCTCGACTCGTACAGCTCACTGATCCTGCCCGTGCTGGTGAACGTCTTCAACCTCGTCGTCCTGCGCGGCTTCTTCCAGGCGATCCCGGAGGAGCTGTACGAGGCCGCACGGCTCGACGGCGCGGGGGACTGGCGGGTGCTGTGGGCGGTCGTCATACCCCTGTCGAAGGCGGCCCTCGCCGTCGTCGGCCTCTTCTACGCGGTGGCCTACTGGAACTCCTGGTTCTATGCGTCCCTCTACCTGGAGAGCGATCACTGGCCGCTCCAACAGGTGCTGCGCACCTATGTGGTGGCCGGCTCCGGACTCACCGACACGACCGTCGGCGAGGGCACCGTCAACGCCCCGCAGACCGTGCAGATGGCGGTCCTGGTGATCGCCACCGTGCCGATCCTGCTCGTCTACCCCTTCCTTCAGAAGTACTTCACCAAGGGCGTGCTCACCGGCGCCATCAAGAGCTGACTCCCGCCACCAGGAAAGGTCGGTTTCCCATGCCCTCCCTGTCCCGGCGCACTCTGCTGCGCTCGATCGCCGTCGGCGGCGCCGCACTCGCCGCGCCCGGCGTGCTCACCGCCTGTTCGACCGGTTCGGACGACGGCGATGTCTCCAACGCGGGCAAGAAACTCGCCCCTTGGCCCGCCTACAAGGCGTTCTCCGGGCCGAAGCCCGATCTCGCTCCCACCGACGCGGGGGTTCAGGCCGGATACCCGACCTACCCCTCCGACCTGGTCACCGCGGTCTCCCGGACACCGGGCGACGGTTCCACCGTCAAGGTCATGTCGGTGACCTTCGGTACGCCGCCCAAGCCGGCCTCGGCGAACAAGTTCTGGGCCGCTGTCGAGAAGGCGCTCGGCGTGAAGATCGAGTACACGATCATCGCGCAGAGCGACTACCAGAAGAAGATGGCCACCGTGATGGCAGGTGATCCGGGCGAACTGCCCGACATCATCAACATCTTCTCCGGCTTCACCCTGCCCCGTGAGGCCCAGTTCGTGCAGCGCAGGGCCGAGGACCTCACGCCCTACCTGTCCGGCGAGGCGATCGCCGACTACCCCAACCTCGCCAACATCCCCACCCACGCCTGGCGCGACATGGGCCGCATCGGCGGGCAGATCTACGGCATCCCCCTCGAACGCCCGCTGCCCGGCTCCACCCTCTGGGTCAACCAGGGCTTCTTCACCGACGCCGGGATGAAGGAGGGCTGGACTGCCGAGGACTTCGCCGCCGTCGCCAAGAAGGGCACCAGCGGCAAGAAGTACGCGCTCGGTGCGGCGAACGGTTCGCTCTTCGGCAACGCGGTGCACTCCGCCGCGCACAACGCCCCGCAGGGCTGGGCCGTCGACAAGGACGGCACCTTCCGCGCCAACTACGGCGACGAGCGCTACAAGGCCGCGGTCGCCTACCAGGCACAGCTGCGCAAGAACGGCTCCTACCACCCCGACGCCACCTCCTTGTCCCAGCCGGACCTGACCACCCTCTTCCTCAACGGCACCGTCGGCTCCATGCAGGACGGGTTCGGCGGCTATCTGCCGAAGTACCTCGACTCCAAGGGATTGCTGACCCCGGCCGCCGCACTGCCGTACAGCGTGGACGGCACGCCCGGCGGCATCGTCGCGGCCCGCCGCTCCTTCGGTTACACCATCCTGAAGAAGGCGAAGAAGGAACGCGTCGAGCTGCTGCTGCGCATCCTGGACCACCTGGCCGCGCCCTTCGGCAGCAAGGAGTGGGAACTCGTCCACTACGGCGTCGAGGGCACCCACTTCACCCGCGGCCAGGACGGCTCGCCCGAGGCGACCGAGCTGGGCAAGGTCGAGAACAACACCAACCTGCCGCTGAAGTACCTCGCCGAGGGACCGCAGGTGCTGTTCGTGCCCGGTATGCCCGACGCCGTACGAGCCCTGCACGCCTGGCAGCAGAAGGTGGTGCCGGTCGCCATCCGCAACGCCTCCTTCGGGCTGCAGTCCCCGACCTACACCTCCCAGGGCACCACGCTCAGGGCGCTGATGGACGACACCGTCACCGGCGTCGTCGCGGGCCGCGTGCCGCTGTCCGAGCTCGACGCGGCCGCGAAGAAATGGCGGGCCCGCGGCGGCGACAGAATGGCCGAGGAGTTCGCAGAGGACTACGCCGCCAACACCTGAGGCGGCGGGGCCGGTTGAGGGAAAGGCGCGGGGGATGGGGAACGAGATGACGTCGAAGGGCCGGGTCACGATCCGCGAAGTGGCCGAGCGGGCCGGAGTGTCCATGGCCACGGTCTCGCGGGTGCTCAGCGGCAACTACCCGGTGCCCGCGTCCACCAGGGCCCGGGTCCTGCGCGCGGCCCGCGACCTCGACTACGTCGCCAACGCGCACGCCCGCGCCCTGGTCGGCGGCGGCCGCAAGATGGTCGCCGTCGTCCTGCGCCAGGTCACCAGCCCCTTCTACGCCCAGGTCGCCGAGGGCGTCGAGGCGGAGGCGGCCTCCCGAGGCTGGCTCTGCCTGGTCGGCACCACCGGAGGCGACCCTGGGCGTGAGCTGGAATTCGTCCAGTTGATGCGGGAGGAGGGCGCCCGGCTGGTGATCCTGGTCGGCGGGGTCGTCGAGGACGACGCCTACCGGGAGCGCGTCGCGCACTACGCGCAGGCCCTCGCCGCGTCCGGTGCGCGGCTCGTGCTGTGCGGACGGCCCGCTCCCGACCCCGACATCCCCGCACTCGTCGTCGAGTTCGACAACGAGGCCGGCGCCCGGGCCATCACCGGCCACCTGCTGTCGGCCGGCCACCGCAGGATCGTGTTCCTGGGCGGCCTGCCGGGCAACACGGCCCTCGATGCCCGCGTCGCCGGATACCGGGCCGCGCTCGCCGAACACGGTCTCGGACCCGAAGCCGCCCATGTGGTCGACTGCGGGCTCGGCCGCGCGGCGGGGCACCGCGCGATGACCGAACTGCTCAAGGGCGGCGGGGATGGACGCGCGCCCTTCACCGCGCCCTTCACCGCGGTCTTCGCCGGGGACGACATGGTCGCCGCCGGAGCCTTGCGGGCCATCTCCGACGCGGGGCTGCGCGTGCCCCAGGACATCTCCGTCGTCGGCTACAACGACATCCCGCTCGCCGAGGACTTCAACCCACCGCTCACCACCGTCCGCACCCCCGCCGAGGAACTCGGCCGCGCCGCCGTCCGCATCGCCCTGCGGGATCCCGAACACGCGGCGGGCGCCCACCACTTGCTCGGCACGCACATCGTCGTACGCGACAGCGTTCAGCCGCCCCCGCCCGGGGCTTAGAAGACGGAGGATCCACCCCCGTATGACCCTGCCGCATGTGTCGCCCACCGCCCCGACGCACCTGCCGCCCCCCGACCTCACGCACTCACCCGTCACCGGCTGGACCCGGGCCCACTGGGAGGCCACGGCGGACCACCTCCTGGACGGACTACTCCCTTACGCGTCACCGGAATTGGCCCAGTACCGGCTGCCGGGCCGGGCCAGTCACTCCGGCCCCTGGTCCGACGGTCTCGAAGGCTACGCACGCTCCTTCCTGCTCGCCGCCTTCCGTATCGCGGGCTCCGGCGGGCAGGTGAGCCCCGCCCTGATCGAGCGGTACGCGGCCGGACTCGCCGCCGGCACGGACCCGCACAGTGCGGACCGATGGCCGCACATCACCGACCGGGGGCAGCCGATGGTCGAGGCGGCGTCCGTCGCGATCGCGCTGCACGAGACCCGGCCCTGGATCTGGGACCGCCTCGACGACCGCGTCCGCCAGCGGGTCGTGGACTGGCTGAGCGGGTTCATCGGCGCGACGGTCAACGACTCCAACTGGCGCCTCTTCCAGGTCATCACCGAGGAGTTCCTCGCCTCGGTCGGCGCCCCGCACAGCCGTGCCGAGATCGACGCGGGACTGGCACGGCTGGGGGACTGGTACCGGGGCGGCGGCTGGTACACGGACGGCGACGGCCGCAAATTCGACTACTACAACGCCTGGGCCCTGCACCTGTACCCGGTGCTGTGGGAGCGCGTCGCGGGAGAGCGGGCCGACCAGGAGCTGGTGGCGCTGCACCGCGCCCGGCTGCGCGAATTCCTGGGCATCCACCAGTACTTCTTCGGCTCGGACGGCGCACCCGTGCACCAGGGCCGCTCCCTCACCTACCGCTTCGCGACCACCGCCCCCCTGTGGGCGGGCGTCCTCGCCGACGCGACCCCGCTGTCACCGGGCCTCACCCGGCGGCTCGCCTCCGGAGCCCTGAAGCACTTCGCCGAACGCGGAGTGCCCGACGAGAAGGGACTGCTGTCCCTGGGCTGGTACCGCCCCCATCTCCCGGTCACCCAGCGCTACTCCGGGCCCGCCTCCCCGTACTGGGCGAGCAAGGCGTTCCTCGGTCTGCTGCTTCCCGCCGACCACCCCGTGTGGACGGCTCCCGAAGAGCCCGGCCTTGTCGACACGGCCGACCGCTGCGTTGCGCTGCCCGCCCCGGGCTGGCTGCTGCACTCGACGGCCGCCGACGGTGTCGTACGACTGGTCAACCACGGCAGCGACCGGCTGCCGCCGCCACCGGCCGAGGCGGAGGACAGCCCGCACTACGCGAAGTTCGCGTACGCCAGCGCGAGCGCACCCGACACCGTGGGGGCCGGGATCGACAACCACATCGCGCTGGTCGCGGCGGACGGCACGGCGTCCCGCCGCGGCCGGATCCACCCCTTGGGCGCGGCCGGGTGCCGCGCCGCCTCATGGCACATGGCGAGCCTGTCCGGCGCGGACCATCGCATCGAGACGACCAGCGTGGTGCACGGTGCGTGGGAGGTCCGGGTGCACCGGGTGGCGGGGCCGCGTGGTGCGGTCGTACGGGAAGGGGGGTGGGCGCTGGCCGACGACGCCGGGCCGTTGGCGCAGGACGTGGGGCCAGGGTGGGCGCGGGCGCGGCGCCCGGACGGGCTGACGAGTGCGGTGGTCGCGCTGTACGGCTGGGACGGCGCGCGTCCCGGCGCGGTCGCGCACGCCCGGGACGCCAACGCCTATGGGGAGCACTCGGCAACTCCCCATCTGCTGCTGCCCGTTCACCCGGGTGGCGTCCATCTCCTCGTCACCTTGGTGGTGCTCGGCGCCGACCCCGAGATCGCCGGTGCCGGCGCCCGGGTCACGGCCGAGGGCGGGGTGGTCGTCCGCTTCCCGGACGGGACGGAGCAGGAGGTTTGAGGTAGCTGTCAGGGTGGCGGTGGTTGTCGTCGCAGTTGGCGGACGTAGAGGCTCTTGTCGGCTGCCGCGCGGACGGTGACCTCTTTGCTGCCCCGTTGGTCCTGGGTCACCACGATCTCGGGGGTTCCAGGGGTCGCGATGAGCACCACGGCGGAAGGTGCGTCGAACATCTCGGGCATGCCGTCGACGAGTTGGCCCCACATGTGCTCGGTGAGGGGTTGCAGGACGTCGGATGCCCCCGTGCCTGCGGGAAGGTGATCCGGCGGGGAGGGGGCGACCGGAGGGTCCGGGCTCTTCCGGGTGTCTGCGTTCCGTTCCGCCGCGAGCGCCTGTGCCATCCGGTCCGAGGTGCCCGGTGGCGCGGCGTCGCGCAGTTCCTTGGCGAACGACTCGTGGTAGAGCCGGTACACCGAGCGTCCGGTCGCGTCCAGGCCCTCGACGACGAAGGGCGCCGCGGCGTCCAGGGCCCGTCGGACGTCGTCGTCTTCCAGCGGCAGAGGGAAATGGAAGAGGCCGGACACGGTGTCCGGCCACAGTCCGCCGGCCCACGGCAGACCCGCATCGGGAGCGAAGGCGAGTCCGGTCAGCAGGGCATGTGTCGTCCTCAGCTCGTCGGGGTCGCGGCAGCGCGCTTTCAACGCGTCGAGGAACACCCCGCCGACGCCGGCCGTTTCCCCGTCCGGCTCGGGCGGCGGGCCGGCATCCGTCGGCGGTGGCGCGGCATCAGTCGGCGGTGGCGCGGCCAACGTCAGCCGGGCCAACAGGTTCAGCAGCAGATGGTTGCCCTGCGCCTTGTGGACCAGAGCCGGTGCGGCCCGGTCCGCCTGGTCGGAGGACCAGCCGCCGGTGCTGCCCGGACCGTCCGGTCGGGTCAGCAGACGAGCCGCATGAGCCGTGAGGTCGCCCTCTCCCGCCTCCTCCAGCTGATCCAGGTCGAGCACGTCGGGGCGCGGCTGCTTGCCCACCAGGTCTCGCGACGCCGTGCCGATCACGCGCATCCAACGCACCAGCGATGTGAGGACGTCGAGGTACCGAGTGATCCGGGCCGGCTCGCTCGTGTCGTCCGGCGATCCCGCCTCCTCCACTCCGTCCACCACCAGGACGAACCGTTCCGTCCGGCTGTGCAGGATCGACAGCAGCTGATCCGGCGGGATCCCGGGGTCGGCGCCTTCGGCGACGGCCAGCTGCTCGAGCAGGTCTTCGAGGTGCCGGTGCCGGACGTCGACGAACAGCCATGTCGCAGACTTGGCGCCGTCCGGCCGGTCCGGCTCATCGACGAAGCGGCGGTAGAACTCGGCGAGGAGTGCCGACTTGCCGGTACCGGGATCGCCGGTGACCGCGAGCCAGGTGCCGGGCGGATCCACCGCGGCCACCCAGGCACGGAGGTGTTCCAGCGCGGCGGCGCGGCCGACGAATCGGCCACCCGCCGGCGGGGGCGGAACGGCCGCGGACCGTCCACTCGGGGGCAGCGGGGCGCCGTTGGGATGCGTGCGCGCCCATGCGTCCTGATGGGACACGGAGACACCTTCCGGAGCGCCCGGTATGAAGGCCGGATTGGGGAAGAACGGTTCGCCCTGGAGGTCGCTCAGGAGGGTCACATGGGTGACGTCCTGCCCCTGGCCCCGGCTCCTGAGCTTGCGGCCGACGTGCTCCACCACGGTTTCCAGCTGCAGCCGCTCGGCCAGCATCCCGCCACACGCCTTGCCGTGCACCGTCTCGGCCAGGGCTTCGGAAAAGGCGCAGTCGTAGGCCCGCTGGTAGTCCCGTGCCGCCGATATCACCGAGAACGCCACCAGTTGCCGGTCGGCGTAGATTTCGAGACGCTGCGCCATTTCCATGGCGGCGCTCCGGGCGGCCTGGCCCGCTCCCGCTCCCGCCCAGCACGTGTCGATGAGGAGAAGCAGCCGCCGGGCTCCCCGCTCCGCCAGGATCCGCACCAGATCCTCGGTCGCGAGTGCCGTCGCCGTCGGCCGCTCCCTGGCACTCTCCTCGCACACGAGGTAGTGGCGGCTGTTGGCGTTGGTCCCATGGCCGCTGTAGTAGACCACCACGGTGTCCTCCGGGCGGAAGGTCCGGCCGGGCTCTCCTGCCAGCCCCTTGCGCAGCGTCTCCGCGGTCCGGGCGTCCAACTCCTCGGCGAGCTCGTACGAAAGTTGCTGCTCGAAGAGGGCGTTCATCCGGCTCAGGTCGGTCACCACTCCGGCCAGCGGCAGGTACTCCGGGTCGTCGTACTCCGCGGCTCCGGCGGCGAAGAACCGCCGCCTGCCCGGCCGTGTCATAGGAGCAACCCCCTGCCGATCGCGGCGCCCGTCCGACGCGCTGTGAGGTAGTGCGCCAGGGAGTGGGCCTCCCATCCGTTGTCCACGGTGAGGTCCTCGACCGCTCGCGCCTGCTCGGCGTCCGCGTCGACATCGACCGAGAGGTCCTCGACCGCGCCCTCGTCGCCGTCGAACAGCGGGCCCAACCTCTCCACCAGCGCCACCACATCGTTGCGATCACAGACGTTGGTCCACCGCGCGACACACCCCGGCCAGGGCCCTCTGCCCGCGACCGGTGTGGGCTGAAGCCGGTCGAAGACGAGGTGACGGATACCCAGTGGTGAGCCGAGTGTGACCAGCACGCGCGCCGGGTCGTCAGGGCGGGCACACAGGACTTCGTACGCCACCACGGAGCCGAGGGAGTGCCCCACCACGACCCTGGTGTCCTTGGTGATCTCGGCGGACACGGCGGCCTGGACGCGGGCGCGTATGTCGGGGTCGTGGAGGTAGTCCCGTACCTGGCGCAGCGTGCCGCGCAACGCGCGCTCCGTGAGACGGGTCGCGAAGCGGGACATGCTGAGGGCGCGCAACGCCGCCTTCACCGTCAGCGGTGTCCTCGCCTTCGCTCCCTCGACGTCGTCCGGCCGCTGGACGTGGTCGCGGTCGATGAGAGCCGCCGCGGCCCACCAGGCGCGGGCGAGGTCGGCCTCGAAGGGATCGTTGGGATCATTGGGATCATTGGGATCGCCCTCGTCGGAGGACGGATCGGATGCGCCTTTGCCTCCCGATGCCCTGAAGACATCCCCGTAGAAGGCCGTACGGATGTCCTCCACTGCGGGCGGAACCAGTCCCGCGAAGCCCACGCCGTCGCGCAGCGAGCGAGCGAGCGGGAGGTGAAGCGTTTCCGGCCCCTCGTACTGCTGTCCGATGCCATGCACCACCACGACTGCTGCCACTGGACGGCCCCCCCGGGTTTCCGTTGCAGGAAAGCCTCCCCCCGTAATGGGGAGAGATGCCGGGAAATTACCCACAGGTCAAAATCACTACCCTTCGATGCGGTCTGCACCGTTCTCGGTCCATGTCCGGGGCGGATCGAAGGGGTATCTCATAATGCCTATGATGTGCAGGTGCGGAAATTCGACAAAAGAACGGTGGTCCAGTCGAAAGCCGCTCCGCGCGAACGCGTCCGCAAGCAGCTGTCTCCTCTCCTGCGCCTGCTGATCCTCACCCAACTCGCCTTCAACATCGGTTTCTTCGCCGTGCTGCCCTTTCTGGCCGAGCACCTCGGCACGGCGATCGGAATGACGGGCTGGCTGGTCGGGCTGGTGCTCGGGCTGCGGACGTTCAGTCAGCAGGGGATGTTCGTGCTGGGTGGCTGGCTGAGCGACCGTTACGGGGTGCGGCCCGTGGTGCTCGCGGGGTGCGTGCTGCGGATCGCGGGGTTCGCCTGGCTGGGATACGCGGCTCACACGTGGGCGGTGATCGGGGCAGTCGTCCTGATCGGCTTCGCGGCCGCGCTGTTCTCGCCCGCCGTGGAGTCGGAGGTCGCACGACAGGCCGTGGCCTGGGAACAGGACGGTGGCGGGTCCCGCACGCGGGTGCTGGCGCTGTTCACCGTGGCGGGCCAGGCCGGCGCGTTCGTCGGGCCCCTGCTGGGCGCGCTGTTGCTGGCGGTGGACTTCCGCGCCGTCTGCCTCGCCGGAGCGGCTGTCTTCGTGGTGGTCCTGGCGGGGCATGCGTGGCTGTTGCCGCAGCACATACCGGGCCGCATACGGGTGACGGGCGGGGGAGGTTTCCGCGCCCTGGCCCGCAACCGCCGTTTTCTGGCGCTGTGTGGTGCGTACGGCGCCTATCTGCTCGCGTACAACCAGCTCTATCTCATCCTGCCCGAGGAGGTGGAGCGCGCGGCGGGCTCTCAGGCGCCGCTGGCCTGGCTGTTCGCGCTGTCCTCCCTGCTGGTCGTGACCGCCCAGCTGCCGGTCACCCGCCTGGTCGCGGACCGGCTCGACCTGCGCCGGTGCATGGCGGCCGGGCTGCTGCTCATCGGCGCCGGGTTCGGCGTGGTGGCCGTGGCCCGGCCCGCCGCGTCGACGGGAACCGTGGGGCTGCTGCCCGCGGCGGGCTTCGTCGTCCTGCTCACCCTCGGTCAGATGCTTGTCGCGCCCGCCGCCCGCGCCTGGGTGCCCGACCTCGCCGACGACGGCCGGCTCGGTCTCTACACCGGTGCGATGTCCTCAGTCTCCGGCCTCATCGTTCTCGTCGGCAGCGCGGGAACCGGCTCCCTGCTGGACACAGGACTGCCACCCGCGGTGCCCTGGCTGGTCCTCGCCGCGATCCCCGTGGCGTCGATCGCGCTGCTGCCCCGCCACCCGGAGCCGCGCCAGGGGCGCAGCCACGACCACCAGCCGGGCACCGCCCAGCGGTAGCGCTCGTACTCCGAGCCGAACCGGTCGGCCGTGCGTGCGCTCGGTGAAGCAGTGCCGACGCCGGTGCGCGTCGTACGGGATGCCGACATGGGCGTGGCGCCGTAACGATGGAGCATGCGTGTTCTCGGCGAGTGGGACCAGCGACTGTTCACATGGGTGGCCGCGGCGCGGCTGCCCGGCGCCGATCCGGCGCTGCGGCGGCTCAGCCACTCCGCCGATCACGGACGGCTGTGGCTGGGCGCGGCGGCCGGCCTCACCGTCATCGGGGGCCGCACGGCCAGACGGGCGGCCCTGCGGGGCGTCGGCTCGCTCGCGCTGGCCTCGCTGACCGTCAACACCGTCGTGAAGTGGAGTACCCGGCGGCCCCGTCCGCTGCTGGACCTCGTACCGCCGATCCGGCATCTCACCCGGCAGCCGCACACCACCTCCTTCCCCTCCGGGCACTCCGCCTCGGCCGCGGCCTTCACCACCGGAGTCGCCCTGGAGTCCGCCGGATACGGCGCGCTGGTCGCGCCCGTCGCGGCCGCGATCGCCTTCTCGCGTGTCTACGTGGGGGTGCACTACCCCGCGGACGTGCTGGCCGGGGCGGCGATCGGCGTCGGGGCCGCCGCGCTCACCTGCCGCTGGTGGCCGCCCCGCCCGGCGCTCCGGGAGCGGGAACGGCCCTCGGCACCCGCGCCCGCGCTGCCCGGCGGCGAGGGGCTCGTCGTCTTCGTCAACAGCCGGGCCGGGACGGGGACGCCCGTGGCGCCGCTGCCGCCCGCCGAGCGGCTGCGCGGGCTGCTGCCCCGGGCCGAGCTGATCGAGCGGGGCCCGGACGACGACTTCGCCGCGCTGCTCGCCCGCGCGGTCGACCGGGCCGCGGAGGCGGGCGGAGCGCTGGGGGTGTGCGGGGGCGACGGCAGCGTCAACGCCGCCGCCCGTGCGGCGGCCCGGCGGGAGCTCGCACTCGCGGTGTTCCCCGGCGGCACCTTCAACCACTTCGCCCAGGACCTGGGCGCGGCCGACTTCGAGGACACCGCCGCCGCCGTCGAGCGCGGCGAGGCGGTGGCCGTGGACGTCGGTGTGGCGAGGTCGGGGGCCGGACACGAGGTGCGGTTCCTCAACACCTTCAGCATCGGCCTGTATCCCGAACTTGTCCGGATGCGCGAACACTTGGAGGAGCGGTGGGGCAAGTGGCCCGCGGCGGCCGTCGCCCTGGTCCGCGTCCTGCGCACCGCGACCCCCATCGAACTGCACGTCGACGGCCGCCACCGACGCCTGTGGCTGCTCTTCGCGGGCAACGGCCGCTACGAACCCGAGGGCTTCGCCCCCGCCTTCCGGCCACGTCTGGACGATGGCCTGCTCGATCTGCGCCTGATCGACGGTGACCACCGCCTCGCCCGCACCCGCGTCGTCGTCTCCGCGCTCGCCGGGGCGCTCGGCCGGTCCCGTGTCTACAGCGCCGAGGCTGTTTCCTGGGTCGAGCTGGAGGAGCTCGGAGGAACGGACGCACTGGCCTATGACGGTGAAGTCGCTCCCACGCCACCCGGGTGGAGGCTGAGGTTGGAGAAGGAGCGGCGCGCGCTGGTCGTGTACCGGCCCGCCGTGCCGCGGAGTGAGGTCGTCCAGCAGGCCCGCCTCGCCGCCGCGACGGCGCGCCACCGCGGACGCGGGAGGGGCCGCCGTCTCCCTGCAGACGGCGGCCCCTCGGTCTAGGGACGGACGGTCACATGTGAACGGCCCGTACGGCGTCCAGGTCCGGCTCCTGAGTGCCGCGGCGGTAGAGCAGGACGGTGATCAACGCGCCCGCGGCGAAGAATCCGGCCGACCACCAGAAGGTGGTGGTGTAGCTCTCGATCGTCGACTGGGCCTGGACCAGTTTGTCGGTCGCGTCCTTGCCGGACAGGTAGCTCGTCGCAGCGCTCGCGGCCAGCGTGTTCAGCAGTGCGGTGCCGATCGAACCGCCCACTTGCTGCATGGTGTTGACCGTCGCCGAGGCGACACCCGCGTCCTCGGCCGCGATCCCGCTCGTGGCCAGCGACATGGCGGGCGGCATCACCATGCCGAGGCCCGCGCCGATCAGGAGCAACTGCGGCAGCACGGCGGTCGAGAAGTCCGAGCCGACACCGATGCCGGTCAGCCAGGCCATACCGGCCACCGCGATCGCGAAGCCCGCGGGGATGACGGCCTTGGGGCCGATCCGCGGCACCAGGACGGTGGTGGAGACCTGCGCCATGACCATCAGGGCCGCCATCATCGGCAGGAAGGCGACACCGGTTCTGGTCGGGCTGAAGCCCAGGTTCAGCTGCAGGTAGTAGGTGAGGAAGAGGAAGACGCCGAACATACCCGCGCCGGTGATCAGCACGGTGACGAACGAGGCGGCACGGTTGCGGTCGAGCAGTACGCGCAACGGCAGCAGCGGGTGCTCGGCCCGGGTCTGCCACCAGGCGAACGCGCTCAGCAGAATGCCGCCGGCCGCCAGGAAGCCCCATGTCTGGGGCGAACTCCAGTCGTGTGTCTCGGCGTTGGAGAAGCCGTAGACGAGGGTGAAGAGACCGGAGGAGACCAACAGCGTGCCTGGCAGGTCCAGCTTGGAGTTCGCCGCGTCCCGGCGGTTGCTCAGCAGCATCCAGCCGCCGGCGAAGGCGGCGATCGCGAAGACGATGTTGACGTACAGCGTCCAGCGCCAGTCGAGCGCGTCGGTCAGCAGGCCGCCGAGCAGCAGCCCGATCGCACCACCCGCGCCGGCGATCGCGCCGTAGACGCTGAACGCCTTGGCGCGCTCCTTCGCGTCGGTGAACGTCGTGTTCAGCAGCGAGAGCGCGGCGGGCGCGAGCAGCGCGCCGAAGACACCCTGCAGGGCGCGTGCGGTGACCAGCATGCCGAAGCTGGTGGAGGCGCCGCCGAGCACGGAGGCGCCGGCGAAACCGGCGATACCGACGAGGAAGGCGGGCTTGCGGCCGAAGAGGTCGGCGATGCGCCCGCCGAGCAGCAGCAGGGAGGCGAAGGCCAGGGAGTAGGCCGTGACGATCCACTGCCGGTTGCCGTCGGAGAAGCCGAGGTCCGCCTGTGCGGACGGCAGGGCGATGTTCACGATGGTGGCGTCGAGGACGACCATCAGCTGGGCGATGCCGATGATCGCGAGGATCCACCACCGCTTCGACGATGGCGCGGACCGCGCGTCCACGGAGCCCTTGCGGGCCCCCTCGGCCAGGGTTTGGGGCATGGGAGAACCACTCCAGGGAAGTCGCTCAAAGGCAATGAGAACGTAAACGAAACTGTTTCGTACGCGTGGAGGCTAGATCAGTTCTAGCGAAACGGCAACGTTTCGCTAGCGGTGGCGTGTGAGGTGGACGTCACAGTTGATCGCGAGGGAGGCTTCTGCTGCGGCGACGAGTCCGCGACTCGGGGCACAGGAGCGGAGTCCAGGGATGCGCACGGGCAGGTACGACGTCGACGGGGCCGAGCTCTCCTACGAGGTGCGCGGCGGCGGGCCCGCGCTGCTGCTCATCGGCGGAGCCGGGGGAGACGCCTGGCCACCACGAGGCCGCGCCGACGGCGGCCCCGTTTCCGATCGTGCTGGGCGCGGGCTCGGCCGACCGTGGCACGTACTACGCCCGGCCCTCGGTCGAGATCGCGCGGCGGATCGGCGTGCCGTGGGTGGAGCTCCCCGGCATCCACCTGGAATTCCTGCCGCGCCCCGCGGGCTTCGCGGCGGCCGTACGGGTACTCGCTACGGAGATGTACAGCCGCGGCTCGGGGGTGCCCGAGTACTGGCGGGGCGCGACGAACTGAAGGACCACACAAGCCCCTTCCCCGGAAGCCGACCCCTTCCCCAGAAGCCGAACCCCCCGGAAGACCCCTCCCCGAAGGACTGAGCCACCATGCCCGTCGACCCCATCGCCCGCACCGGCACCTGTCTAACCCTCGACGACGGCCGCCCCGCCGTCCGTTTCAGCCGCACCTACGAACACCCCGTCGACCGAGTCTGGCGATTCGTGACCGATGCGGACGAGCTCGCCGGATGGTTCCCGTCCCGCCCCGAGATCGAGCTGCGGCCCGGCGGCACGATCACGTTCAGCGGCGACCCGCACGCGGCCGACTCCACCGGACATGTCATCGCCGTCGACCCGCCCCGGCACCTCTCCTTCGACTGGGGCGGCGACGAGCTGTGCTTCGATCTCGAAGCACTCGAGGAGAAGCGCACGTTCTTCACGCTCACCGACATCCTCGCGGCAGAGAACACCGCGGCCCGCAACGCCGCCGGCTGGGAGGTGTGTCTCGCCGCCCTCGACGCGACGGCGCGGGGTGAGCGCGTCGAAGGGCCACACGCCGGAGCCACGGCTCCCTGGAAGGAGATCTACCGCGGCTATGTCGAGGCCGGCGTCCCCTCGGGTGCCCCGGTCCCGGGTCTCGACTGACCACCTACCGCATCTGCCGCCGCACCAACTCGTGCAACCGCCCGCCCGTGTCCGCGAGGAGCTGCGCGGGCGGGCCCTGCTGGGCGACCCGGCCGTCCTCCATCACGATGACCCGGTCCGCGTCCATCACCGTGGACAGGCGGTGCGCGATCACGACCCGAGTGGCGTTGAGAGCCCGGGTGCTTTCGATGACCGTGCGCTGGGTCTCGTTGTCCAGGGCGCTGGTCGCCTCGTCGAAGAAGAGGATGCGGGGGCGGCGGATCAGCGCCTGGGCGATCATCAGGCGCTGACGCTGACCGCCGGAGATCGCTCCACTGCCGGAGACGATCGTGTGCAGGCCCATCGGCATCCGCTTGATGTCCTCGGCGAGCCCCGCCATCTGGGCCGCCGCCATCGCCTCCTCGGGCGTGTACGGCTCGGTGCCGCAGATGCAGTCCAGGATCGACCCGGTGAACGGCTGCGCGTGCTGGAGCACCACTCCGCATTGACGGCGTACAGCGGACTGGTCGAGGGCGGCCAGATCCTGGCCGTCGTACAGCACACTGCCCGAGACCGGCTTGTCGAAGCCGATCAGCAGCCGCAGCAGGGTGGACTTGCCGCAGCCGCTGGGGCCGACGATCGCCACGAACTCGCCCGGCCTGATGTCGAACGACACGTCGTCCAGGACCAGCGGACCGTCGTCGGAGTACCGGAAGGAGAGCCTCCGGGCCTCGATGCCACCGGAGAGGACGCCGGGGCGGGTGCTGGCTCCCCGCACCTCGGGCGTCGCGTCGAGCACCGGCTTGATCTCCTCGAACATCGGCAGCGCGGCCGCCGCCGAGACGAACGCGCCGGTGATCTGGGTGACCGAGGTCAACAGCATCGTCATCGACGTGTTGAAGGTGAGGAAGTCGGCGGCCGAAAGAGAACCGCTCGCCGGGCCCGCCAGCAGCATGAACATCAACAGCGAGCAGAGCGGCAGATACACCGCGCCCATCACCGTCGTCAGGTTCTTGATGCGACCGACCTTCTGCTGGAGCTCACGGCTGCGCGCGAACTCACCCGCCCAGGCGGCGTACGCGTAGTTCTCGGCGGCGGCGACCCGCAGCTTGGGCAGGCCCCGCAGGGTCTGGAACGCCTGGTTGTTCAGCTTGTTGCTCAGCACCACCAGCCGCCGCTGCCAGCGCACCTGCCACAGGCCGAGCCCCAGGAACCCGGCCGCGATGACGACGAGCATGCCGATCGCGGCCAGCGCCAGGGGCACGCTGAACCAGAGCAGCAGGCCCAGGTTCATCGCGCCGACCGTGCCCGCCTGCGCGAGTGTCGGGCCGACGCCCGCGAGGAGCCGGCGGATCGCGCTGATGCCCATCGCGGCGCTGGCCAGTTCACCGGTCGAGCGGGAGGTGAAGAACTTGGTCGGCAGCCGCAGCAGCCGGTCCCACACGGCCGGTTGGAGGGTGGCCTCGATCCGCCCCTCCATCCGCAGGATGGTGAGGTTCTGCAGCAGCATGAATGCCGCCGACACCACGCTGGTGATCATGATGGCCAGGCAGACCTGCACGATGAGGCTGTGCTGGGCCTTCGGCACGTACTCGCCGAGCACCTTGCCGGTGGCGATCGGCACCAGCGCGCCGATCGCGACGGTCACCAGCCCGCTGATCGCGAGATTGCGCAGATCGCCGCCCGTGCCCTGGAGACAGAAGCGCAGCAGCCGCAGCGGACTGAGCCGACTCTCGGGAAGCGGGCGGTAGAACATCACGGCCCGCGGCTCGAACTCCCCTGCGTTGGCTTTCTCGACCGGCGTCTCCCGGCCAGAGGACGGTTGTACGGCCACGTATCCGCCGCGCCGCCACAGCAGCGCGACCGGTGTCCCCGACACGGCCCGGTGGCCCACCAGCGGGCCGACGTTGTCCCGCCACCAGCGCCCGTCGAGGCGCACCGCGCGGGTGCGCACGCGCGAGGCGAGCGCGATCCGCTCGACCGGGTCGAGCCGATCGCTCTCCGCGCCGCTGTGCGACGGCTCCGCGAGCGTGATCCCGGCCGCGCGGGCGACCAGCTTGCAGGCCGCGTAGGAGGCGTCCGTGTCGGCCGTGGTCGGGCGCTTCGCCGACGGCTTTCCGATGGACGCCAGCAGCGTCCGGTCGGCCTGGGCGCGGACGGCCTCGCCCGCCTTGATGCCCGCCGCCGTACGGTCCTCGTGGCCGGCCTCGACCCGCTCGATCCAGCGGTCGAGCGTGGCCAGCAGTCGGTACTGCTGGTCGACCATGCCCTGCCAGACCGCCGAGTCCATCAGCAGGTCGGCCGCGGCCTCCGCGCCGTACAGCGAGCCGTACTGCACGCTCCCGGGCGGCACCTGCATCCAGAAGACGTCGTCGTCGGTGAGCGCGGCGGCGTTCTCCGTGGCCATCGGCGCCTGGAAGAGGATGGAGAGGCTGCGGCCGACGCCGAGGGCGAGGGCGTACTCCAGTGGGCTCGAAGTCGGGGGTACGTACTGGGGGTTGCCGTACTCGTCGTAGGACCAGGTCTGGGTGTCGACGGGCTGGTACAGCTCGCGCAGCACGATCCGGCGCACCGCACAGTCTCTGAGCGGCCGTCCGACGAGCGTGTGCTGGGGCCCCGCGACCGGGCCGAGCAGCAGCGAGCCCGCTTCGAGGCGGCCGAGGTGGTGCCAGTGGCCCTGCTGCACGGCGTCGACCGCGAACAGGTCCATGGCGCCCGCCGCGACGAGCCACAGCACCTGCGGGCCTTCCAGGTCAAGGCGGTTGAGCCCGGAGCAGTCGATCGGCGTGCCCATACCGCCGAGCGCGCCGAGGACGAGATCTCCCTCGCGTGCGCCCTCGTGAACCGTGGTCATCTCATCGCTCCTTGACCAGCTCGGCGTACGGACCGCCGGCCGCGACCAGGGCGTCGTGCCGCCCGCGTTCCACGATCGTGCCGTGCTGGAGCACCACGATCTCGTCACTGTCGCGCACGGTGCTGAGCCGGTGCGCGATCACCACACAGGCGCAGCCGCGCTTGCGCAGGTTGTCGATGACGGTCTGCTCGGTCTCCGCGTCCAGCGCGCTCGTCACCTCGTCGAGGACCAGGATGCTGGGCCTGCGCACCAACGCCCGTGCGATCTCGAGGCGCTGCCGCTGGCCGCCGGAGAAGTTGTGCCCGTCCTGCTCGACCCGGCTGTGGATGCCACCGGGGCGACGCATGACCACGTCGTACAGCGCCGCGTCCTCCAGCGCCGCGACCACCGCGTCGTCGGGGATCGAGGGGTCCCACAGCGCCACGTTGTCGCGGACCGTCCCCTCGAAGAGGAAGACGTCCTGGTCGACGAAGGAGACGGAGGCCGCGAGCGCGCCGCGCGGGATGTCCTCCAGACGCTGCCCGTCGATGCGGATCACCCCCTCCCACGGGGCGTACAGTCCCGAAATCAGCCGGGAAACCGTCGACTTGCCGCTTCCCGAGCCGCCGACCAGCGCGACCTGCTGGCCCGGGCCGACCGTCAGCGAGAAGCCGGTGAGCAGGGGCTTGTCCAGCGGGCTGTAGCCGAACGTGATGTTCTCCAGCTCGACATGGCCGTGCAGGCGGCGGGTGGAATCGCCGCTGCCGGAGCGGGCGTACAGCGGGTCGGCCTGGAAGTTCTCGACGTCCTTGAGGCGCGCGACGTCGGCCGCGAAGTCCTGGATACGGCCCGCGACGCCGTTGAGCCGGGTGAGCGGCGCGGTGAAGCGGGTGACGAGAGCCTGGAAGGCGACCAGCAGACCGACCGAGATGTGGCCCTCGATCGCTCGCAGACCGCCGATCCACAGAATCAGCGCGGAGTTGAGCGTCGCGAGCGTCGGCGCGACCACGCCCAGCCAGGCGCTCGGCACACCGAGGCGTTGCTCCTCCTCCAGCGTGGTGGCGTGCTGCCCGGCCCACTTGCGGAAGTAGCCGTCCTCCCCGCCGGTCGCCTTCATCGTCTCGATCAACTGAAGCCCGGTGTACGCCGTGTTGGTGAGGCGGGCGCTGTCCGCGCGCAGCTTCGCGGTGCGGGTCGCGCGCAGCCGGATCACCACCCGCATCGCCACCACGTTCAGCAGCGCGACACCGATACCCACGGCCGTGAGCTGCGGATCGTAGGTGTAGAGCAGCACGGCGTAGAGGACGATCACGATCGCGTCCACGCCCGCCGCCGCCAGGTCGCGGGCCAGGGTCTCGGCCACCGCGTCGTTCGACTGGAGCCGCTGCACCAGGTCGGCCGGGCTGCGCTGGGAGAAGAAGGTGACAGGCAGCCGCAGCAGATGGCGCAGGAAGCGGGCGCTGGAGAGCGTCGAGGAGATGATGCGGCCGTGCAGCAGATTCGCCTGTTGCAGCCAGGTCAGCACCACCGTGAGCACCACGGAGGCGCCCATCGACGCGAACAGCACGCCGAGCAGTGAGGTCTGACCACCGATCAGATAGCTGTCGATGTACGTCCGGCTGAGCGCCGGCACCGCCGCGCCGACCGCCACCAGCAGCAGGCTCGCCAGCACGGCCGCGGGCATCGTGCCCGAAGTGCCGCGCAGCCGGGCCGGCATGGCACCGAGGACGCCCGGCTTGCGGCCGCCCCTGCGGAAGTCGGGCCCCGGCTCCATGACCAGGACCACACCGGTGAAACTGGTGTCGAAGTCCTCCATCGGGATGAAACGGCGGCCCTTGCCGGGGTCGTTGATATGCACGCCGCGACGTCCGAAGCGGCGGCCCATGCCGTCGTACACGACGTAGTGGTTGAACTCCCAGAACAGGATCGCGGGCGCCTTCACCTCGGCGAGCGCGGCCGTGTCCATCTGCATGCCCTTGGCCGTGAGGCCGTAACTGCGCGCCGCCTTCAGGAGGTTGCTGGCGCGTGAGCCGTCCCTGGAGACACCGCACGCGATGCGCAGCTCCTCGAGGGGGAGGTGGCGCCCATAGTGGCCGAGCACCATGGCGAGGGAGGCCGCGCCGCACTCCACGGCCTCCATCTGGAGCACGGTGGGGGTACGGACGGTCTTGCCCCGGCCCTTGGGAGTCGTGCGCTTCGGCGGGGCGGAGCGGCGCCTGCCCCGGGTGTCCTGTGCGGCGGTCACGGCAGGAGCCAATCGATCGGGCGCTGGTCGGCCAGACGGATCGCACCCGTGGCCAGGGTCATGGAGGTCAGCGCGTACGGTGGTCCGTCCATCGAGGACCACTTGAGGCCGCTCTCGGTGCCGGACGAACGGTCGAGGCGGACCAGGACGGCCACCGGCCTGCCCTTCTTGGTGAACTGCTCGCCGAGCTGGCTGTCACCGAGGAACGAGGCGATCTGCTGTTGGGTCTGCACACTCCGGCCGACCGCCTTCACATGGCCGCGCAGCACCCCGTACTGCTGGGTCGGCACCGACTGGACGGTGAGGTCGACCGCGGCGTTCGCGGGGATCGTGGAGGCGCTCTCGGCGGGGACGTAGACCGTCGCGTACAGCGGATCGTCGGCGTCCGCGACCTTCTCGACAGCGGCGACGTTCGCGCCGGTGGAGATGATCGCGCCGATGGTGGCGGCGAGCGCGGTGACGCGGCCCGCGGCGACCGTGCGTACGACAGCCGTTTCGCCCTCTGCGGTACGGACCTTCAGTACCGGGGCGTTCGCGGCGAGCTGTTCGCCCTCTTTGGCGAGGACCGCGGTGACCTGACCGGCGACCGGGCTCTGCAAGACGTAACTGCCCTGCCCGTGGGTGAGGATGGCGGGGGCGCTGACCGTGGACGCCACGGTGCCCGTCACCGCCCAGACGGAGGCGGCCGCCATGACGACCACCGTCACGGACAGCACCAGCCAGCCCTGTGGGCGAGCGAAGCGCACCGGAAGGTCGAGCTCTTCGGGCGACTGCAGCTTGGCGAGGGCCTGTTGGCGGAACTGCACGGTACTTCCCTCACCTGTTCGAGAGATTTACGGCATCCGAGAGTCCCGGAACCGGGGAGTGGTTCCGGGACTCAACGGCACATACCTGCGATCAGAGACCGGCAACCAGGCCGGTGACCGGGGCGGTGTTCAGACCGGTCACGCCCTCGACGGTGCCGACGACGGTGCCCACGAGGCCGGAGACCGGGGCGATGCCGTCGACCAGGCCGGTGACGGTGCCAACGGCGTTCAGCGACAGGCCGCCGGAGACGTTGTCGAGGTCGGCGTCCGAGATCTCGGCGGTCTCAACACGGGGGGTGGAGTTCATGATGGAACTTCCCTTCGTATGGGTATTCATAAGGGGGTAGAGCGGCCCCCTCTGGGGACAGTGACGGCCGCCACCGCGGGGGTGCGGCACCCGTTTGCGGGAACCGTGTGGTCCCCGTTCCCGGGAGCTTTGCTGCGACCTCCGCGGTGCAACGGATCAAAGCACGGTCGCGGGGTACGCATCCAATCAACCAGGGCTCTCACCTGGGAATTTGAACGCCGTCGCGGTCCAACCGTGCAGGTGTGCGCACGTCTCGACGGTCAGTTCTTCACATGCTGCACAGCAAAGTCCTGGGCCGGCCCTTGCCGCCCCGCGAGCGAAAGGGACAGTCCCACCGCAATGGCGCGGAGCGGCCCGCGCGACTGTGCAGATCTGTCGCACGCCGTGACGCGCCTGCGTATTCGATGTGCAGATTCCCTGAAGCAGGGATTCCGATCCGGTGGAGAGACGGAACGTCACCAACTGGTCGCGGACTGTGTGCTGTTCGGCCGAAGGGCGCGTACACGGTGCTCGCGCGCGCCGTGTCGGTCGACAGGTCCAGGTCGAGCTCCCGGGGGCGGTGGAAAGGCCCGATTGCCTGGCAATCCGCACCTTTCGTCGATGCAACTCCTGTCTTTCTTCAGGGCAGTTGAACAACCCACGCGGCTCACGCGTACCAACAAGCATCCAGGCGCCCCCCTAATCAGCTGCCGGACGGCGGCATCGACCCCGTCCCCAGGAGGTCAAGAGTTGAGTCACAAAAGGATTCCCAAGCGCAAGGCCGCACTGGCTGTAGGAAGCGTCGCGGCGCTCGGAGCGGCGGCCCTGCTGCTGCCCAACGCCAACGCGTCCCAGACCGACGCGACCGACGCCGCGCCCAAGACGCTGAAGGCCGCGGACGCCTCGGACCTCGCTGCCCTCCTCGCCTCCCAGCTCGGTGAGGCCTTCGGTGGCGCCTACTACGACGCCGCGAAGCAGCAGGTCATCATCAACGTCGTCGGCGACAACAGCAGTGTCGTCCAGGTGATCGAGAGCGCCGGAGCCGTCCCGCGCAGCGTGGACAACAGCCTGGCCACCCTCGAGACCGCGGCCAAGACGCTGAAGACGGACGCGACCATCCCCGGCACCGCATGGTCCGTCGACCCCAAGACGAACCAGATACAGGTGACCGCCGACAGCACCGTCACAGGTGCGAAGTGGGACCAGCTGACGTCGACCGTCGACTCGCTCGGCTCCGGCGTGGCCACCGTCAAGAAGTCCGCCGGTACGTTCAAGACGTTCGTGGACGGCGGCGACGCCATCTTCGGCGGCGGAGCCCGCTGCTCGCTGGGCTTCAACGTCACCGCGGGCGACGGCAGCCCCGCCTTCCTGACCGCGGGCCACTGCGGTGTCGCCGCGGCCGCGTGGTCGGACGCGCAGGACGGCGAGCCGATCGCCACCGTCGACCAGGCCACCTTCCCCGGCGACGGCGACTTCGCCCTCGTCAAGTACGACGACCCGGCCACGGTGACCAACAGCGTGGTCAACGTCGGAGACGGCCAGACCGTCGAGATCAACCAGGCCGCCGACGCCGCGGTGGGCCAAGAGGTCTTCCGGATGGGCAGCACCACCGGTCTGTTCGACGGCACCGTCACCGGACTCGACGCCACCGTGAACTACCCGGAGGGCACGGTCACCGGTCTCATTCAGACCAACGTGTGCGCCGAACCGGGCGACAGCGGCGGCTCGCTGTTCACCCAGGACGGCAGCGCGATCGGCTTGACCTCGGGCGGCAGCGGTGACTGCACCGTGGGCGGCGAGACCTTCTTCCAGCCCGTGACCACCGCGCTGGAGGCGGTCGGCGCGACGCTGGGAGCGGGTGACGCCATCGGCGGCGCGGGTGACGCGGAAGGTGGCGCGGGTGACGCCGAGGGTGGCGCGGGTGACGCCGGCGACGTGAGCGCCGAGCCCAGCGACCCCGCGGTGGGTGACGAGGCCGGGGCCGGCGCCGAGGAGTCGGGCGCCGCGGGTGACGACTCCGGCACCGGTGTGGACGACGGCTCCGGCCTGGTCACCACGACCCCGTGACGCCGGTGACGCACAGCCACTGACCTGGCCGCGGAACAACGGTCCCGGTCGACAGTGGAAAGGTCCGGCCCTCCGGCGGGAGGGCCGGACCGCACTGTTGGCGTAACCGCCCTGAGAGTTGCCTCAGTCGTGCGGTCGCGCCCGCAGCAGGAGCAGCGCGACGTCGTCGCGTCGCTCCCCCGTCGCCGTCTGGCTCCGCTGGACCAGGCTGTCGGCCAGCGCGTCCAACGGCAGGTCGTCGCCCTCGGCGAGCCACCGCCCGAGGTCGGCCAGGGCGTCCTCGATGTCCACGCCGGGGGACTCGATCAGGCCGTCGGTGTAGAGGGCGAGCACGGAACCTGGGACGAGCGGGACCTCGGTCGTCGGATAGGTGGCGGCGGCGTCGATCCCCAGCAGCGGCCCTCCGGCCAGGTCCAGCACCCGCACCCGGCCGTCCGGCCGCCGCAGCAGCGGGGGCGGGTGACCCGCCCGCGCCATGACGGCCACCTCGCGCGCGGGGTCGAGCCACAGATACAGGCAGCTCGCGAACAGCTCGGTACCCAGGTCGATCAGCATCCGGTTGGTGCTGCGCATGACCTCCTCCGGTGGCTGACCGACGGTCGTGTACGCGCGTACGGCGGTACGGAGCTGCCCCATCAGCCCCGCCGCCGTCACGTTGTGGCCCTGGACGTCTCCGATGACCGCCGCGGCCCGCCCGTGCGAGGGCACCAGGTCGTAGAAGTCGCCGCCGATGTCCATGCCCTGGGTGGCCGGGAGATAACGTGCGGCCGCCTCGATCGAGGGCAGCGAAGGCAGTGAGTGCGGCAGTAGTGCGGCCTGCAGACCGTGCGCCAGCTGCAGCTTGGCGTCGTAGAGGAGGGCCCGCTCCAGCGCCTGCGCGATCAGACTGCTCAGGCTCGTCAGCACCGCCCGCTCGTCCGCCGGGAAGGTGTGCGGCTGCGCGTACCCGAGGACGCAGGTGCCCACCGGACGTCCGGACGCGATCAGCGGCAGATACGCCCACGCGGCCATGCCGTCGGCTGTCGCGCTCCGGGCCGGATAGAGGAGCTCCAACTGCTGACGGGAGCCGAAGAAGGCCGGCACCCCGGTGTTCAGGGCCTGGGTGCCCGGCGTGTGCTCGCTGAGCGGCAGCCCCTCGAAGCGCTCCACGATGTGCGCGTCCGGGTACCCATGGTGTCCGAGCACATGCAGGCGGCCCGCCCGTGAACCGAGGACGGCCAGGGCCTGGCTTCCCGCGGCGGGCGCGATCTCGTCCGCGACCAGCTGCACCACGTCCTGCACACTCGCCGCCTCGGTGAGCGCGCTGGCCAGGCTGAGCACATGGGAGATGGTCACCAGACCCGGGGTGGCGTCGTCGCCGTCCTGCGCCCCGCCGCGGCTCGACCTGGACACAGGCCGGGCCCGGGAGATACGGATGCTCACCCCGTTCGTACTGGGATAGAGACGGAACGACAGCCAGTCGCCCGGCGGCCGCAGCGCCATGAACGACGTCACTTGCTGGCTGATCAGCGCGCCGCGGTATCGGTCCGCGTGGACGGGGTCGTCCAGCCAGGGCACGGACTCCCACAGCCGGGTGCCCAGCAGATCACCGACCGGGACGCCGAGCAACTCGCCCGTCGCCGCGTTGGCGAAGCTGACCCGCCCGTTCAGGTCCAGTGCGCACAGCCCGTACGGCAGCCGGGCCACCATCCGCGTCGCCTCCGCCGCGCCGAGCGGGCCGACGAGTAGATCCGGCTCGGGGTGGACCGGCCGGTCCTCTTCCGCCGCCCGTTCCAGGTGCAGCGCGAGCCGGTCGCAGGCCGCGGTGATACGGCCGCGGACCCGGTCGTACAGCTCCGGCGGATGGGCGCCGGGCCAGAGCAGGAAGACGGCGCCGTACGTGGTCTTCTCGGTCGCCACCGGCAGGGCTGCCAGCGCGAAGGGATAGGGCAGGACCACGGCGACCCGGGGAAAGCGGCGGGCCATCTCCTCCTCGCCGCTGACCCAGATCGGCCGACGCTCGCGCACCGCCGCGGCGACCGGAATCGGGGTGTTGAGCCCCACTCGCGCCCACGGCGAGGCGAACGCCCTGGGCATGCCTGCCATCACCGCCAACTCCAAGACGGGCTCGCCGGACGCCAGCAGATACACCCCGCCCGAGTCAGCGTGCACGTCGTCCATCAGAGAGGCCAGCGTCAACGACAGCAGCGGCCGTTCGACCGGCGCCGCACCTTCGGCCGGCTCCCGCTCGGACCCCTGCCCGTCGGACACGCCGACCACCTCCTAGCAGGGCCGCGCGACAAGGTCCCAGGGATCAAGGCTCCCCCTTGACCACCCTTTCCGCACGGCGAGCACACGCCCGCCGCGGGGTGCGGCTGCTGGGCTCCGTCGCAGGCCCGACGGCCTCGGAACGGTCACAGGGGCTGCGCGAGCGCCCCGGAAGCGCTGTAATGACGGACGTGGCAAGTCAGGGCGCGACGGAACGCGGAACGAGAACGCTGCGTGCCGAACTTGCCCTCAAGACGCTCACCACGGACCTGGAACCGGGTGAACGGCTGCGCCGCCTCCTCGAACAGGCCCTCGTCTTCGCCGACGCGACCATCGTCGTGGTGTACTCGCCCACACAGAGCGGTGACGAACTCTGCCTGGCCGAGTCCGTCGGCGTGCCCAGGACGCTCTACGGGCTGCGCGACAGCTATCCCCTCACCGGCACATCCCTCGCGGCGGACGTACAGCGCTCGGGCCGCCCGCGGTGGTTCGGCCCGGCGGAACTGGGCCGCTGCGCCGATGCCCGTCGGCTGCCGTCCCAGGACTTCTGGCTGGCCGTCCTGCCGCTGCGGGACGCCGGCTGCCTGGTCGCCGTCAGCGAGAAGCCAGGCGGATTCGACCCCGAGAACCGGGCATGCCTGGCGCTGATCGCCGAGGCCGGGGTCTCCCCGCCCCCCGCCGCCGCCGCCGCCGCGGCCGACCACGACGAACGGCCGGCCAGCTCGTTCGACCTCGCCATGGACACCGGGCACGTCGAGGTCGACGACGAGATGCTGGAGCTGTTCGGCCTGGGCCCGGCCGAATTCGACGGCAAGGTCGAGACCCTGCTGTCGTTCACCGTCCCGGAGGACCTGCCCTCGCTGATGTCCGTGGTGGAGGCGGACCACATGTCCATCGGCGACCGCGAGCTGGAGTTCCGCATCCTGCAGCCCTCCGGCGAGCAGAAGTGGCTACGGCTGCGCGGCCGCCTCCTGCCCGGCGGTGAGGGCCGCCCGGCCCGGCTGGTGGGCACGGTCTCCGACACCTCCGAACTGCGCCCCGGCGTCAACGACGTGGCTCGCGTCCAGCGGCTCGCCGCCGCCCTCGCCACCGCGGGCACCGTCCGCGACGTCGGCCGGGCCGTGGTCGCCGCGCTGCGGACGCCCCTCCAGGCCGACCGGATCGCCCTCGCCGAGCTCGAGGGAGACCGCCTGGTCGTCACCGTCCTCGACCCGCCCGAAGCGGATGCCTGGCCCGACCTGTGGCGCTCCGAGTGGCGCTCGGAGTGGCCCGACGCGCCAGTACGTTCCATGCCGACGCTCGAGGCGGCCCTCAGAGAGGGGCGCCCCGCCGTCTGGCCCGCCGGGGCACCCCTGGAACCTGCGCTCGCCGACGTGGGTCCCGGCGGTCTCGCCGTCCTCCCGCTGCCCGCCGGTGGACGCATCGCCGGCGCCTGCCTGATCGGCTGGGACGCCCCGCACGAGTTCGGTACCGACGAACGCGCCCTGCTCACCGCGTCCGCGGGCCTCGCCGGCCAGGCCCTGGTGCGTGCCCGCGCCTTCGACGCCGAACACGAGCTGATCGGCATGCTCCAGCGCACCCTGCTCCCGCGCAGGCTGCCCAAGCTCCCCGGAGCGGTCGCCGTGGCCCGCTATCTGCCCACCACGGCGGGCCTGGAGGTCGGCGGCGACTGGTATGACGTGATCCCGCTGCCCGACAACCACGTCGCCCTCGTCATCGGCGACGTCCAGGGACACAACGCCTCGGCTGCGACGCTGATGGGCCAGATGCGCACGGCGCTACGCGCGTACGCCGTGGAGGGCCACCCCCCGGACGTCGTCGTCTCGCACGCCAACCGCCTCCTCATGGACCTCGAGACCGACCTCTTCGCCACCTGCTGCTACGTCGACGTGGATATGGAGGAGGGCTCCGCCTGGTGCGTACGCGCCGGACACCATCCACCGGTGCTGCGCCACCCGGACGGCGGTACGGAGGTCGTCCAGTCCGAGGGCGGGCCGCCGCTCGGCGTGGTCCTGCAGGCCGACTTCCCGATGAGCCCGCTGCGGCTCCAGCCCGGCACGATCGTGGCCCTGACCACGGACGGGCTCGTCGAATCCGTCGAGGTCGACATCGAGGACGGCCTGGACCGGCTCGCCGGGGAGCTCGCCGCCTCCGACCCCGCACACCTCGGAGTGGTGGCGGACGGACTCCTCACGGGCGCCAACCGCAGCGACGACGTCGCCCTTCTCCTCATGCGCTACGACGGCTTGGCCGTGCGCCCGCTGCGCGAGACCTGGACGGTCTGGCGCGTCCCCGAGGCGGTCCGGCACGCCCGCCGCTTCACCCGGCGCACCCTGCGCGCCTGGGGCGTCGGCGACGAGATCGACGCCGCACTCCTCGTCGTCTCCGAACTCGTCACCAACGCCCTCGTGCACACCGACGGTCCGGTCCGATTCGACCTCACGCTCATCAACCACCGCCTGCGGATCGCCGTCGCCGACTCCTCACCACGGACACCGGTCAAGCCCACCAGCATCGGCTGGGAGGCCACCGGCGGCCGCGGCATCCTCCTCGTCGAGGCCATGTCGGCGGCCTGGGGCACGGTGCCGGTCAGTGGCGGCAAGCAGGTGTGGAGCGAGATCCTTCTGGACTGAGCTCGTTTCTTCGACTCCCTGGTGTGACAGGGCACCCCACGCGCCTGGATGTTGTCCTCCCGGGATGGCCTCGACCGACCCGCCCCTCGCCACGGACGACCGCCACGGCAGCGCATGCCGCGGCGGCATCCGAAGGAGAAAGGACGCCAGCCATGTCGGCAATGAGCAGCGACTGGAACCGACGATCCGTACCGCGAGCCTCCGCGGGCCTCTCCGCACCCGCGGCGCCTGGCACCGCCATCTCCTCGGACAGCCCCTGCACGTCACCGAGGGCATCGGCCTGGTCCGGGCACGCGGCGGCAAGCTCATCGTCATGCGCCCCGGCGACACCGTCTACACGCCGCCGGGCGAGTGACACTGGCACGGCGCAGCCCGCGAGCACTTCATGATCCACCTCGCCATGGTGGAATTCCAGGGCGACGGGGGCGGCGCCACCGAGTGGGGCGACCTCGTCACCGACGAGGAGTACGACGGCAAGTAACGCCCCCCGTTCGCCGCCGGCCCTCGACCGGCCATCCGCCTGCTCAGGTGGCGTCAGACATCCTCGTACTTCCCCTTCGGCCGCCGATGCGCACCAGGTATCTCGTCGCCGTTGCGGCTTGTCGTGCTTCCTTCTCCTCCACATGACGATGATTGTGGCCCCCGGCACTGCGAGGCCCTGATAGCTGGGCCTCGCAGCACGTGAACACGGCCTTCGGCTCAACCTCACGTCCGGGGCCGGTCAGGCGGATAAGGTCGCGGACCAGACGCTCCAGAGGGGGCCGGTCGACACGGGGGGCACCAGGCATGCAGACGCCGGATCAGATAGGGGACGACGCCGATCTGCCCACCCGACGGCTCGCCGGGCTGGCGCTCAACCCGTCCGCGCCGCAGGACGTCCTGCTGCGCCTGCTTGCCGACGGTCCGCTCGCCGTACGGATGGTGCTGTGCCGGGACCGGATCCTGCCCGACGCCGTCGTCGATGCCGTGATCGAGCACCCCGACACATACACCCGCAGCTTCTTCGCCCGTAACCCGCACGTCGATCCGGCCCAGCGGGCACGGCTGATCGACGACCCGGAGTGGTTCGTCCGCGCCCACCTCGCCGAGGGGCCCCGGATGCCCAGCCCCGCACGGCCCAGGCCGCTGCCCGACGAGGCCATCGTGCACATGATCAGCACGTACGACGACGAACACATGGGCAGCCTCGGCTTCTACCAGCAGATCTCCACCGGGCTGAGACGGTCCATGCACACGCATCCGGTCGCGAAGGTCCGCTGTTGGGGGGTCGGCAGATGGTCAGTGCTGTCCGCCGATGCGCGGGCCGCGCTGCTGGCGGACCCCGACGCCGATGTCCGGGAGCGGGCGCAGCGGCACCAGCGCTACGAGGATCCGGCGTGCATGGAGAGGGAGTTGCCCGCGAGGCCCTGCCACACACGCACCGACATCCTGCGCAACCGGGCCCTCAGCAGAGCAGTCGTGGACAGCGTCCTCGCCGCTCCGGCCAGAGAGGAAGAGCGGGCGACGATCGCCGCCAACCCCAGCCTCCCCACCGACGTGGTGGTCCTCCTGGCCGCCGATCCGGACCCGGAGGTACGGAGGAGGATCGCGTCCCGCGCGGACCTCGGCCCGCTGAGCGCCGCGCACTCGCCGTGGACCCCGACCCGAAGGTGCGACTGGCGGTGTCCGTGCACCCCGAGCTGAGCGAGAAGGAGCGGGCCGCGATCGACTACAAGGTCCCCATGGACTGCGGCTTCTGCTTCCGACACACGCCCGAGGTGACCCCGGCCCCCGAGGACGTTCGCCGCGACGCACTCTCCGCCCACCCGCTGCTACGCCGGAAAGCGGCCGGGGACCACTCGCTGCCGCCGGACCTCGTGGCACGCCTGGCCGCCGACGAGGACCTCGGCGTACGCGTGTTGCTGGCCCAGAACCATCCGCACGCCCCGGCGCCCCTCCTGCTGCGCAGCTTCCTGGAGTACACCGGCCCGGAGCGCGCCCATCTCACCACCCGGCCGAACTTCCCGACCACCGGACTGGCCGCCTTCGCCGACCACGAGGACCCCGAGGTCCGCGCCTCGGTCGCGCTCGACCTCGAGACAGCTCCGGCAACCGCGGAACGCCTCACCCGGGACCCGGACCCCGCCGTACGGGCTGCCCTGGCACGCCACCCGAACCTCCCGCCACCCCGGCTGACGGAACTCCTCGACGACGAGGAACTGGCCCACGCGGCCGCCGCGAACCCGGCATGGGACGCGGACACGATCCGCCGACTCGCGGCGACACCCCTGGACGACAGGACATAGCCTGAACGCCGTGCGTCTGCTCCTCATGTCCGACACCCACCTCCCCAAGCGGGCCAAGGAATTGCCCCCGCAGTTGTTGGCCGAACTTCCGCGCGCCGACGTCGTCGTCCACGCGGGCGACTGGGTGGACACCGCCACCCTCGATCTCCTGGAGGAGCGTGCGCGCAGGGTCGTCGGGGTGTACGGCAACAACGACGGCGCGGCCCTGCGCGCCCGCCTCCCCGAGGTCGCCCGCGTGGAACTCGACGGCCTACGCCTCGGAGTCGTCCACGAGACCGGAGCCGCCCAGGGCCGCGAGTGGCGCTGCGCCGAGCGCTACCCCGACCTCGACGTCCTGGTCTTCGGCCACAGCCACATCCCGTGGGACACCACCACGGAGACCGGCCTGCGCCTCCTCAACCCGGGCTCCCCGACCGACCGTCGTCGCCAGCCCCACTGCACGTACATGACCGCGACCGTGGCCGACGGGCAGTTGGCCGACGTGACCCTGCACCGGCTTTCGCCCCGCACCGGTGTGCCAGCCCCCGCGTCTCCGGCATGATCCGCCGGACAGGCCCTAGCTCCCTGGTTCGAGGTGCCGTGGATGGATCGCGCCGCCCGTCGCCGTCAGCGGCGTCCCGCTGCCGCCCCACCGCAGCGCGACGATCTCCGCGGCGACGGACACGGCCACTTCCTCCGGTGTACGCGCGCCCAGGTCGAGCCCGACCGGCGAACGCAGCCGTGACAGCTCGCGCTCGTCGAGCCCGGCGTCCCGCAGCCGTTGCATCCGGTCCTCGTGGGTACGTCGGCTGCCCATCGCCCCGATGTACGCGGCGGGGCGGCGCAGCGCCGCCTCCAGCAGGGGCACGTCGAACTTGAGGTCGTGGGTGAGGACGCAGATCACCGTGCGCGCGTCGGTCGTCGTAGCGCTCAGATAGCGGTGCGGCCAGTCGACGACGACCTCCACGCCTTCGGGGAACCGCTTCGGCGTGGCGAAGACCGGGCGGGCGTCGCACACGGTGACGCGGTAGCCGAGGAAGTCGCCGATGCGGGCGACCGCGGCCGCGTAGTCGATCGCGCCGAAGACCAGCATGCGCGGCGGCGGCGCGAAGGAGTGGAGGAAGACGGCGACGGCGTCCTCGCGGCGCTCGCCGTTCGGACCGTAGTGCCGCTGTCCGGTGGCGCCCTGCGCCAGTTCGCCGCGGGCGTCGGCGGTGACGGCCACGTCGAGACCGGTCGCCCCGAGGGAGCCGGAGACCTGGTCGGGCCAGACGGCGAGCGTGGCCCCGCGCGGCGCCGGGCCGCCGATCACCGTCGCCACGGTCACCGGGCGTCCGGCGGCCACCGACTCGGCCACCGCGCCGAAGGAGGGATCCTCGGCGGGCGTCACCCGGCGGACGAGCAGCGTGATCTCGCCGCCGCAGGTGAGCCCGACCGCGAACGCGTCCTCATCGCTGTATCCGAAGGTCGCGAGGCGTGTCTCGCCGCACTCGACCACCTCCTGGGCCAGCTCGAAGACCGCCCCCTCGACACAGCCGCCCGAGACACTGCCCACGACCTCGTCGCCGGGCCCCACGGCCATGGCGGCTCCCGGGTCGCGGGGCGCGCTGCGGCTGACCGCGACCACCGTGGCGAGCCCGAACGGGGACCCCGCCGTGTACCACCGATGCAGCGCCGGGAGGATCTCACGCATGGCTCGCTCCGCTCTCCGCAGGGTGCGTCTCACTCAAGGTTCCGCTCCTCTCACCGCCGCCGCCCTCCCGGCGGCCAGGGGTGCGTAACCGGGGCCTCACCACGCACTGCGCAAGCGGCCGCGTGGCGCCGTTGCCGGCGCGGCGCGCTGCCCACAGCGCGAGGTGGTCGCCCCACCGGTCGGGCGGCGGGGCGCCGGTGTCGACGTCGGCGACCTTCAGAAGATGTGCGGCTGTGGGGTCGGCCGCCTCGTCGAGCAGGTCGGCGGCGGTGACGGTGGTTGCCGAGCGGGCCCGGCGGCGGGAGTACCTCTCGCTGGCGGCGTCCCACAGGGGGGATTCGCCGGGGTCGCAGCCGCCGCCCAGCAGGAACCACCGACGCTCCGCAGAGGTGGGCCGACGGCAGGCGCCGGCCCACCAACCGGATTTCCTCCATCAGCGTGCTGGGGTTGTAGCCGACCAAGTCCGCGGCCTCGTACAAGGTGGCCGGGGAGTTGTCGCTGTGCCAGTTGTTCAGCTGCGTGACGGTGTTCCGCGCGGTCTGGAGCAGGTCTGCCGGGCTGTTCAGTCCGGCTTGGAGGCCGGGGTAGACGGCCTGGATGGCGACGTCGTTGCCGTCGCTGACCCAGCCGGAGCCTTCCGAGGTCTGCCGGAAGACGGTCTGACCGTTTCTCGTCATCGTGGGCAGCGGCGCGAGGTCGCTGTCGATGTGCTGCCAGGTGGGGATGAGCGAGTCGTTGATGCCCAGGTCCCTGCTCATGTCGATCAGCCCCTGGAACAGCAGGTGCACCAGCCCGAGCGAGAGGATGCTGTTGGTCCGCGGATAGACGCCACCCTCCTGCGGCGCGTCGTTGTGGATGTTGTACGTGCCCGTGGAGCTGGACGAGCTCTTCGCGGCGCAGTGCGCCGTCGTAGGCGAGCGTGATCAACAGCCGGTTGCGCAGTGATTCCTCGGCCGCGGCGGCCAGAATCCGTTGCCAGACCTGTTCGTTGGGGATCCAGGGTGCCTGTTCGATGCGCCGCACGAGGCCCTGCCGGGCTCTGCGACCGCCGCGGCTTGCCTGTCCTCGGCGGACCGGGTTCTGCTCACGCAGCCCGTCTTCCACCAGGTACTCGTAGTACGAACGGACGGCCACCAGACGCTGCTGGATCGTCGCGTTCGCCAGACCCGTCTCGCCCTGGCGAGGCCCCTTCGACCGTCGTTTCACAGGCCGGTCCAGCATGGCCCTGATCCAGGCGGCGATGGCGTCCGCAGGGGCCAACAGCGGGTCGATGCCTCCCGCGGTACAGAATCGCAGATGGTCCTCGACCGCCCGCCCGTACGCGTCGATCGTGTTCGGTGCCCGACCGATGTTCGCTGTGAACTGCAACCACCGATGGGCCAGTTGATGTTCCGCGACAGTGGGGAACTTGCCCCATGGGATGGGGGCCATGACTGCAGGCTAGACCCGGTCGATTCCACATAGGACAGCCGAGACAACTCGACTTGGGTGTTTCTGCCAGGCCGATGGAGGTCAGGTAACGGACACAGTCCGTGCGGGACCAGCCGAGGTCGATGGACCGCCCGAAGTTCAGCGGAACTGAAACTTCTTTGGGTTGAACTTCGGTGGAAAGGGTGGCTCTGCGTGCAATGGGGGTGGAAGTTTTCGGGAGCCCGGTTTGGGGAGTTGGGGTCGTTGACGGGCTGGGGGTGCGGCGCATTCGGGGCTTGGGTATGGGTTTATGTAATGTGCCTTATTCGTTCGTGATGTGGGTGCTCAGGGCGGTTGTTGTTCGGGGTCCGGTTCGAGGATTGAGCGGGCGGCGTTCGCGTAGCGGATGGCAGATCCTGCCGCTGCCTCCCCTTTCGGTGAAGCGCGGCGGCGGTCCGGCGTACCGCCGCGCATGCCCGCCGCCGCGGCGGGTACGACCCCTCCCGTACGGGGACGTCGCGGAAGCGGCTGAAGAGCGAGGGGTGTCGGAAGTGATTCGAAAGCTGCAGGCGGTCGCGCTGGACTGCGCCGATCCGGTACGGCTCGCGGAGTTCTACGCGGATCTGCTCGGCGGCCGGGTGGTCGCGGACCCGGAGGATCCCGACTGGGTCGAGGTGCACGGGTTCGAGGGGACGCCGCTGGCCTGCCAGCGGGTGGACGGCTACCGACCGCCCGAATGGCCCGGCCAGCAGCGCCCGCAGCAGCTCCACCTGGACTTCGACGTGGACGACCTCGACGGCGAGGAGAAGCGGGCGCTCACCCTCGGCGCGACCGTGCTGGAGCGGACGGACCAGCTCCGCCCGGAGGCCAACTGGCGGATTTACGCGGACCCGGCCGGCCATCCGTTCTGCCTCTGCCTCCACTGAATCCACCGGGCCCATCGCAGTCACTGAGGCGCGGCGTCAGGATCGGCCGTCGGGCGGGGACTTCGGCCCGGGTTCGATCAGCCAGGCGCAGCCCAGCGACACGGCCAGCACCAGCGCGTCGACGCGGGTGTGGTGGGTTTGCGCAGTGGGTTTGTGCAATGTGCTGTAGAAGTCGATTGGTCCCGGTGCGCGAGCGACCTCGCCAGCACCCTCATCTGCTACCGCCTCTACACCAAATGAGGCGATCTTTTATTGGTTTGCCGCCGGCCAGCCCGGTCGGATAGGAAGCTTGCATACTAAAGGGCAGCAAGGTCGGGCTCAGGGCCCGGCACGAGGACGACATCCCGATCCTGCAGGCCGAGCTCTACGACGACGTGATCAACTCCTCGCGGTCCGAAGGCCGGCCGTGGCGGCCGATCACGCCCGGCTCGAAGGACTCGCTGCTCGTGGTGGGCGACAAGGAACAGTGGCACGTCCCGTTCTCCGTGGTGGAGCTGGACGGCGGCACGCTGCTCGGCACCGCGTCGCTGTGGAGCATCGACAACCACAACCGGTCCGCGCACATCGGGCTGGGACTGCTGCCGTCCTCCCGCGGCAAGGGCTACGACGAATTCGGCGTCGACGTCCTGTTCCACGGGACCACACCCCTCTGCATCGAACGGCCGGTCGGAACCGGAGCGTCGGTCGAGTTCAACGGAAAGGACCCCAATCTCGACAAGAGCATGTCCGGCACGGGCGCCGACTTCCGGAGCCTGACACCGCTGGTGGTGATGAGCGCGCTGCGGGAAGCGGGCACACGCGTGTACGAGCCGATGCACCGTTTCCGCCTGGAGGCCCCGGCGGACACGCTGGGAGCGGTGCCGCCGGTGCTCGCCAAGCAGCGAGCCGTACCGGGAGCCACCGAGATGCGCGGGGCGTCATGCGGGCTGGAGGGGCGGATCCCGGTCGCCCAGGTGCATGAACTCGAGCCGCAGCTCCCGGGGCTGACCCGTGGTGAGGGCGACCTGGAATGCGCCTTCGACCACTACGCACCCGTGGACCCCGGCACGGTCCCCGACCGACCGCGTACCGATCTCAACCCGATCGGCCGGAAGGAGTACCTGCTGAACGTGACACGGCGGGTCGGCGCGTAAAGGCAGGGGCCCAAGGTCGCAAAAGCTGAAACTTACTCTGGAGTCAGAGGTGTTGACGCCCCCTGATGCAGCCGCGACTGTTGTGAACATGTCGAAGTTACGTGCGCGTCTGCTCGGCGTCCTCGTACTCCTCACCGGCTTCCTCTCGGCGGCGGGCACACAGCCCGCCGCCGCGGACGGACTCCCCGACTCCCTGTGGTTCGACGCACCGGCGGCGGCCACCCTCACGGTCGACGGCGGCCGCTTCACCGACGGTCTCGGCCGCGAGGTCGTCCTGCGCGGCTACAACGTCTCCGGCGAAACGAAGCTGGCGGAGAACAAGGGACTGCCCTTCGCCTCGGTCGCCGACGCCAAGAAGTCCGCGTCGGCCCTGCGCGCCCTCGGCGGTGGCAACTCCGTACGCTTCCTGCTTTCCTGGGCCTACGCCGAACCCGTACGCGGACAGGTCGACACCACCTACCTCGCCGCGGCCACCGACCAGATGCGCGCCTTCCTCGACGTCGGAATCCGCGTGTACCCCGACTTCCACCAGGACCTCTACTCCCGCTACCTCTTCAACACGGGCAGCTGGTACACCGGCGACGGCGCCCCCAAGTGGGCTGTGGATGCCGGTAATTACCCCAGCGAGTCCTGCGGGATCTGCATCTTCTGGGGCCAGAACATCACCCAGAACGGGGCCGTGACAAAGGCGTCGTACGACTTCTGGCACAACGCGTACGGCCTCCAGGACGCCTTCCTCACCACTGCCCAGGCCACCATGACCTACGTCAGACAGCACCTCACCACCGCCCAGTTCGCGGGTCTCGTCGGCTTCGACCCGTTCAACGAGCCGCACGCGGGCACCTACTCCTCCGGGCAGACCAGCCGCATGTGGGAACGGGATGTGCTCTGGCCGTTCTATGTGAAGTTCCGGGCCCGGATGGACGCGGCCGGCTGGCAGGACAAGCCCGCCTTCGTCGAACCGAACCTCTTCTGGAACGCCAACATCGACACGCAGAAGCAGGAGGGCGGCCTGCTGGACGCGGGCACACTGGGCCCGCGCTATGTGTTCAACACGCACTTCTACGACCAGAAGGCGATCTCAGGCATCCTGATGTGGGGCAACGCGCAGGACGGCCAGTACGCCACCGACTTCGGGACGGTGCGCGACCGCGCCTCGGCCGCCGGTACGACGGCGATCGTGAGCGAGTTCGGCCATCCGCTGGCGGGAACGGTCGCGGGCAAGGCCCCGACCGTCCTGAAGGCGATGTATCAAGCCCTCGACTCCCGGGTGCCGGGCGCGAGTTGGTGGTCCAGGCCGGCGTCCTCCGGCCCGGTGCTCTCCGGCACCCAGTGGCAGTGGGACATCTACAACGGCCGTCACCACGAGCTGATGAACAACAACCCCGACAAGGTCCTGACCTCCGGAGACGCCTGGAACGACGAGGACCTTTCCGCCGTACGCCTCGACGACTCCGGTACGGCCGTACTGCGCCAGGACGCCCGCCTCCTGGACCGCGTCTACCCGAGTGCGACCTCGGGCAGCACCGTCGCCTTCACCTACGAGGACCGCTCCCGGGACGGCTCCACCACCCTGACCTGGAACCCGGTTCCGTCGTCCCTGCCGCGCGTCTCCCAGCTGGTCGGATCGGGCCAGTACAGCCTGCTGCTCTGGCGCTCCGACGGCACCAGCGCGCCCACCGAACTCCATCTGCCGGCGTCCTTCCCGACCTCGGCCACGACGGTGGTGTCCGACCTCGGCACCACGTTCTCCCCGCCCGCCTACACCACGACCACACCGATCGCCGTGGCCCCCGAGCCGGGCGGCACCGGCAGTCGCCGCCTCCTGCTCACCGCACCGGACTCGGGAACCCTGCACTACGCGCT
Source organism: Streptomyces sp. SD15 (assembly GCF_054462255.1). Lineage (NCBI taxonomy): Bacteria > Bacillati > Actinomycetota > Actinomycetes > Kitasatosporales > Streptomycetaceae > Streptomyces > Streptomyces sp. SD15. Next base: position 163,903 of record NZ_JBTLMO010000003.1, on the reverse strand, counting down.
GGTCACGAACGGGGCGAGCGCTCCGTCCGCCGAACTGTTGAGTGCGGCCCGGTCCGAACTGACCTCGTGGGCCGCGACGGCGGTCAACTAGGCGGTTTCGTTTGGATCGGTCGGTCGTTTGGTCCGGGTGTGCCGTTAACAGACGCGCAGTGGGCTCGGATCGAGCCGTTACTCCCGGACCGGACGCCGAAGCGGGGCGGCCGCTGGCGGGATCACCGGGAGGTGATCGACGCGATCGCCTTCAAGTTCCAGACCGGAACGCAGTGGGTCTACCTGCCGGAGAAGTGTCAGGAGAGCAGGTCGATCTTCTGTCCGATGTCATGCTGCTCTGCCTGCTGGTAGGCGACCCACGCCAGAGCGAGGTCTTGCCAGGGAAGTCCGACAGGCGCGTAGACGGAGCGGTCCGTCGCGCGGGTACGTCCCGGATGGTCGCCACGCAGAACCTCGCTGAGTGTGGCCTCGGCAGCCCAGGCCGCAAGGCCGGCGGCCGACAGCGCGCCTGTGGTCGCGGCGAGTTCTCGGTCGTCGACGACCAGGAGTGCAGATTCCAGCAGGTCGGCGGCGAGTTCCTGTTTGCCGGGTTCGTCGGCTCCTAGGCTTGTGATGTGCTGTCCTGGCCGGGTATCGGCCAGCCGGAGCAGCGGTGAGCGTGACCAGGTGGCGAGCAGGACGATGTCAGCGGCTGCGGCGACCTGTGTGGCAGATGTCAGGAGGCGGCCGTCGTGGCGTGAGGCGAAGGCGTGGGCGCGATCCGGATCCGAGTCGTGAATGACGATCTCGCGATGCCGTCGCAAGGCACTCAGACCACGCACCACGAGCTCGGCCTGCGCGCCTGCGCCGATCACTCCGAGTACTGACCCGGCCGCCGAGGCGGGGCTGGCCAGAAGGTGGGTTCCCAGGGCCGCAGCCAGTCCGGTGCGCCATGCGGTGATGGTGGCGGAATCCATCAGCGCGAGAAGTCGACCGTCATCACCACTGTGGAGGCAGACAACTCCGCGCAGAGCTGGTCGGGCACCTGGGAACTTGGCGTTGACTTTCACCGTGTACGCCTTGATGCCAGGCAGCACACCGGGGATCAGAGCCGTGGCCGTTCCGGGAAATGGCAGGTCAGTACGTATTCTTTGTCCGGCTATCGGGGAGGCGGCGGCGCGGAAGCCGTCGCGCAGCGCAGCCATGCAAGACACCGGCTCCAGCACGGCCTGCAAGTCACTTCGAGTCAGTAGGCGGGTCATTCACTCATGATCTCTCTGGGCTTCAGGTCTCTGCCCCCGTACATGGGCGTGGCTTGTATGGGCGTAGGCGACGGCTGCCGGTGGCCGGTCCCGCCCGTTTGCCCGGATCAAGCGGTGTGATGAAACCGCCCCGGGTTCGGTAGGGATCTCACGACGTCTGGGATGGGGATGAGTGGCGCCACCGTGACGGCTGTTGCCGGGGTCGTTGCGTGCGACGTCGGGTGTTCGGCGTTGCTCGCGTCGAGGTTCATTGTGGCGTGGTGTCCTGCTGTGGTTGCCGGGGGGCGGTGTTCTTGCGGGGGTTGGCCTGCTGTTCCTGGCGGTCGATCGTCTCGTTGATCTTCTCGGCGGTGGTGCGCAGGGTGTCGAGTTCGGCGGGGTGGAGAACGTCGAAGACGAGGTCGCGTACCCGGGCTACGTGTCCTGGGGCGGTTTCGGCGAGGTGGGCGTGGCCGGCTTCGGTCAGGATCGCTTGGGTGTAGCGGCCGTTGGTGGGGTCGGGTTCGCGGCGGACGAATCCTCGGCGTTCCAGCCTGCTGATCAGGTGGGAGAGGCGGGACTGTTCGGAGTTGGCGCGGACGGCCAGGTCGCTCATGCGCATGCGGTGTCCCGGCTGCTCGGACAGTCCGGCGAGGACGTAGTACTCGATGTAACTGAGGTGCGCGTCTTGCTGCAGCTGCGCTTCCAGGGCGCTGGGCAGTCTCTGCATCATCAGGCCGAGTTGCTGCCATGTCTTTAGCTCCGCCGGGGTCAGCCAGCGGCGCTGATCGTTCGGGTGCGGAGGCTGTTCAGGCATGCCTGGAGTCTATCTGGCATGAACGTTCAGGAGTCGCGGCTCACACTTGAACATTCATGAGTCATTGCTCTAGGGTGTGACATGAAAGTTCATGTGAAAGGGCCGGCCTCGCATCGGCGGCCCATCAAGGAGAAGACCCCATGAGTGACCTGAAGATCGCCGTCATCCTCGGCAGCACCCGGCCCGGCCGCAACGGCAAGGTTGTCGCGGACTGGGTGGTGGACCGGTCCGGCGCCCGCACCGGCGTCGAGTACGAGCTGGTCGACCTCGCCGACTACCCGCTGCCCCACCTGGACGAGGCCATTCCGCCGGCCATGGGCCAGTACCAGGGTGAGCACACCAAGGCGTGGGCGGCCAAGATCGCCGAGTTCGACGGATACATCTTCGTGACCCCCGAGTACAACCACTCCACCTCCGGCGTACTCAAGAACGCGATCGACTACCTGTACGGCGAGTGGAACAACAAGGCCGCCGCCTTCGTCTCCTACGGCTCGCTCGGCGGCGCTCGGGCCATCGAGCACCTGCGGAGCGTGGCCAGCGAACTGCAGTTGGCCCACGTACGTCAGCAGCTGTCCTTCTCGCTGTTCACCGACTTCGAGAACTTCTCCGTCTTCAAGCCGGGCGAGCAGCACGACGTTGCCGCGACCACCCTGTTCGACCAGCTCGAGTCCTGGGCCCGCGCCCTCAAGACCGTCCGGGGCTGACGCCCTCGCCCGTCGGAAGGCGGGCGACGGGGAGACCGTCCATTCTCAGGTGAGTCCCGGAACGGACTGCGTTCCGGTTCCGGGACCGCACCTGAGAGCCCCACCATTCCCGCTACCGGGCCACGGAGTGGTTCTTCGACCGCGAGGGCCCCTCGGGCCGCTTCACGATGCGGCGTACCGCTGCCGTCCGGATCAACCTGGACGGCGGGGATGAGTCCAACAGTTTCTCTGGCCGTCGTCACCGCTGGGAACTCGCTCACCGTGTCGGCCCCGTCCGCGTAGCCGCCTTCGCCACTCCCCGATCGAGGACGGCCTGCCCAGTGGATGATTGTCCACGGGGCAGGCCGTCCGAGGGACCAGCCGCTCCGCATCATCGACCTCACGCCCTGACCGGGCACGGGGGCGGGGGTCTGGGGGCGCAGTACCGCCGAACGCGACGACGCGAGCGGGAATCCGCCGGACAAGTAGTCACCTCTTCCGTGGCGGAGGCCCTCGCGGAGAGCGGTGATCCCTTCGAGGCGCGCCCTCAGGCGCCTGCAGCCAGCCTTTTCCTCACGAAGTCCCGAAGTGGATACCTTCATGTCTCGAACAGCTTTCAAGGCTCCCGGTGACGCGCACGCCAACCGCTGGAAAGCGCTCGTCTTCATCGCGCTCGCCCAGCTGATGGTCGTCCTCGACACCACCATCGTGAACATCGCCCTGCCTTCCGCCCAGCAGGATCTGGGCATCTCCGACGGTGACCGGCAGTGGGTCGTCACGGCCTACGCCCTGGCCTTCGGCGGTCTGCTCCTGTTCGGCGGCCGGGTGGGCGACCTGTGGGGCCGCAAGCGCGCCTTCGTCATAGGCCTGATCGGTTTCGCCGCCGCCTCCGCGCTCGGCGGCGCGGCGACCACCGGCGCGATGATGTTCGGCGCCCGCGCCCTCCAGGGCGTCTTCGGCGCCCTGCTCGCCCCGGCCGCGCTCTCGCTGCTCGCCGTGATGTTCACGGACGCCAAGGAGCGCGCCAAGGCGTTCGGCATCTACGGCGCCATCGCCGGTGGCGGCAGCGCCGTCGGCTTCATCCTCGGAGGTGTGCTCACCCAGTACCTGGACTGGCGCTGGACGTTCTTCGTCAACGTCCCGTTCGCGATCGCCGCAGCGGCCGGCGCCTACTTCGTCGTCCGTGAGCCCGAGGGCGGCCGCAACCACTCGCCGCTCGACATCCCCGGCGTCGTCCTGTCCACCCTGGGCCTGGTCTCGCTGGTCTACGGCTTCACCCGTGCCGAGTCCGACGGCTGGGGCGACACCACGACCATCTCCCTGTTCGTCGTGTCGGTGGTCCTGCTGCTTACCTTCGTTTTCACCGAGGCCAAGGTCAGGGCACCGCTGCTGCCCCTGCGCGTGATCACCGACCGCAACCGCGGTGGCGTCTACCTCTCCCTCGGTATCGCGGTCATCGCGATGTTCGGCACCTTCCTGTTCCTGACGTACTACCTGCAGGTCGTGAAGGGCTACTCGCCGGCCAAGAGCGGGTTCTGCTTCCTGCCGATGGTGGCGGGCATGATGGTCGGCTCGACCCAGATCGGCACGCGTCTGGTGACCCGCGTCCCGCCCCGGTTCCTGATGGGCCCCGGCTTCCTGGTGGCCATGGCCGGCATGCTCCTGCTGGCGCAGCTGGAGGTCAGCTCGTCGTACGCCTCGACCGTCCTGCCGGCGCTGGTGCTGCTGGGTCTCGGTATGGGTACGACGTTCACGCCCGCCATGTCCCTGCCCACCCTGGGCATCGAGCCCCGGGACGCCGGTGTCGCCTCCGCGATGATCAACACCTCGCAGCAGGTGGGTGGCGCGATCGGCACGGCCCTGCTGAACACGCTCGCCGCCTCCGCCACGACCTCGTACGTCAAGGACCACATCGCCGACGCCGCGACGGAGCCGCAGCGGCAGCTGGTCCAGCTGCAGGGTGTGGTGCACGGCTACGCCAACGCCATCTGGTTCGCCGTCGGCATGCTGGTGATCGCCACGCTGATCGTCCTGGCCCTGGTCAACGCCGGCCGCGCGGGCAGTGAGGGCGTCGAGGACGACGTGGCGGTGCCGGTGGTTGCCCACTGAGGCACCGGGTAGCCCTGAGGAAACCTGTCGTGGGGGCGTTGAGGGACGCCGTGCAGCCACGGATCCCCGGGACCTGCCCCTGCTTCCTGAATGAGCGGCTCAGCGGAGCCAGGGCAGGTGCACACCCGCTTCGTTCAGATGAAGATCCTCCAGATGAAGACCCTCGGCGACGATCTCCATGTTCTCGTCGAGGGTCTCTGCTGCTCGGATGGGCCAGCCGCTCGAACAGCGCCAGGCGCACGGCGGTCACACGGCCCGGCGTCGTGCGCCGCAGACCGCCACACCCTCGTCGATGATCCTTGCGTGCGACGTCGGGTGTCCGGCGTTGCTCGCGTCGAGGTTCATTGCGGCGTGGTGTCCTGCTGTGGTTGCCGGGGGGCGGTGTTCTTGCGGGGGTTGGCCTGCTGTTCCTGGCGGTCGATCGTCTCGTTGATCTTCTCGGCGGTGGTGCGCAGGGTGTCGAGTTCGGCGGGGTGGAGAACGTCGAAGACGAGGTCGCGTACCCGGGCTACGTGTCCTGGGGCGGTTTCGGCGAGGTGGGCGTGGCCGGCTTCGGTCAGGATCGCTTGGGTGTAGCGGCCGTTGGTGGGGTCGGGTTCGCGGCGGACGAATCCTCGGCGTTCCAGCCTGCTGATCAGGTGGGAGAGGCGGGACTGTTCGGAGTTGGCGCGGACGGCCAGGTCGCTCATGCGCATGCGGTGTCCCGGCTGCTCGGACAGTCCGGCGAGGACGTAGTACTCGATGTAACTGAGGTGCGCGTCTTGCTGCAGCTGCGCTTCCAGGGCGCTGGGCAGTCTCTGCATCATCAGGCCGAGTTGCTGCCATGTCTTTAGCTCCGCCGGGGTCAGCCAGCGGCGCTGATCGTTCGGGTGCGGAGGCTGTTCAGGCATGCCTGGAGTCTATCTGGCATGAACGTTCAGGAGTCGCGGCTCACACTTGAACATTCATGAGTCATTGCTCTAGGGTGTGACATGAAAGTTCAAATGAAGGGTCGTCCTCCTGCGTGGCGGCCCGTGGTAGCCGAGAAGGCGAAGCCGCAAGGGTGCACCCGTCCGGCACGCACCCGCGCGTCCTCACACCGTCCGACGCCGCCCGGCTGCACCCAAGCGCGCCAGGAAGGTCCTGGACGACTGCGAGCCCGCCGGTCGGCGCCCTGCTTGATCTCCCGTTCCCGCACCTCCGGACCGATACATGCGACCCGACATCTCCTCGCCATGCAGTCGCTGCGCCCTCATGGGTCGCGCGGCGCGACGCGACGTCGGGCTCGCAGGCCGTACAAAGCATCCTCAGAAAGGACTCCGAGATGTCCGTTTTGCCTGTCGACACTCTGGACCACTCCGACTCCCGCGCTTCCGGAGCCGGTGAGCCAGGTACCCGGCTGCACGCCCACGACGCCGGGCTGCTGCTGTTGCGCCTGGCCCTCGGCCTGCCGATGGCGAGCCACGGAGCGCAGAAACTGTTCGGCTGGTTCTCCGGGGGAGGTGTGGACGGTACGGGACAGTTCTTCACCTCCGTCGGTTATCCGTCCGGGAAGACGATGGCCGTGGTGGCAGGGCTGAGCGAACTGCTCGGCGGGCTGGGCCTCGCCCTGGGGCTGCTGACGCCGCTCGCCGGAGCGGCGGTCGTCGGAATCATGGTGAACGCCGTGGCCGTGAAGTGGGGTGGCGGCTTCTTCGCCCCGACGGGCGTGGAGTACGAACTCACCCTTGCCGCAGGGGCGGCGGCCCTGGCCCTCAGCGGGCCCGGCCGCCTCGCTCTCGACGCTCACCTGCCCGGCGTGCGGACGCACCGTGCGGGCTACGGCGTCGCCGCGGTGGCTCTCGGCGTACTCGTGGCCACGATCGTGCTGCTGTTCCGCGCCTGACCGCGGACCGGTCTGACAGCCCCCCGGCGTCGGGCATCGGGATCGCGGCCGCCACAGCGGGCGTCCCGCTCCGGGCCCCACCTCACCGCGCAACCCACGGGCTCGACAAGGAGCACGGGGCGTACGAGCTGAGCCGCGATCCGCAACCCGGTGCGACGCCGACGGCATGTGGAGGCTGAACGGCCCGCTGAACAGCCCGCGGCGTCCGGGCACCGGGCGTGTACACCATGACGTGGACCCAGATGCTCGACGAAGAACTCGAGTTGACCGCCACGGCGACGGTGGACCGATACGCACACAACATTACGGCCATGAAAGGCATGGCAGGCCGGTGAGTGGTCCTCTGTTCGGTGCGGAGGGCCCCGGCTGAGGACTCCCGCCCCGCTGCGGGGCGATTCGGAAGGAACATGCGTTGACAGAGCAGTTGCGGATGATGGCGGTCCACGCCCACCCGGACGACGAGTCCAGCAAGGGCGCGGCCAGCATGGCGAAGTACGTCGCCCAGGGCGTGGACGTCCTGGTGGCCACCTGCACCGGGGGAGAGCGCGGTTCCATCCTCAACCCCAAGCTCCAGGGCGACCCGGAGATCGAGGCCAACCTCCACGAGGTCCGGCGCAAGGAGATGGATGCCGCGCGGGAGATCCTCGGCGTCAAGCAGGCATGGCTGGGCTTTGTCGACTCCGGCCTGCCGGAGGGCGACCCGCTGCCCCCGCTGCCCGAGGGCTGCTTCGCCCTGGAGTCGGGGGAGAAGGCCGCGGAGCCGCTGGTGCGGCTCATCCGCGAGTTCCGCCCGCACGTGATCACCACGTACGACGAGACCGGCGGCTACCCGCACCCCGACCACATCATGACCCACACGATCACGAAGGCCGCCTTCGATGCGGCCGGGGACCCCGACGCCTACCCGGAGTCCGGTGAGCCCTGGCAGCCGCTGAAGCTGTACTACAACCACGGCATGTCGATGGCCCGGATCCGAGCCCTCCACGCCTACCTGGTGGAACACGGCCACGAGTCCCCCTACGGCGAGTGGATCGCCGGCTGGGAGAAGGAGGGCCGCAAGGAGCGCGAGTTCACCACCCGGGTGCAGTGCGCCGACTGGTTCGAGGTGCGCGACCGGGCGTTGATCGCCCACGCCACCCAGATCGACCCGGACGGCCCATGGTTCCGGGTACCGCTCGACGTCCAGCGCGAGGTCTGGCCGACCGAGGAGTACGAGCTGGCCCGCTCGCTGGTCGACACCTCGCTCCCTGAGGACGACCTGTTCGCCGGCGTCACCGCCGACATCACCGTCTGACCCTGTCCGCTCTTGTCGGCAATTCCAACTGTCACGCGTTGACACGGAGCTGGAGCCGGGATGGGTGGCTGTGGTTGGCGCGGTCGAGGGGGCGACCTTTGCACCAGGCTGCGAGGCGGATGAGGTCGAGGGCGGTAGCGCCGGTGATGTGGTCGAGGTGGGTCTCGGCGAGGCCGCGGTAGCGGGCGCGACGTAGTCCGGTGGTGTGGGAGGCCTGGCGGATGGCGCCTGCCCTCGATGCCGGCGCGCAGGGCGTAGTCGTGATTCCATTCGTTGGTTTGGTTGGGTCGGCAGCTGGCCGCCATCGTGCAGGTGCTGCCGGGTGAGGTGAAACGCCCTCTGCCATTCCGCGGCTAGGCGGTTTCGTTTGAATGGGCCGGTCGTTGGTCCGGGTGTGCCGTTAACAGATGCGCAGTGGGCTCGGATCGAGCCGTTGCTCCCGGACCGGACGCCGAAGCGGGGCGGCCGCCGGCGGGATCACCGGGAGGTGATCGACGCGATCGCCTTCAAGTTCCAGACCGGAACGCAGTGGGTCCACCTGCCGGAGAAGTACGGCAACTGGCGGGGCATCTACAACCGGCTGCGCATGTGGGCTGTCGACGGCACCTGGGAGCGGGCGTTCACCGCGCTCATGGCTCAGGCCGACGCCGAAGAGGACCTGGCCTGGGCCGTGTCGGTGGACTCCACGATCGTGCGGGCTCACCAGCACGCGGCCGGGGCCCGCAAAAAGGGGCCCCTGCCGGCGAACCGGCCGACCACGCCATCGGCCGGTCCCGCGGCGGGCTGACCACCAAGATCCACCTGGCAGCCGATGCCCGCTGCCGACCTCTGGCATTCGTTCTCACCGCCGGACAGGCCGGCGACGCTCCCGCCTTCACCGACGTCATGGCCCGCCTGCGCGTTCCCCGACGGCGCGGCCGTCCGCGCACCAGGCCGGACGTGGTCCTTGCGGATAAGGCTCGAGCGGTGCATCAACCGCATGAAACAGTGGCGAGGCATCGCGACCCGCTACGAGAAGACCGCGACTATCTACCTGGCCGGACTCCACATCGCCGGCATCTTCCTGTGGTCCGCCCGGTGATCCAAACGAAATCCCCTAGGTCAACCAGCCGAGGGACCGGTCCAGTTCGCCTCCACATGGCCGAGGCGAACGCGCTGGGGGTGGTCGCCGACCGGCACCGACACCGTCTTCTGCCCAGTGGCGAAGTCGATGGCGGTGACCTGGTCGGCGCCGCTCTCGGAGACGACGCAGTCCTTGCCGTCACCGCTGACGGTCGCCCAGTACGGCTTGGCGGCGGTGACCAGCGGACCCTCCTGGAGGGTCGCCCGGTCGACCACGGTCGCGTAGTCGTCCATCGTGCCCGCGACGCACAGCTTGGTGCCGGCCGGGTTCATCGAAATGCCGTGGTGGCGGGAGTCGTTGACCCAGGTGGTGCGGTCCGTGCTGGTGGCGGGGTTCTTCGGCAGGGTCTTCACCCGGGTGATCTTGTCGGTGGCGATGTCGTACTCCAGGAAGCCGTTGAAGAAGGAGACCTGGAAGTACAGCTTGGACTCGTCCGGCGAGAAGACGGCGGGGCGGACGGCGTCCGAGTAGTCCGTGAGGCCGATCGCGTCGAGCCGCGCCCGCATGTCGATCACCTTGACCTGCTGGAAGGTGGTCGCGTCGACGACGGTGATGCGCCGGTCGCCCTTCGTCCAGTCCAGCCACGGGTCGTCGAGCGCGGTGTTCACGTCGCCGATGGCCATGTTCCAGATGTACTTGCCGTCACGCGTGAAGATGTTCTCGTGCGGCTTGTCGCCCGTGGCGAAGGAGCCGAGCTGCTTGCCGGTGCTGATGTCCAGGACATGCACGGTGTTCGAGGTCGACGCGGAGACCGCCACCCGGGTGCCGTCCGGGGACACCGCCATGTGGTCGGAGCGGTAACCGGAGACGGGGAAACGCCAGTTGATCTGCCCGGAGGCGAGGTCGATCGAGACGACGTCGGCGAAGCTCGGGCGGGAGACGACCACCGACTTGCCGTCGGGGGTGGAGTACATGTCGTCGACGAACTGGTCGTGGCCCTCCCCGACGCCGTTGCGGATGGCGAGGAAGTAGATCCATTTGATCGGGTCGGCGTTGATCGCCGCCATCCGCGCGTCCTTGTCCGGGATGACGTTGATCCGGCCGACCTTCGCGAAGTCACCGGTGGACTTGATGACGTCCGCGGTGCCGTCCCAGTTGTTGCCCACGAACATCACCTCGCGCAGATCGTTCGCGGCGGCCTGTGCGGTGGCTGTGGCGGACGCGGTCGCCGTGCTGCCCAGAGTGAGGGCGAGGGTGGCGGCGAGGGCGCAAAGGTGCCTGGGTCTGAGGGCAGACATGGGGGGTCCTTGTCGTAGGCGGGGCATGCGGGTGCCGAGGGCATGGCAAGCGATGGCAAGCGAGAAATAACTGAACACGGCTGTGTTCAGAGTGACTTACTGGAAAGTAAGTATGGGGCTCCCTTCTTCACAAGGGGCCGTACACGACAAAATCGAGGGAGAACGGAGGGGTGAACCGTTCGTCGGACTGCGGAGGGGGAACGCGTGGCGGGCAGGCCCGAACAGCCGGCCGGCCGTCACGGGGGCAGGACCGCCGCCGAACGCCAGGCCGAGAGACGCGTGCGGTTCCTGGATGCCGCACTCCAACTCTTCGGCGACAGCCCCGGCTTGTACATCACTCGCATGCGCGGCCTCGATGAGGTCGTCGGTCATCCGCCCGATCAGCGCCCTGGCCATCTCGACCACCCGCAGGAGCTTCCCGGCCCCGGTGGTGCTGCGGTGCAGGCCCTGCCCCCGGGCCGACTCCAACTCCGCCCGAGGCCACATCGCCCAGCGATCCCGCGGTCATGATCGCTGCTCGCACACTGGCCAGTTTGGCGGGGGCCACGGCCGGTGCCCCGTGGCTCGACCGGCCGGTTCCGCGTCGAGGAATCCCGTGACAGCCCTGCGGTAGAGCTCGGGCTGTTCGGCGTCGACGATGTGACCGGCGCCGACGCCGGCGATGGTGCGGAGCGTGGAGTTCGGCAGTACCTCGTCGTACTCCCGGGCGATGCCGGGGTTCTTGTAGTCGCAGGCGCCGCGCAGGACCAGGACCGGGACCCGGGTGCGGCGCAGCGCGGGGCGCGGGTCGGGGACCGTGAGCTGGTCCTCGGTGGTGAACTGGTTGGAGTAGAAGCCGGGCAGCGAGGCCGGGAGGTGCTTCAGCGGGCGCTCGGGATGACAGGTCGCGGCCGGGGCGGCGATGGTCAGGAGCTTCTCGAAGACCGGGTCGAGCTCGGAGTCGGGTACCAGCGCGTGGGCGGCCTTCGGGTTCGCGTCCATCAGCAGCGACCAGGCCGCCGGCCGCGGACTCGCCTCGAGCGCGTCGATCCGGCGCTGCTGCGCCGGCGTGAGCCGGTCCCAGATGTCGCCCTCCTCACGGTCCTGCCAGGCAGGGGCCCACAGCACACCGGGCGAGGTGAGCACCATCCGGGCCACCCGGCCGGGATGGGCGGCCAGATACTCGGCGGCCAGCGTCGCGCCCCAGGACGCACCGAGCAGCACGACACGGTCGGCGCCGATCCGTCGGCGTACGGCTTCCAGGTCGGCGACCTGCCGGGCCACCGTGTACCCGGTGGGATCGGCCAGCCGGTTCGAGCGGCCGGAACCGAGCTGGTCGTAGGAGTACACGTCGTAGCCGCGCGCGGCGAGGGCGCGCTCGACCGGATCGGGCCCGTCACCGGGCGTGCCGGGGCCGCCGTGCAGCACGATCACCGGCGCGGCACGCGGTGTGCCGTGTGCGCGCTGGAGGCTGTAGGCCAGGCGCGAGCCCGTCGGGAGGTTCCAGTACCCGGTCGGTTGGGAGTGCGGCTGGGGGACGGTTTCGTCAAGGGGCTGAAAGGCCGTCAAGAAGGCTGCAGACGTGGCGAGAAGTGTCACGACGGCGGTCACCAGCACGGTGACGCCCCGGCGGCGCACCCCCGCGTACACCGGCAGCGCGCAGCCCACGATCAGTGCCGCCAGCGCGGCCGCGACGAGCAGCACGATGCGGTCTGTGACCGTGGCGGTGGCGAGGAAGGCCGCGACCGCCGAGACCGGTCCCAGTGCGACGCCGAGCGGAGTGAGGAGGATCGCGCGCAGCAGGTGCCGCCCGGCAGCCACCGCTGGTGTGTGAGGGCCCTCATTCCCCTGAAGGAGCTGGTGTGATCCGCTTTCTGTTGGCCGACGACGAAGACCTCATGCGGGCCGGGCTGCGGATGATGCTGGGGACCCAGCCCGACATCACGGTGGTCGGCGAGGCGGCCGACGGGCGGGAGGCGGTGCGGCTGGCGGGCGCCACCGCACCCGACGTCGTCCTGATGGACATCCGTATGCCGCGCCTGGACGGAGTCTCCGCCACCCGGGTCATCGTCGACGCGTCGGTGAACGGCACGCCCAAGGTGCTGGTCCTGACGACGTTCGAGCTGGAGGAGTACGTCTTCGCGGCCGTCCGCGCGGGCGCCGGCGGCTTTCTGCTCAAGCGCAGCGCGCCCGAGACCCTGATCGAGGGCGTCCGCACCCTCGCCGCGGGCGACGCCCTGCTCGGCCCCTCGGTCACCCGCCGTCTGCTCGCCGAGTTCGCCCGCACCACGCCCGCCGCACCCCCACCCGAGGTCACTCGCCGTCTGTCCCGTCTGACCGACCGCGAACGCGAGGTGTTGCTCCTGCTGGGTCGCGGACTGTCGAACGCGGAGATCGCCGCCCGACTCCACGTCGGCGAAGCCACCGTGAAGACCCACGTGGGCCGTGTCCTCGACAAGCTGGGCCTGCGCGACCGTGTGCACGCGGTGGTGTTCGCCTTCGACCACGGTCTGGTGCGGCCAGGGGGGTAGCCGTCGGGGGCAGAACCGCCACCGTCACCGCCACTGGCCGGCCATGGCCGAAAGTCGCTCTGGTTGCCCGGCATCCGGAGTGATCGAATCGGTGCTCGATTCAATCTTGGTGGTGGGGAGTCGGCACGTGCGTTCCATGTCGTACCTGGATCTACATCGGCAGTTCTCGGCGGCCATCGACGCGGAGATGCGGGCCACGCTCGAAGGACTCGCCCCGGAGGCCGGCGCGGTGCGCGACGCGGTTGCGCAACTTGTGCGGAATCGGGGGTTCAAGTACCCCCTGTCCGTGCTGCCGATGATTGTGCACGCCGTCGAGACGGGCGCGCCCGAACCCGCCGTTCCGCTGGCTGTCGTGCATGAGCTGTGGTGGACTTCGGCGTGCTGTCTCGATGACCTGGCCGACGGACAGGGCGCGTTCCTCGCCGGTGAACTCAGCGAGAGCGAGGCACTGCTCGCGACGTTCGTCTGTGGAATTCCCCTCCCTCATCTCGTCGTTCAGTCGCAGCGCATTCCGGCATCGGTGCGCGGCGCCCTGTCGGACGAGATCGTGCGGTGCTGCATCGTCGCGACCCAGGGCCAGCTGAGAGACCTTCGCGGAGATGCGCGCGCCGCCACGCGAGACGCGGTGACCACGGCGTACAGAGGAAAGTCCGGAGCCCCCTTCAGCATGGTCACGGCGATGGCAGCACAACTGGCGGGTGTCGAGAAGGAGAGGGTGGAGCTCTGGCGCGAGTTCGGCGATGTCTTCGGCATCCTGTGGCAGATATTCAACGACCAGGAAGACATCCTGTCCGGCCGTAACGAAGACCTCCTGAACGGCACGGCGACGTATCTCCTGGCCTGCGCCCTTGAGGAGCCGGAGCCTCATGCCACGGAACGTGTCCTGGGGCTGAGCGCCGCCGCGAGGAACTCCCCGCACGCCCGGGCGGAACTCACCGACGTACTTCTCTCACCCGTGGTTCTTCGTCGGTACGAGGACGACATCAACGAGTTCCGCGCCGCATCCCACCGCATTCTGGATGAACTGGGCGGCGACGAAGCCTACGTGTCCGTCCTGCGACACCTGGTGGACGAGTCGTCCAGGATGCTGCTGCGCGCCGACCTCGCCCAAAGGGTCAACGTCGGCTGACCGAAAAGAGCGTCACCAGGGCGAGGTCAGGCCGAGCAGGAACCCGGTGCACAGATGTCGCCGCAGCACCCGGTACGTCGCACGAGGCGCTGAACACCTCCCCACTCAACTGGACGCGCAGAGGCTGCGCCCGGCCGGAGCCGTCACCGACCGGCTGGGCCGCCAGGGGCAGGCGTGCGTGTACGACGACAAGGCCCGCTTCGAGCGCCGGATGCTGATCCTGGACCCGGCGACCGGCGCCGTACTCGGCCTTGAGGACACCGTCACGAAGGACGATCCCGAGTACGGGCCTCAAGGCCGGGGATGTGATGTCGTACCGCGCGTGGATGCGCTGATCAGGCCCCGAACCTGGCGCTCGGCCCCGGTCACCGTCTGCTCCAGCAGGACCGCGATCGTCATCGGGCCGACACCACCCGGCACCGGCGTGATCAGTCCGGCCCGTTCGCGGGCGGTGTCGAAGTCGACGTCACCGACGTTGCCCGGGTTGTAGCCCGCGTCGATCACGACGGCTCCCGGCTTGATGTCCGCACCGTGGATCAGCCGGGGCCGTCCCACCGCGGCCACCACGATGTCCGCCTCGCGGACGACCGAGGACAGATCGGTCGTCCGCGAGTGGCAGTACGTCACCGTCGCGTCGCGGCCGAGCAGCAGCATGCCGACCGGCTTGCCGAGAATCGCGCTGCGCCCCACCACGACGGCGCGCTTGCCCGCCGGGTCCACGTCGTACTCGTCGAGCAGCCGCATGATGCCGCCGGGGGTGCAGGACACGAAGCCGGGCAGCCCGAAGCTCATCGCCGAGTACGAGCTCAGCGTCACCCCGTCCACGTCCTTCTCCGGCGCGATGGCCTCGAACGCCGCCCGCTCGTCGATGTGCGGCCCGACGGGGTGCTGCAGCAGGATGCCGTGCACGCTGGGGTCGCCGGACAGTGCCGTCAGCGTCTCGACCAGCTCGGCCGTCGTGGTGTCGGCGGGCAGGGCCACGTGCCGCGACTCGATACCGGCCTTGCGGCTGCGGTTCTGCTTCATCCGGACGTAGGTGACCGAGGCGGGATCCTCGCCGACCAGCACCGTCGCGAGACACGGCGCCACCCCCGTGCGCCCGGTGAGATCCGCCGCACGCTTGGCGGTCTCCTCGACGATGCGGCGCGCGAGACCCGCGCCGTCCATGAGCTGGGCCTGGGACATGGGCTACTCCTGAGCGTCGTTGACACAATCGCCCAGGCGCGCGGCAAAGACGCGTTCGTCAGACCGCTCCCCGGTGGTACTCCACCTCAGCGCCAGTCACAGCCCGCGACCAGGGTATCTCGTACGATCAACCGCTCGGACGCCGGAAGCGCCGTGTTCGAACGGCACGCGGTGTCGGAGGGTGAGGGTGAGAACGCGCTGCTCTGAGTGCCGACCGCACAAGCGAGACGGAAACGCGCCTGCCTGCCGCGGAAACCAGCCGTGGCCGCCGGGCCCGGCGCGACCGCCCCATCGCGGCCTTCGCCGAGAAGGTCCAGGTCAGACGAGACGTGATCTGGACCTTCGGCCAGTTCCTTCCTACTCGTCCCATGCCTGGAGCAACGTATGGTCGACGATCTTGCCGTCGCGCAGCGAGACCATCGAGCTGGCCAGCACCCGCACGCCGTCGGGATACTCGCAGGACTCGGTGAAGGCGACGTGGTTGCCCTGGATGACACACTGTTCCAGTTTGTGTGTCATGTCCCGGCTGTAGACCTCGTTGAGCATGTCGGCGATCTCGCCGCGGCCGTGTTTGACCATCGGGTGGCTCGGCTGGGTGTTGCGGTCGACGATGCGTACCTCCGCGTCGTCCGCGTAGAGCGACAGCAGAGCTGCCGCACTGTGTCCTTCAATGCCCCGGCGAAGCGTTTCGATGTCGAAGGCGGGGCCTAGCGCGGTGCCCATGATGACCTCCTCGGAAGGCCGCAGTCCGCTAAGGGGCGGGCCGCGAAGGGCGTCTCCTTCGAGACTCCTCCGCCGCAGGGCACGCGGCAAGCGCAGTCGGCACGATGCGCCTCTCGGGCGAGGAGCGGGGCCGGGCCGTGACCGTGAGGGGTCCGGGACCGTTGCCGACAGCATGATCTCAACCTGACGTACGGTCGCCGCCGTTGGTCTCGCCGTCGGCGTCACGGGCCTCGCCGCGCCGATGGCGGCCGCCGCCGCGAACCACGACGCGGGAAAGCCGAACCCGATCGCCCAGCTCGACGCGCTTGCCGTGAGGAGCATCCCCGCGGAGCACCAGGACGACATCCCGCGGGTCTCCAGTCAGCTGCGCGGGCTCAGCCGCCTGAACGACCTCAATCAGTTGCACCAGTTGCACCAGTTGCACCAGCTCACCGACCTGGCCGCCCCCGTCACCGGGCTGCTTCCGGCCGTCAGGCCTAGCCAGGGCCTGTCGCCGGGTCGTCCCGGTGCCGGGGGCATACATGTGTGCGCGAAGACGCTCTCGCGGAGCGGAGCGGGTCGGTCGCGCTTCGTGTGGTGAACGGGCATCCCCCCACGAAGTCCCTCGGTCGTCAGCCGGTGGTGGCGAGGAACTGCGTGGCGGCCAGTTCCGCGTAGAGCGGGTCCCCGGCCACGAGTTCCCGGTGGGTGCCCACGGCGCGTACCCGGCCCGCGTCCATGACGACGATGCGGTCGGCCATGGTGACGGTGGACAGCCGGTGCGCGACGACGAGGACCGTGGTCGTACGGGCGACATCGGCGACCGTGTCGCGCAGCGCGGCCTCGTTGACCGCGTCGAGCTGCGACGTCGCCTCGTCCAGGAGCAGCAGCCGCGGACGGCGCAGCAGGGCGCGGGCGATCGCGACGCGCTGGCGCTCGCCGCCGGACAGCTTGGTGCCGCGATGCCCGACCAGCGTGTCGAGACCGCGCGGCAGCCGCGCGACCAGTCCGTCGAGCCGCGTCGTCTTCAGCACGCGAGTGACGTCGGTGTCGTCGGCCTCCGGATTGCCGAGCAGCAGATTGTCGCGCAGGGAACCCGACAGGACCGGGGCGTCCTGCTCCACATAGCCGATGGAGGAGCGGAGCCGGGGCAGATCCCAGTCCTCCAGCGGACGCCCGTCGAGCGTGATGACGCCCGCTTCGGGCTCGTAGAACCGCTCGATGAGCGAGAAGACGGTGGTTTTGCCTGCCCCGGAGGGACCGACGAACGCGGTCATGCCGCGGGCCGGGACGGCGAAGGTCACACCGTGGTGGACGTACGCCAGATCGTCGGCGTACCGGAAGCGGACGTCGTCGAAGGCGAGCGCCGCCGGTTCGGCGCCCGGCGTCGGCAACGGCGCGGGCAGGGCGGCCGGTTCGGCGGGCAGCCGCAGCGCCTCCTGGATGCGGGCGAGCGCCGCGGCGCCGGTCTGGTACTGCGTGATCGCGCCGACGACCTGCTGGATGGGCGACATCAGATAGAAGACGTAGAGAAGGAAGGCGACCAGCGTGCCCACGTCGATGGCGCCGGTGGCGACCCGCGCGCCGCCCACCGCGAGAACCGTGATGAAGGCGATCTGCATCGCCAGACCGGCCGTATTGCCCGCGGCCGCCGACCACTTGGCGGCCCGCACGCTCTGCCGCCAGGACTCCTCGGCCGCGGCGTGGATGGTCTGCTCCTCGCGGTGCTCGGCACCGGACGCCTTGATCGTGCGCAGGGCGCCGAGGATCCGCTCCAGCGAGGCGCCCATCACGCCGACGGCGTCCTGCGCCCGCTTGCTGGCCCGGTTGATGCGCGGGACGATCACGCCGAGCACCGTACCCGCGCACAGGATCACCCCCAGGGTGACGCCGAGCAGGACCACGTCGACCAGGCCCATCATCACCACCGTCGCGACGAGCGTGAGGCCGCCGGTGCCGAGGCCCACCAGCGAGTCGGTCGTGACCTCGCGCAGCAGTGTCGTGTCGGAGGTGATGCGGGCCATCAGGTCGCCCGGCTCGCTGCGGTCCACCGCCGGTATGCGCAGCCGCAGCAGATACGACGACAGGGCACGCCGCGCACCGAGCACCACCGACTCGGCGGTGCGCCGCAGCACATACGAACCGAGCGCCCCCACCGCCGCGTTGGTGACGACCAGCGCCGCCATGCCGAGCAGCGCCCGCCCGATGGGCCGGTCGTGCGACAGGTCGTCGATGAGCCCCCGCGCCACGAGCGGCAGCACCAGTCCGGTGGCGCCGGTCGTCAGGGCCAGCAAGGCGCCCACCAGCAGCGCCCATCGATGCGGTCGTACATAGCCGAGAAGCAGCCGCCAGGTGGGCGGTCCGGCTTGCTTACCTGCGATGCTCACGGCGCTCCTTGAGGGAATGGACGCGGAACGTTCAGGCTACGTCGGCGCGGACGCGGGCCGATAACTCGCCGACGGGTGGGACTCGAGACGGTCGTCATCCCCAACGGGGCGGCCCACAGGCCGGCCGGGCGACACACCTGGACCGAGGTGACTGGACGTCACCTGGCCTGCTACCGGTCGGTCACGCCGTAGGGTCGTTCGACGGAACGTCGATCTACGGAAGGGTTCACCACCATGGCGCAGGAAGTACGTGGCGTGATCGCCCCGGGCAAGAACCAGCCGGTGCGCGTCGAGACCATCGTCGTACCGGATCCGGGGCCGGGAGAGGCCGTGGTGAAGGTTCAGGCATGCGGGGTCTGCCACACCGACCTGCACTACAAGCAGGGCGGCATCAACGACGAATTCCCGTTCCTGCTCGGCCACGAGGCCTCCGGGATTGTGGAGTCGGTCGGCGACGGGGTCACCGACGTCGCCCCTGGCGACTTCGTGATCCTCAACTGGCGTGCGGTGTGCGGGCAGTGCCGGGCCTGTCTGCGCGGGCGGCCCTGGTACTGCTTCAACACGCACAACGCGAAGCAGAAGATGACCCTCAAGGACGGCACCGAGCTGTCCCCGGCGCTGGGCATCGGCGCCTTCGCCGAAAAGACCCTCGTCGCCGCCGGGCAGTGCACCAAGGTCGACCCGGCGGTCTCACCGGCCGTGGCAGGGCTGCTCGGCTGCGGTGTGATGGCGGGCATCGGCGCCGCCATCAACACCGGGAACGTGGGCCGGGGCGACTCCGTCGCCGTCATCGGATGCGGCGGCGTGGGCAACGCGGCGATCGCCGGGGCCCGGCTCGCGGGCGCGGCGAAGATCATCGCCATCGACATCGACGACCGGAAGCTGACCACCGCGTCGAAGATCGGCGCGACACACACCGTCAACTCCGCCTCCACCGACCCCGTCGAGGCGATCCAGCAGCTCACCGGCGGCTTCGGCGCCGACGTCGTCATCGAGGCGGTCGGCCGCCCGGAGACGTACAAACAGGCCTTCTACGCCCGCGACCTGGCGGGCACGGTCGTCCTCGTCGGCGTACCGACCCCGGAGATGAAGCTCGAGCTGCCGCTTCTCGACGTGTTCGGGCGCGGCGGAGCCCTCAAGTCGTCCTGGTACGGCGACTGCCTGCCGTCCCGCGACTTCCCGATGCTGATCGACCTGCACCTCCAGGGACGACTTGACCTGGACGCGTTCGTGACCGAGACGATCGCCCTGGACGAGATCGAGCCCGCCTTCGAGCGGATGCACCACGGCGACGTGCTGCGTTCGGTGGTGGTGCTGTGATGAGCGCGCGCGTCGAGCACCTCGTCACCTCGGGCACCTTCTCCCTCGACGGCGGCACCTGGGACGTCGAGAACAACGTGTGGATTGTCGGCGACGACCACGAGGCGATCGTCATCGACGCCGCCCACGACGCCGACGCCATCGCCGAGGCGGTGGGCGACCGGCGGCTGCGGGCCATCGTGTGCACCCACGCCCACAACGACCACATCGACGCCGCGCCCGCCCTCGCGGAGCGCACCGGCGCCACGATCTGGCTGCACCCCGACGATCTGCCGCTGTGGAAGCAGACCCACCCGGACCGCCTGCCCGACGCCTGGCTCCAGGACGGCCAGGTCATCGAGGCCGCCGGCGCCGACCTCACCGTCCTGCACACCCCGGGCCACGCCCCGGGCGCGGTCTGCCTCTACGACCCGGGCCTGGGCACCGTCTTCACCGGCGACACGCTCTTCCAGGGCGGGCCGGGAGCCACCGGCCGCTCCTTCTCCCACTTCCCGACGATCGTCGACTCGATCCGCGAACGGCTGCTCGGCCTTCCCGCCGACACGATCGTCCGTACGGGACACGGGGAGTCGACCACGATCGGGGCGGAGGCCCCGCACCTGGAGGAGTGGATCGCGCGCGGCCACTGACGCGACACGACGGCCGGAAGAAACCTGACAGGAGATGTCCGGCTTCCGCGGCACCCTCGTAGGGACACAGGGGCGAAGGCAGCCCGTGAGCACTACGAGCACGGAGGTCGGACATGTCGGGACCGCTGGAAGGTCCGCTGGAAGGCAAGGTCGCACTGGTCGCCGGAGCGACCCGGGGCGCGGGGCGCGGGATTGCCGTGGAACTCGGCGCGGCCGGGGCCACCGTCTATGTGACCGGGCGCAGTACGCGCGAGAAGCGTTCGGAGTACGACCGTCCCGAGACCCTTGAGGACACCGCGGACCTGGTCACCGCGGCGGGCGGCGTCGGCCTTGCGGTGCCCACCGACCACCTGGTCCCCGCCGAGGTCGAGGCCCTGATCGCACGCGTCGCCGACGAACAGGGGCGCCTCGACATCCTGGTGAACGACATCTGGGGCGGCGAAAAACTCTTCGCGTGGGACACCCCGGTCTGGGAACACGACCTCGACAACGGTCTGCGGCTGCTACGCCTCGCCGTCGAGACGCACGCGATCACCAACCACCACGCGCTGCCCTTGCTGCTGCGCAATCCCGGCGGCCTCGTCGTCGAGATGACCGACGGCACCGCGGAATACAACCGGGACACCTACCGGGTCTCCTTCTTCTACGACCTCGCCAAGTCGTCCGTCCTGCGCATGGCGTTCGCGCTGGGACACGAACTCGGCCCGCGAGGCGCCACCGCCGTCGCGCTCACCCCCGGCTGGCTGCGCTCGGAGATGATGCTCGACAACTTCGGCGTGAGGGAGGAGAACTGGCGCGACGCCCTGGAGCGCGTCCCGCACTTCGCCATCTCCGAGACGCCCTACTACGTCGGTCGCGCCGTCGCCGCGCTGGCCGCCGACCCGGACGTCGCCCGCTGGAACGGCGACTCGCTCTCCAGCGGCCGGCTCGCCCAGGTGTATGGCTTCACCGACCGCGACGGCAGCCGACCGGACGCCTGGCGCTACCTAGTCGAGGTCCAGGACGCGGGCAGGCCGGCGGATGTGACGGGGTATCGCTGAGGTCAGACGCGCAGGTGGGGCTCCCAGCGGGCGCCATGACCGGGCGGGAGCGCCAGATCGCTGCGGACGGCCGTGTAGTACGCCTCGCGGCGGGCGCGTTGTCGTTCGAGCAGAGCCTGCCATGTCTCCGACGAGGGGGTCGGCTCCTGTACGACCCGCTCCATGTCGATGGCCACCACGACCCAGGCGCGGGCCGTTTCCACCACGTCCGGAGCACCGAGGAGCAGCAGCGACTCCCAGGCCGGATCCCGGGCGTCGAGGGCCTCCGCCATCTGGGGCGCAGCCTCCTGGGGCGTCAGTGGGTGCGGATGCGGATCGATTTCCAGATGGGCGGCCACCCGGTAGGTCAGCGTGACGGTCTTCTTCAGGCACCGGGCATAGTCGGAGTACGCCGCGAGTCGCCGCTCCTCCCAGCGGACCGCCTGCTCCCGACGGAAGCGGGCCCGATCGCCCCGAACGATCGCCAGATACGAACCGAGGGCGCCGATGACCACGCCGATCAGCGCCGGGAGTTGTTGTATGAACGCGGACATGGGCGCACGGTATCTGTACCGGTGACGATCGTGGCAGCAGGGACCGGGCGAGCCTGGAGGCGGCCGTCGCGTACGCCGTGGACGCCTTTGGTTCGCTGGACGTCCTGGTCAACAACGCCTGTGGGTGTACCCCCGACGCCCCGCTCTTCGAGGACGAGCCGGACGAGGTGTGGGCCCGCGATCTGGACCTCACCCTGACCGGTGCGTACCGCTGCTGCCGCGCGGCACTCCCGCACCTGGTGGCCTCCGGTTGCGGCGCCATCGTCAGCATCGGCTCCGTCAACGGCATCCAGGACTTCGGCAACCACGCCTACAGCGCGGCCAAGGCGGGTCTCACCTCACTGACGCGCACCCTCGCGGGGCACGCCGCCGCACGTGGTGTGCGCGTCAATTTGGTCGCGCCGGGCACGGTCCGTACCTCGGCGTGGGAGGGACGCGACGCCGATCTCGCGGCGGTGAGGGAGGTGTATCCGCTGGGCCGGGTCGGCGAGCCGGCGGACATCGCGGCCGCCGTCGCCTTCCTGGCTTCCCGGGACGCGGCCTGGATCACCGGGACGACGTTGTGCGTGGACGGGGGCCTGCTGGCGGTCAACACCGGTTTCCAGCAGGCGGTTCGGGGTCACGGGGACGCGTGAGGGGGTCGCGCTCGGAGTCGACCCCTGTACGGCTTGGCGGCGCGCAATGTCACCGTTTGGTCGCAGCCCGAATCGGCCGTACAACGCATACCCCCAGACGAGGGTCTAGCAGGCGGAAACCGCGAGAAGCACACGAAGGAAAGGCCTGCCATGGGCGACATACGCAGACGGGGAGCCGTCGCACTGGGGATCACCGGACTCGTCGCACCGCTGACGCTCGCGCTGGGTACGGCGCCCGCGCAGGCCGCGAGCTGCACGACACAGACCGGCCCCTATCAGAAGCAGGTGGAGAAGTTCCTCGGCCGACCGGTCGACGGCAGGCAGTCCGCCGCCGACTGCAAGGCGATCCAGGCCTTCCAGACCAAGCACGGCATCACCCCGAACGCCGGGTACGCGGGATCCATCACCTGGGGCGTGATGGACCTGATGAACAAGCAGAAGGCCGTCGGAAGCAACCCCAACAAGGACGGCAAGTGCCCCGTCAACAAGGGGCGTATCGCCTGCGTCAACCTGACGCTCCAGCTCAGCTGGATCCAGGACGGCAGCAGGCTTGTGTACGGGCCGGTGCCGGTCCGTACCGGACGCGATCGCTACGAGACCCGCACCGGGCTGAAGAAGATCTACTGGCGGCACATCGACCACGTCTCGAGCATCTACGACGTCCCCATGCCCTACAGCCAGTTCTTCGACGGCGGCCAGGCCTTCCACTCGGTCGGCGTGAGCATGTGGAACCCGCCCGGCTCGCACGGCTGCGTCAACATGACCACGGCCACCGCCAAGAAGTACTGGTCGCTGTTGAAGACCGGCGACGACGTCTTCGTGTACGGCCGCAAGCCGGGCACCTGACGGGGCCGGGCGTTCCGGCGATCGAGGTGATCAGATTCACGGTCCGTTATGTCGTGAGGCGCACCTTTACTCACAGCGCCTTCACGTCAAGCCTCGTATGCTTCACGCCATGTCCACCACCACTCCTGAAGCCGACTCCGAGCGTTCCGCAGCCGAGGTCAACGAGGAGATCCGGGCCCTCTGGTTCCGGGCCGGCGGGACGCTGAGCATGGAGGAGCGGCGGGAGTACCAGCGGCTCGTCCTGGAGTGGGCGGAAGCCGCCCCGCAGTCGCCCACGCAAGCCGCCTGACGAGCCGGGGACTTGGCCCCGGCTCCGCGAGCCTGACCGCGACCTCAGCCCCAACTCTGTGAGTACTGCCTGCGATAGCGGTTGCGGTCCTGTTCCGTGCGGATGTAGCGGGTGGCGACCAGGGCGATGATGCTTCCGGCGATGACCAGCAGGCCCGGGCCGATGTTCTTGGAGTCGGTGAGCCGGGAGAGGATCGTGTCGGACTCGCCGACCGCCTGGACCGAGCCCGGCGTCGCGGGACCCGGCGCGATGGCCGCTCCCTGCGAGGCCGCCGACGAAGGCGCGGGGGAGGCCTGCGCGGTCGCACCGGCCGCACCCTGGCCCTGCGCGCCCGGGCCGGTCAGCTTCACGTTGAGCGCCGTCATCGCCTTGGTGATCGGCTGGAAGAACGTCGTACCGCCCGTGGTGCAGTCCCCGTTGCCCCCCGACGTCACACCGAGCGCGATGCCCTCCGAGAACATAGGTCCGCCGCTGTCGCCCGGTTCGGCGCACACGGTGGTCTCGATGAGGCCGGTCACGGTGCCCTCGGGATAGTTGACCGTCGCGTTGAGAGCGGTCACCTTCCCGTCGCGCAGCCCGCTGGTGCTGCCGCTGCGGAAGATCCGCTGGCCGACGGTCGGATCGGCGGACCCGATGATCTCCACTCCCTTGCCGCCGCCGATCGAGACGACGTTGTTCGTGGTGTCGTTCTGGCCGTTGGTGTACTGGATGAGGGAGAAGTCGCCGCCGGGGAACGATTTGCTGACGGTCTGTCCCAGCTGCTGGGCGCCCTGGTTGTCGCCGAACCAGACCGAACCGGCCGGCCCGCAGTGCCCGGCCGTCAGGATGAACTCGTTCCGTCCGTTGGTCACGTTGAAGCCCGCCGAACAGCGCCCCGCCGTCGAGAACATGGGCTGGGCGGCGTTCAGCCGGGTGGTGAACGTGCCGTCGGTCCGCTCCATCCGCACCGAGCCTCCGAGGCTGTCGGCCAACTTCGTCAAACGGGACCAGTCGGAGGCGGAGACGGTGCTGTCGGCCTGCACCACCACCTCGTTGTTCGTGTAGTCCACCGCCCAGGCGGTACCGGCCACCCGAGGCGCCGAACTGAGGCTCTTCGTCGCGGACTTGAGCTCCTGCATGCTGTGGTCCACGACCTTGGGGCGGGCCCCCGCCTGTTTCACCTCCGCCGCCGCGTCCGAGTCGGTCACCGCGACCACGGGGCTGCCGTCGGCGGCGATCCAACTGCCTGCCGTACGGGAGGTGCCGAGGGTCGACACCAGACCTGCCCCCTTCTTGGCGGCGGCCTGCGCGGCACTCTCCGGGGCACGCGACGCGGCGGACGGCTCACTCGCCATGGCCTGCGTGACCATCAGCCCTCCGCAGAGGAGTCCGCCGACGGCCGCGATACGCGCCCCCCGTTGGACGATCCGTCGTCGTGCGTGCCTCATGCATGGGCTCCCGAAGCCGAACGGCGCGGCGTCACCGCCGCCGGGGCCCCGGTCGTGAGCCCTCCTTCCATACGTGCGCCCGCGCCACCGCGTTCACCGTGCGCCCGGACTCGGCCTCACGGCTCGCGTCCCAGCGGTACTCCGGCACGCACCGGGAATCACCGCCGAACGCCAGGACCCGTCCGGCCGATCACGGCGGAGACGCGGGGCGGGGCACGCACCGCTGCTTTCCTCTACCGTGATCGACCGGCAGGTCCTAGCCGCGGGTGCGGAGGGAGACCTGCTCCGGTGTCAGGTACGCGTCGGTGTGCTCGAAGTCCCGCAGGGTTCCCTTGCGGTCGGCGAGGAAGCCGGTGCGCACGAAGTCGTCGCCCGCGACGGCGTTGAGGAACCAGTTGGCGCCGGTACGGAAACGGGCCGTACCCGTGCGCAGCGCGAGCAGGTGGTACCCACGGGCCACGACCTGCGCGGGCACCCCCTTGAGGCCGATGCCGAGTGGCTTGGAGACCGCGTCATGACCCCCGAGGTCGACGACCAGGCCGAGATCCCTGTGCCGGTACGGCGTGGTGGGCTGCCCGTTCAGCAGCGCCGCCAGGTTCTTCGCCGCGTGCCGGCCCTGCCGGGCGGCGTGCTGGGCGGTCGGCACACAGTACGAACCGTCCGCCTTGGCCAGGTCGGGCACGGCGGCCGCGTCGCCCAGCGCGAACACCCCGTCCAGGCTCGGCACCTTGAAGTCCGGGTCGGCGGCGATCCGGCCGCGTACGGTCTCGACGCCCAGCGAATCGACCAGCGGGCTGGCCGCGACTCCGGCCGTCCATACCAGCGTTCGTGAGGGCAGCGTCCGGCCGTCCGTGAGGGTGACCTTGTCCTCGGTGACGGAGGCGACGGACGTCTTGAGGGAGATCTGCACTCCGCGCCCGCTCAGCAGGCGCAGCGCGCTCGCCCCCAGTTTGTCGCCGAGCTCCGGGAGCAGCTTGGGGGCCACGTCCACGAGGTGCCACTTGAAGAGGCGGGGATCGAGGCGTGGGTAGTAGCGCTTCGACGCGGCTGTGGTGAGGCGCTGCAGGCAGGCCGCGGTCTCGGTGCCCGCGTAACCGCCGCCCACCACCACGAACTGCAGCCGCGCTGCCCGCTCCGCCTCGTCCAAGGTGGCTGCGGCCAGGTCGAGTTGGGCGATCACATGGTCGCGCAGGTACACGGCCTGGGCGAGCGTCTTCATACCGTGCGCCTCGTCGAGGAGGCCGGGGATGTCGAAGGTGCGGGTCACGCTGCCCGGGGTGAGCATCAGGTAGTCGTACGGCAGGTCGACGACCTCCCCGGTGATCTTGCGTACGACACACACCTTGGACCCGGGATCGACACCGATCACCGCGCCCGGCACCAGCGCCGTGCGGTGCAGGATCCGCCGCAGCGAGGGTGCCACGGACTGCGGTGTGAGGACACCGGCGGCGACGTGTGGCAGCAGTGGCAGATAGAGCTGGTAGGCGGTGGGGCTGATCAGGGCGATCCGGGCTTCGCCCGGCTCGAGCGTGCGCTCGAGACCCCGCGCGCACTCGACGCCGGCGAAACCGCCGCCGACGATCACGATGTTCGGTGCGTTCATCCGCACTGCCTCTCTTCCCGTGCCGACGCCGCGGCCCGCCGACCGTGAGCCCAGGCTCACACGGGAAGTCCCCGCCTGCCACCCCACGATGGGGCCGGGGCGGCGATCGCGAGACTTTCTACTAAGCGGTAACTTAATCTTCCCCCTTGGTACATCCTCAAGCCTGATCATGTGTGCAGCGGCGATGGTCGAGGCACCCTCGCCGCTCCGACGTGAGAAGGGGAAAGGCATGACAGGACGCGGTATGGGGCGCCGGATAGGCGCGGTCTCGGCGGTCGTGGCGCTGGGCATCGGGGGGACGGTCACCACCGCGGGGTCCGCCGCCGCCGCTCCGGCCCAGGCGGCGGTGAGCGCGACGGCGACGGCGGCCGACGTCGACTACGCCACGTGGCAGAGTGACGTGAAGGCCGTCATCGACCAGGCCACACCCTATGTAGAGCAGCGCACCGCGAATACCGCCGGGCAGAAGCCGGCCATCGTCTTCGACATCGACAACACCACCCTGGAGACGGACTTCCACCCCTGGTACGAGCTGCCCACCCCGGCGCTCAAGCCCTCGCTGGCACTCGCGAAGTACGCGAAGTCGCGCGGTGTCGACATCTTCTTCGTCACCGCACGCCCGGGCATCATTTACAGCCTGACGGAGTGGAACCTGACGTCCGTGGGCTACCCGGTCGACGGCCTCTACGTACGCGACCTGCCGGACCTGTTCGCCGAGGTCAGCGCCTACAAGACCGCCCAGCGTGCGGAGATCGAGTCGAAGGGCTACGCGATCATCGCCAATGTCGGCAACAACGACACCGACCTCGTCGGGGGCCACGCCGAGCGTACCTTCAAGCTGCCGGACTACGACGGTCAGCTTTCCTGAGCGCGACTGCTTAGACTCCCGGCATGGATGAGACGACGCTGGACAGGCTCGGTTCGGGCAAGTACCTGCTGATCACCAGCTACCGCAAGAACGGTACGGGAGTCGCGACGCCGGTGTGGGTGGTCCGGGACGGTGCCGCGCTCGGCGCATGGACCTTTGCCGGCAGCTGGAAGGTGAAGCGGATCCGCAACCGGGCCGATGTCCTGGTGGGACCCTGCGACATGCGCGGCAATCCGACCGGTGACCAGGTCCCCGCCACGGCGGAGATCCTCGACCCGGCCGCGACCGAGCAGTACCGCCGACTGATCGCCCGCAAGTACGGCGTCGTCGGCCGCCTCACCCTTTTCGGCAGCCGCCTGCGCCGCGGCAAGCAGGGCACGGTCGGGATCCGCATCTCCCCGACCTCCTGACAGGCGTACGAGGGCCCGGCGTCGGCCGGACCCTCGTACGCACTCGGCGCCGCCGCTATCCGTAGAACGGACCCGGAGTGCTCCAGGTCGTCGTGCCGAAAACGTTCGGGTCGTCGATGCTGATGTTGATGTCGGAGACCTTGAGGCCGTACTGGGTCGGCGTCATGCCCTCGGGGCAACTCACCTGCACGGCCGGGAAGTTCATGTAGAACGCCGGGCCCACGTCCGAGGGGTAGTTCTGGTTCCAGTACAGGACCCAGTTGCTGTCCGGATAGTAGTAGTTGTCCAGGAGCCGCTGCTGCTCGGTGCGGACGACGAAACTCGTGTCGTGGTCGAAGGTTCCGTCCGCGCGCAGACAGCCGAAGGTGCGCGCGGTGTCGGCGTACGCGGCGAATCTGCCGCCCAGGCTGCTGAGTCCGGCCAGATAGCCGGGCTGGTTGCGTACGTTGTGCAGGGTCACGTCGAGCTTGAAGCCGCCGCAGCCCGGGGTCGGCTCGTAGTCGTGGTAGACGACCAGGCACTTGCGGTCGCCGAAGTGGGCGGTGGGGTCCGGGTTGTAGGGCTGTGGCACCGTCTGCCTGTACAACCTGACGGTCGCCGAGACGCCGCCGTCGGTCGCTGCCGGGATCTCGACGGTGGTCGTGGCCTGGGCGGCCCCCGAACCGGCCAGGACCAGCGCGGCCCCCGCGAGCAACGCGAGGGCCGACCGTCCCAGCACTCTGGGCATGCGCATCTTCCCCATGAGCAATTCCCCCCTCGTGTACCTGGTGCACACACATGTGAACAGTGGCAGGTGCACGCTAATGCCGCTCGGGTCACTCTTCCGGCAAACGCCCCAACGCTCACAAGCGGAACGTACGACTGTCCCGCCGCGTAAGTCGGGACCGGAAGTCGTGGTGTCCATCGACCCGGCCGGCGCAGTGGTTGACCGGATGTGTTCTGCGCGAAGCGTTGACTAGAAAGCGCTTGCCCTCTACGTTTCCCGTTCAGAAGCGTGACCCGCGCGTGGCATCTCGTATACGAGACATCAGATCTCCGAGCCGCACCACCTGGGAAACCCCCCGTCCTGGGGCTGATGAGACGTCGAAGGTATGTCATGCACGCCTCATGCCGTTCAGCATCGTGATCATTGTTCGCGAGCATGGTCCACGGATATTCTCGAAGGGACACACCCGCATGCGTACAGGCCCCCCACCGACGCGTCCTCGCAGACTGGCCCTGGCAACCGCCACGGCGGCCGCCCTGGCCGTCACCACCGCTCTCGTTCTCCCGCAGGCCGCGGCAGGCGCTGAGACCTCACCGATCGGCTACGGCGCCGGAACCACCGGCGGCGGGAGCGCCGCCGTCGTCACCGTCTCGACTCTCGACGCCTTCAAGACGGCCGTCACGGGCAACACGGCCAAGGTGGTGCGCGTCAACGGCCTGATCTCACTCAGCGGGCAGGTCGACATCGGCTCCAACACCACGGTCCTGGGCGTGGGTTCGGCGTCCGGGTTCACCGGCGGCGGGCTGCGCCTGAAGAAGGTGACCAACGTCGTCGTCCGCAACCTGAACATCAGCAAGCCGCTCAAGCCCTCCGACGGCATCACGGTCCAGGCGTCGACGAAGGTGTGGATCGACCACAACTCCTTCTCGGCGGACCGCGACCACGACAAGGACTACTACGACGGTCTGCTCGACATCAATCACGCCTCCGACTCGGTCACCGTGTCCTGGAACACCTTCAAGGATCACTTCAAGGGCTCCCTCGTCGGCCACAGCGACAACAACGCCTCCGAGGACACCGGGCACCTGCATGTGACGTACCACCACAACTACTTCAGCAACATCTACTCGCGCATCCCCAGCCTGCGCTTCGGCACCGGTCACTTCTACGACAACTACGTCGTCGGGGCCGAGACCGCCGTGCACTCCAGGATGGGCGCCCAGATGCTCGTCGAGAACAACGTCTTCCGTTCCACGCCGGTCGCCGTCACCACGAACCGCGACAGCGACGTGGACGGTTTCGCCAACCTGCGCGGCAACGACCTCGGCGGAGCCGCTACCGAGATCTCGCAGGTGGGCACTTTCACCACCCCGCCCTACAGCTACACCGCCGAGTCCGCCTCGACCGTCGTCGCCTCGGTGACGGGCGGCGCGGGCGCCGGAAAGCTCTGACACCCCCACCGCAACAGACGACAGAAGGAATCGGGACATGACTTCTGCAGCACGTCCGCGCGTCCGCACGCGCGCACTGACCGGCGCCCTGGCCGCACTCGGCCTCTCGGTTGCCATGATCATGACAGAGGGCGCCCTGTCTCCGGCGAGCGCCGCCACCTGGCCCACCGCGACCGGCAGTCAGGCGGTCTCCTCCACCATCCCGCTCTCCGGCACCAAGGACTACGGGATGGTCCGCCTCTACGGCACCGGAGACCTGGGCAGCGGCAGCCAGGACGAGGACCAGGGACCGATCCTGCAACTGGCCGCCGGCACGGTTCTGAAGAACGTCATCATCGGCGCCCCGGCCGCGGACGGCATCCACTGTCTCGGTAGCTGCACGCTGCAGAACGTCTGGTGGGAGGACGTCGGCGAGGACGCGGCGACGTTCCGGGGCTCCTCGTCGTCGAGCGTCTACACCATCTCCGGTGGTGGCGCCAAGGAAGCCAGCGACAAGGTGTTCCAGTTCAACGGCGCCGGAACGCTGAACGTCTCGAACTTCGCGGTGAAGAACTTCGGCACCTTCATCCGGTCGTGCGGCAACTGCTCCACGCAGTACAAGCGCACGATCAACCTCAACAACATCGAGGTGTCCTGGAAGGGCAGCCGAATCGTCGGCATCAACACCAACTACGGCGACAGTGCGACCCTGAAGGGCATCAAGATCGTCGGAGATACCAGCAAGAAGATCATCCCTTGCCAGAAGTACATCGGCAACAACTCGGGTGCGGAACCGCCCACGAACGGCAGCGGCCCTGACAGTACGTACTGCAAGTACGCGACGTCCGACATCACCTACAGCTGACGGCCTGCCCCGGCCATCCCTGGCGGCTGAACGAACCGTCCCCGTGCGGCGGTTCGTTCAGCCGCCGCAGGCGCGGGGTGTCAGCTCCAGCTCCGGTAGGGACCGTCGACGAGCTGGAACACCGGCTGCCGGCGCACCGGGTCCGCCGCGGTGCTGAGGTGGACCCGGTCTCCGCTGTGGACGTCGGTCGGCGAGCCCGTGACCCTGCCGCGGACGGTGAATCCCTCCGCCATCTCGATGAGGGAGACATTCCGCGCCGCCGGGGTGTTGCGGTGGACGACGGTGGAGTGGCGCACCACGCCGGTCCCCGCACTCGCTTCCGTCCGCAGGTCGCTGCCCGCGCAGACCGGGCAGAGGAGGCGCTGGAACATCGCGGTGCCGCACCAGTGGCACCGCTGGAAGAGCAGGGCATCCGTGGCCGGCGTTCCGCTCGGCGCGGAGCGGGTACCGGGGGCGCTGAGATTCGGCCCCGTATGCCCCGCCGGGTCGTTTTCGAGTACGTCCGTCGCGGGTCCGAGGCCCGGATGAAGGGCGATTCCTGGGTGGTACACGATGTCATCTCCCTGCGCTCGGCCGGAGTCTGATGTGCGAGGATCGCCGCGCACGAGCCACAGAGTATGGCACTGAGTGCCACCAGTAAAGGCACTCGGTACCCTCAGATCGTGGAAAAGGCGCCCTTCAGTCCCGCCCGAGCGTGGACTCGATCTCCCGGACGACGCGCCACATCGGCGCTCCACGCCGGGCGATGACGACGACCACGTCCTCCTGTTCCGTGGCCGGAGCGGCGCCGGGGGAGTCGCCGAACGAGGCCTGTACGTATCCGAGCGCGTGGTCCACGGCGGTGTCCGCATCGCCCTGGCCGTCCGAACGCAGCCAGGAGCGCAGAGCGTTGTTGTGCGCGGCGACCACCGCCGCGGCGACGACATCCGCTCGCAGGGTGCCGTCGGCTCGGCCGGCGTAGCGCCCGCGCAGATACTCCGCGAGGGCACGCTCGTAACGCCAGACCACCGACAACTCGTAGGCGCGCAGGCCGGGGACCTTCTTGGTGAGGCGGTAGCGCTGTACGGAGAAGGTCGGGTTCTCGGCGTACATGCGCAGCACGAGCCGGGCGGCGTCGCAGACCCGCTGTACCGGTTCGTCCTCGTCGCCGCCGGCGCTCAGGAATGCCGTCATGTCCGCCAGGCAGCGCTCGTGGTCCGGGAAGACCACGTCCTCCTTGGACGGGAAGTAGCGGAAGAACGACCGGCGGCCGACCCCGGCGACTGCCACGATGTCGTCGACCGTGGTCTGCTCGTAGCCGCGCTCCAGGAAGAGCTGGAAGGCCGCCGCGACCAGCGCGTCCCGCATGGGCGGCTTCGCCGTCGTCGTGTCGGCGCAGGCGCTGCGCCGGGGTCCCTCGCTCATGGACGGGAACCTAGCATCGCGCGCGGCGGATGGCACTCAGTGCACAAGATCGAGGGAACTGAGTGCCTCGGAGAGGCGTCGCCGGTTACGCGTCCCGGCAGCCGTCGATCTCACTGATCAGAGCCTCGATACGGGCCTTGACCTCGTCGCGGATCGGCCGGACTCCACGTCCTCGCCCGCGGGGTCTTCGAGGGGCCGGTCGAGGCAGGGCTTGCCGGGGAAGATCGGGCAGGCGTCGCCGCAGCCCATGGTGGTGCCGCAGGCGGAGGCCTGGACGGCCTCGGTGGTCAGCACCTTCGGCCGCCGGCCGGTGATGTCGACGTTGATCTCCTTCATGGCCTCGACCGCGGCCGGATTCCGGTGGTGACGATCGGCCGCGCCTACGCCGACACCTTCGCGGGCGTCGCGCCAGGGTCGGTCCCGGCGTTCTTCGGGGCTCAACTCGCAGGTGTCGTGGTGGGGTTGGCTGTTGTGGCAGTCATCTTCACGCCCGGCTGAGCAGGTGCCCCAGCGCCGTCGGCACACTCGGCTCCACCCGGTAATACACCCATGTACCCCGCCGCTCGGACGTGAGCAGCCCGGCGTCCTTGAGCTTCTTCAGGTGATGGGAGACGGTCGGCTGCGAGACGCCGACGTCGGAGATGTCGCACACGCAGGCTTCGCCGCCCTCGTGCGAGGCGACCAGGGAGAACAGTCGCAGTCGCACCGGGTCGCCGAGTGCCTTGAACATCTTCGCGGTGCGTCCGGCCTCCTCGGCCGTCAGGGGACGCTCGGTGAGCGGCGGACAGCACGGCGCCGTCTGTGCGAACACTGTGCCCTCTGTGACGTCCGAGTCCAGAACTGGCAGCTCCGTCACGCTTGACTTCGACATGCATCGATATTGACATCCGTCGATTCAAGCGACAAGCTCCTTCTTGAATAGATGAATGTCGATGCAGAGGCTCTACGGCCTCCACCTCCGTCCCCGGGAGCACCCGATGAACGACAGCACCTCCGCCGCCCTGCCGACCGTGGTCATCGGCGCCGGTCCCGTCGGCCTGGCCGCCGCCGCCCACCTGGTCGAACGCGGCATCGAGCCATTGGTCCTCGAGGCCGGGCCGAGCGCGGGAACGGCGGTGCGGGAGTGGTCGCACCTGCGGCTGTTCTCCCCGTGGACCGAGGTCGTCGCCCCCGCCGCCGAGAAGCTGCTGGCTGCCACCGGCTGGATCCGCCCGGACGGCGTGACGTACCCGACCGGCGGCGAATGGGCCGAGCGATACCTCCAGCCGCTCGCCGACGCGCTCGGCGAGCGGGTCCGCTACGGCGCCCGTGTCACCGGCGTCTCCCGTCTCGGCCGGGACCGCATCGTGGACGCGGACCGCGGGCGGCAGCCCTTCACCGTCCATGTGCGCGAGGCGGACGGCACCGAGGTGCGGACCATCGCCCGCGCTGTCATCGACGCCTCCGGCACCTGGTCCACGCCGGGCCCGCTCGGCGGCGACGGCCTGCCCGCCCTCGGCGAGCGTGTCGCGGCCGACCGGATCTCCTACCGCGTGCCCGACTTCAAGGATCCCGCCGTACGCGCGCGTTACGCGGGCAGGCGCACCGCGGTCGTGGGCTCCGGTGCCTCCGCGTTCACCGCCCTCGCCGCCCTGGCCGACCTCGCGAAGGGCGCCCCGGGCACCCACGCGGTGTGGGTCTTGCGGCGCGGCATCGGCGGCTCCACCTTCGGCGGCGGCGAGGACGATCAGCTTCCGGCCCGGGGCGCGCTGGGCCTCGCGGCCAAGGCTGCCGTGGACGACGGTCGCGCCGACGCGGTCACCGGATTCCGTACGGCCGCCGTGGACCGCGGCGGCGACCGGCTCGTGCTCGCGGCCGAGGACGGGCGCCGCCTCGAACCGGTCGACGAGGTCATCGTGCTGACCGGCTTCCGCCCCGACCTCTCCTTCCTCTCGGAGGTCCGCCTCGGCCTGGACGAGCGACTCCAGGCGCCGGTGGGCCTGGCGCCGCTCATCGATCCCAACATCCACTCCTGCGGCACCGTCTACCCGCACGGCGTGAACGAGCTCGCGCACCCCGAGCCGGACGTCTACCTCGTCGGCATGAAGAGCTACGGGCGTGCCCCGACCTTCCTCGCGATGACCGGCTACGAGCAGACCCGTTCCATCGCCGCGGCACTCGCCGGGGACCAGGAGGCCGCCGAGCGGGTGGAGTTGACCCTGCCGGAGACCGGGGTCTGCGGCGGCGCGGGCCTGTTCGACGAGTCCGACACCGGGCGGGCCGACGAGGACGGCGGATGCTGCGCGGCCCCCACGATCCTCCAGGTCGGCGTCGGCGCCCCGTCCGCCGCGGGCGGCTGCTGACCCACTCTCCGAGCCGTTCCGGAGCGTCTCATTCCTGATGTGGCTGAACTGTGATTACGCATGAAGTCCTTGTCGATTCACTGAGGTTGACAGTCCCTTTCTGTTGATCGACTATGTGGTCGAGCTGTGGCCCATGTGACCAATGGGCCCAGTGTTTCTTCGACCACTCACCCCCGGTACGGCCCCCGGCTGCTTGTGCTGCCCTGCTGCCGTCGACCGGGTCATGGATCACCAAGATGGGATCTGCATGTCCATAGCGAGACGTGTCACCCTTCGCTGCCTGCTGGGGACGGGCGCGGCGGCGCTCGCCCTCTCAGCGGCCACCACCAGCGCCTGGGCCACCGGCACCCCCGGCGGCGACGGCTGGGACAACAACGGGGGCGGCTACAAGCCCGGCCAGGGCGCCGGCACGGTGACCGCGGCCGATCGCTGCGAGTTCTCCCTGGACGGGACGAACTTCTACGACTGGGTCCGCGTCGACGACCAGAACCTCAAGCCCACCGACGACGGCAAGGTGCACATCAAGGTGCGCGCGGCGAGCGATGCCGGCTCCTGCACCGCCTCCCTCGCCGCGTACCGCACCCACGGTGCCACCTTCAAGACCTCCGGTGAGCAGGTCTTCCACGACTTCGACACCGTCAAGGTCAAGCCGGGCGAGACCGACTCCCTCGACATCGCCGTGCCCGACGTCGGCTGCTACGCACAGATCGACCTCTACCGCGGCGCGGTGAAGTTCGACGGAAAGTTCGACGCCAACGACGGCTTTGAGCACGGCGATCTGCCCAAGGGGCCGGACCGCGCCGTCATCAAGGACAAGCTGATCATGGCGTGGAACGGCGGCAAGAAGGACTGCACGGCGCAGCCGCCCAGCGCGCCCGAGACGACGCCTCCGGCCTCGACTCCGCCCGCCTCGACGCCCCCGGCCTCGACTCCGCCGGCGGAGACCCCGGGCACTCCGACTCCGACGACGCCCACCGAGTCGACGCCGTCCGAGACGCCGAGCGGCCCGTCGGCCTCCGAGTCGACCACACCGCCGGCTCCCACGCCGAACGGCGGGCAGTCGACCCCGCCCGGTGACCTCGCGGAGACCGGGGGCGGCAACGCCCTGCCGATCGCCGCCGGCGCCGCGGCTCTCCTCGTGGCCGGCGGTGCGATCACCGTCGCCACCCGCCGCCGACGCTCCCCGCGCACCAGCTCCTGACCCGAGGGGTCATCGGGCTTCGGCGACCCCTCGAAGGGCCCCGGCACTCACCGAGTACGTGAGTGCCGGGGCCTCTTGCGTCGATGTACGGGCGAAACGATTCTTGGCTTGCACCGCATGGTGGAACAACGTCGACGACGGCTTCGACGCCTGAAAGTTCACCTCGCCCATCCTCATCGAGAACACCGTGTCGTACGGCAACGGCTTCCATCGCTGGAACTTCCCCGACTTCGCGGGCGACGGCAACGGCTTCAAGCTCGGCGGCGGCAGCCCGGCCCCGGCGGTGGCCGACACCGTGCGCAACGCCGATGTGGCCGGCTCGCAGGCAGGGCTCACCGCCAACCTGTCCGTCGCGGACGGCCGGGCGGCGGCCCTGGGCTCCACCACCACATCGAGAGCCAATTCCTGGCATGGAGGCGGCACTTGGGACGAATCCTCGGTCCTGAGTACGGATCCGGCCGCCCTCACCGGCGCGCGCGACCCCGACGGCTCCCTCCCGTCCGCCCCGACCTTCCTCGTGCCGCGCGACGGCACGAGCATCGGCGCCAGGTTCTGAGCCGTGACTCACCCAGAAAGCCTTCAGGCGGAAACGCTCCTTCAGCCTCCGGTGAGACTGTCGCGCGACAGCGTCACTCTGCGGTGGTCGTTGCAGCCCGCCGGTGGTGCGTCGCGGGGAACCGGCCACGCCTGGTGGGACTGGAGAGCCACGCTCACCAGAGTCAGGAGCAGGTCGATGTCGGCGTCGACCTCGAGACGTATGGTCACCCACCGCGAGCCGGGCACCATCCGGACTACGGTGGCGCCCTTGAGGTGATCCTCGAAGCGGTGAATGGCACGGGCCGTGAGGTGCAGGTCCACCTCGCGGTCCGAATGGAAGTGGACGATCTCGCCATGGACCGAGCGCAGCGCGCGCCCGGTGCCGCAGCTCGGCCGGGCCTCCGTGAGGTCCGGCCAACTCGCCAGTCGCGCCATGGCGCGCGAGGCCAACGTCATGCGTCCATCATGACCAGCTCACCGTCCGGACACCAGGACTTGAGAAAGCTGTAACTGAGCCGTATCGCGCTCATGTCCGGAAATAACCGCACAAGAATGCGATGTGTATCTCCTCGGGGGTAACTGAGCCCTCATGCCATCCAGAAGGTGACCGCGGTCATCCGCTTGTCCTGGATGGTGCCGCCCCAGTAACCGGTGGCGCTGTGCATCAGGTTGCAGGTTCTGCCGGTAGAAGCTGGTCCCGCAGTCCTTGGGCACGGCCGGGTTCAGACAGATCCTCAACCAGTCACCGGAGTTCCGCGACTGCTGACCCCAACACGGCGGACCTCACGGGGACGTCACATCGGCGGTTCCGTGAGGGACTGCTCGGCCCAGATGATCTTCCCCTCGGAGGTGTAACGGGTGCCCCAGCGCTGAGTGAACTGGGAGATCAGGAACAGCCCGCGGCCGCCCTCGTCGGTCGTCTTCGGATGGCGCAGATGCGGAGCGGTGGCTCCGCCGTCGAAGACCTCGCAGACCAGGGCATGCTCCGTGATCAGCCGTAGCCGGATCGGGCCCGAGGCGTGCCGGATGGCGTTGGTGACGAGTTCGCTCACGACCAGCTCGGTGGTGAAGGCCAGCTCGTCCAGGCCCCAGACGCCGAGCTGCTGCGTGGTCGCCTTGCGGGCCTCGGCGACCACGGCCGGATCGAGGGGCAGGTCCCAGGTCGCGACCTGTTCGGCACCCAGGCGCCGGGTGCGGGCCATGAGCAGCGCCACGTCGTCGTACGGCCGTGTCGGCACCAGGTCGTCCACGATGGTGCGGCAGAGGGCGTCGAGTGGCTGGTGGCGTGCCTCCAGGGCCCGCCGCAGTCGCTCCCGGCCCGCTTCCGGGTCCCGACCGGTACGGGGCGTGGCGATGAGCCCGTCGGTGTGGAGGGCGAGCACGCTGCCTTCCTCGAGGGTGAACTCGACCGCTTCGAAGGGCAGTCCGCCCACGCCCAGCGCGGGACCGTGGGGGAGCTCCGCGAACGAGACCGTCCCGTCCGGGGCGACGATGGCGGGTGTGGGATGACCCGCGCCCGCCATGGCGCACTGCCCGCTCACCGGGTCGTACACCGCGTACAGACAACTGGCGCCCACGGCCTGCATCCCGCTGGTGCGGGTGTCCGCGCCGCTGCCCTCCTCCCGGGCGGCCCGGCTGACCAGGTCGTCCAGGTGCGCGAGTACTTCCTCGGGCCGCAGGTCCAGATCGGCGAGGGTCTGCACGGCGGCCCGCAGCCGTCCCATGGCCGCGGCGCCGTCGATGCCGTGACCGGCCACTTCGCCCACGACCAGCGCCACCCGGGCCCCGGACAGCGGAATGACGTCGAACCAGTCGCCGGCCAGTCCGGTCAGCTCGTCGGCGGGCCGGTAGCAGGCGGCGACCTCCACCGCGTCCTGCTCGGGGAAGCGGTGCGGGAGCAGATTGCGTTGCAGGACGAGGGCGGCGTCGCGCTCGCGGGTGTAACGGCGGGCGTTGTCGACGCACAGGGCCGCCCGGCCGACGAATTCCTCCGCCAGGCTCAGATCGTCCTCGGCGAAGGGGTCCTGGTTGTGACGCCGGTAGAAGGTGGTGATCCCCAGGGTGATGCCGCGGGCACGGAGCGGGACGATCATCACGCTGTGCAGCCCGAGCTCGAGGAACGAGGCGGCGGGGCCCCCGGGGATTCCCGTGGCCCACTCCCTGGCCGACGGGTCCAGCTGTTCCTCGCGCCAGGACTCGCCCTCGGCCAGACACCGGATCGGGGGGGAGCCCGCCGTGTACGTCGCCGCCGCACCGATCGACACGGCGGTCTCGGGGATCTGGGCGCCGGCCGACTGCTGTCCGGCCCGCCGCAGCGGCGGCTCCGCGGCCGTGCCGCTCAGCGGACCGGGCGTCGGCTCGGCTCCCGTGAACACGGATTCCAGCAGGTCCACGACGACGAGGTCGGCCAGACCCGGCACGGCGACGTCGGCCAGTTCCTGCGCCGTCTGCAGGACGTCCAGGCTGCGGCCGATGTGCTCGCCGGCCCGGTCGAGGAGCGCGAAGCGCTGCCGGGCGCGGTAGCGCTCGGTGACGTCGACGACGGTGTAGTACAGGCCGATCGGATGGCCGTGGTCGTCCTCCAGCCGTATGAACGACAAGGAGTGGGCCGTCTCGCGGTGCGGCGTCGACCGTACGCGGCCCACATGCTCGTACGCGACCACCGGCTCGCCGCTCTGCAGCACCTGGCGCATCTGCGCCTCGAGCCGCTCGGTGTCCAGGCCCGGCTGGATCTCCGCGAGTCTTCGGCCCAGCCGCTGATGGGGCGGGCCGCCGCCGAACTGCTCCAGCGCGGCGTTCGACCACACGTACCGCAGGTCCGTGTCGACGATCGCGATGCCCACCGGCGAGCTGGCGTTCATCCGCTCCAGCACGGACCGGCTCATGTCCCAGCCGGGGCCACCGGCCAGGTCGGCAAGCAGCACCACCCACCGCGGCGGCGGCCCGTCACCCTGCCGTACGGGGACGACCCGCACCATCAGCCGGATCGCGTGTCCGTCGCGGTGCAGCGCGGAGAGCAGTCCGGCCCAGCCGCCGCCGTTGCGGCACCGTTCGGCCAGCTCGGGGACGCGCGCCGCGTCCTCCGGGAGCAGCAGGTCGGCGGCGCTCCTGCCGAGTACCTCGGCGGGCCTGTACCCCAGCAGCCGCTCGGCGTCCGCGGTCCAGCTGGTCACCGTCATCCGGGCGTCGAGCAGCAGCGGCGCGGCGTCCGCCATGTCGAAGCGCCGCTGGGCCGCTCCGTCTCGTTCCTCGCTCGCACCCACTGCGACCCTCTCCGCTCCCCGAAGGTGGTCCTACCCCTTTCTGTCCATTCTTCACGTCGTACGGCCGGAGTGCGGGCCGTGGCCCAGCGCATCGATCGCTCGTTCGTTCGTGCTGGTGAGGCGGTCCGCTGAACTCACGGGCCGGTGTCCGCGTATCACTGCACGGGGATGGCGTGAGACCGCGCGCACGGAAGGGGAGCAGTGTGTCGACACCGTCCGAACCAGGGCAGCCCGTGAGGCGACGGGCGCTCGAGCCCACCTATGTCGAGCGTCGTCGCCGCACGGAGGCGCTGGCGGAACTGCTGCGGCAGGTGCGCGAGGAGGAGAAGGGGGCCGATCCGGACGAGAACTACGAGTCCATCCCTCTGCCGCTGACCGGCACGAAGGATCTGCCCCCGGCGGAGGACGCGACCGAGGAGCTGCCGCCCGTCCTGGTGGGGGAGGACTACACCGGTCGCGGGAGTTTCGTGAGGGCAGGGCAGCCCGAGCCGGACCCCGGCTTCGACCGGGGGCGCGAGGTCGGACACGGGCGGGGGCGCGGCGCGGGTCTGCGCCGGGCCGTGATCGTCGGCGCGGTGACGACGGCGGCCCTCGGCGGCTTCGCCCTCGCGCTCCTGCTGCCGGGCGGGGGCTCGGACGGGGGCTCACAGGCCGGGCAGGCCGGGACCGGCCCAGCCGCGACGGCCGCCGCCCAGGCCCCGTCCCCGGCCGCCGACCCGGACGGTGCGGGCACGCTCCGCGAGGGGGCCAGCGGCTCGGAGGTGACCGAGTTGCAGCAACGGCTGCTCGACATCCCGGACGTGTACACCGACGGCTCGACGAGCGGGACCTATGACGCCACGCTCACCGCCGCGGTCGCGCGGTTCCAACTCTGGTACGGCATCCGGGGGGACGAGACGGGCGTCTACGGCAACGACACCCGCGCCGCCCTCGAATCCCGTACGACGCTGTAGGGAGTGGCCGGCTACTTCGTCGCGAACGGTCGGGCCGGGACGGCGTCGGCGAGGAGCTGGTAACCGGTCGGGTTGAGGCGGAGGTGGTCGACGTCGTCGATCGTCGCCGACAGCCGTGCGGGTTCCTGCGGATCACGGGCGGCCCGGTCGAAGTCGACCACGGCGTCGAAGCGGCCGCTCGTGCGAATCCACTGGTTGACCGCCTGCCGGGAGGCCTCGCGATACCCCGCCGCGTCGTCGTATCGGGCGTTGCCTCCGAAGGGCGTCAAGGTCGCTCCGTACACCCGGATGCCCTGCGCGTGCGCCCTGACGACGATCTGTTCGTAGGCCGCGATCAGGTCTGCCGTGACCTGCTTCTGGGCGGCTTCGGTGGGAGCGGCGGTGCCGATGTCGTTGACGCCCTCGAAGACGCGCAGTCGATCGACTCCACGCTGGGCGAAGACGTCACGGTCGATTCGGGCCAGGGCGTTCGGGCCGAGGCCGTCGTTGAGCATCCGGTTGCCGTCGGCCGCCTGATGGAGGATCGCGGTGTCGGCCGTGTCCTCGTCGGACCGCAGCCGCTCGAACAGCCGGTCCGGCCAGCGGTTGTCGAGGTTGGTCGTGGAGCCCCGGCCGTCGGCCAGCGAGTCGCCCAGGATCACTGCCGCCGAGGTGGAGCGCCGGGACCAGGTCTCGACGCCGCTGAGGAAGTACCAGTGGTTGGTGGGGGTCGCTCCGGGCAGGTCTTCGTCCCCGACGTGGTTCCCGGTCCGGAGGTAGGAGGTGGTCCGTGAACCGGGGTGAGAGGTGATGTTGCTGGATGCCTGGCCTTCGGCGAGGTGCGTCGTCACAGTGAGGTTGGATCCCGGCTCGAGATCGAGGTCCAGAGCATCGGAAACCACCTGCGCTCCCACCGGAACCACCGTCGAGGACCGGCCGCTGAAGGTCACCGACGGGGAGGTCCCCGGTTGGATCGCGCTGACACCCGCCTGCCCGTCCAGCGGGAGCGCCACGAAGACCGAGGTGATCGGCAGCGAGGCGCCTCCGAAGGGCACGCTTCCCGGCCGTTCTGCGCGGCGGCCGAATCCTTCGGCTTGAGCGAACGGCACGTCAGGAGGGCAGCGCTGCAAGCCAGTTGATCAGGAGTCGGTTGACGTCGTCGGGGCGCTCCTGCTGGATCCAGTGGCCGCAGTCGTCGAGGAGGTGGGACGAGATCAGGCCGGGCAGGGTGGTGGGGTAGGCGTTGATCGCGTCGGCCATCCAGGTGGTGGAGGCATCCAGACCGCCGCCGATGAACAGCGAGGGCTGGGTGAGGGGCGCGCCGTCGTAGTCGGTCAGGTCCTCCCAGTCCCGGTCCATGTTCCGGTAGCGGCTGAGCGCCCCGCTCATCCCGGTCCGCTCGAACTCCCCCGCGTAGACGTCGAGATCGTGCTCGCCGAGCCAGTGCGGGAGCCGTCCGGTGGGAAACCGGTCGCGCAGCGTTCCGCCGGGGCTCACGAAGTGCGGATCGGGCGCCGCGGGGGCGAGCATGGTGTCGGCGGACAGCGCCGCGTAGAAGCCCGCGAGCCAGCCGCGCACATCGGGCTCGATCTCGGCCTCGGCCCGGCCGGGCTCCTGGAAGTAGGAGACATAGAACTCCTCGTGACCGCCCAACTGCGCGAAGACGTCGCTGGGGCGCGGCCCGCCGCGTGGGGCGTAGGGCACGCTGAGCAGCCCGACGGCGCGGAACACGTCGGGACGGATCAGCGCGGAGGCGGCGGCGATGTTCGCGCCCCAGTCGTGCCCGACGACCACCGCGGACCGCTCACCCAGGGCATGCACCACGGCGACGTTGTCCGCCACCAGGTCGAGCATGCGGTACGAGTTCACCGCTTCGGGTTTGGAGGAGCGCCCGTAGCCCCGGACGTCGACGGCGACCGCCCGGTAGCCGGCCGCGGCGAGCGCCGGAAGCTGATGGCGCCAGGAGTACCAGGACTCCGGGAAACCGTGAACGAGCAGCACCAGCGGGCCCGTTCCTTGCTCCACCAGATGGGTCCGTCCGCCGGGGGAGAAAACCAGGCGGTGGGTGCGGTCTGCTGCGGATTCCTGCGGCACGAGTCCTCCCGTGGGCGCTCTGCGTGTGGCCGGTGCGACGAATGCGGCGGCAGGGTTCCCGTACCGCGCCCGTCGGCACTATCGGCGATCATGCGGCGCTCGGTGCGGCGGGGCGAGGCCTTTTGCTGATCCGGCAAATCCTCGGCGCGGCGGGCCGACGCCGGGCCGGTTCGCCTTCGACCGGGCGTACTCGGCGGGCAGGGACACCGCGCAGGGCCGGTATCCGGCCGGGCCATGTCGACGGTCGTGCGGAAGTGGTCGGGCCGGTCGTACAGGGCGGTGATCCTGCGGCACTCCTCGGGGGTCAGCAGCTGATCGGTGAGCGCGTGGCCGTGCTCGTCGAGTTCGTCGGTCAGCGCGTTCCAGTCCTGGGCCCCGACGCGGTCGGCGATGTGGCCCGTCAGGTGCGTGGTGTCGAGCGTGATCGTGCGGTCCTTCGGGAGAAGTCAGTCGGCCGGGAGCGCGCTTTCCAGGTCCAGGAGCCGCTGTTTGCGTTCCAGCCCGGCGGCGTAGCCGGTGAGGGCGCCGCTCGCGCCGATCACACGGTGGCAGGGGCGTACGACCAGCAGGGGGTTCGCGCCGATCGCCGTACCCACGGCGCGCATGGCGGCCTTCGACGCCCCGATCCGCGCGGCGATCTCGCCGTAGCTGACGGTCGTGCCGTACGGGACGGTCTCGACCGCCTTCCACACCCGCTGCTGGAAGTCGCTGCCGCCGCCGCTCACGTATTCGATGTCGAAGCCGGTGAGCCTGCCGTCGAAGTAGGAGCGCAGCTGGGAGGCGATCTCGGCGAACGCGTCCTCGTCCCTCGTCCAGCCTTCCTGGACGACAGCGCCGGACTTCTGGCCGGGCATGGACAGCGAGACCAGCGCCGTACCGCCCTTCGCGGTGACCGACTCCTCGCCCACCAGCAGCAACTCGCCCAGCGGACTGTCCATCGTCGTGTAGACCGTCATCGGTCGCGTCCTTTCGCCATGAACGGAGTCCCAGAGCCTGAGGTCACACGGTCTCAGCCTTGGTCGTGGTCTCCACTGTGCAACGCGTATGCCGCTCCGTCCGGCGGAAATCGGACATCGCTCTCATGACGTGGGCCGGTCCCGCCGCACGGCGGGACCGGCCCAGGTGTCCTCTTTCAGCCCTCAGCCCTCAGCCCGAGGTCAGTGCCGCACCAGTCGTACGGACAGCCCCTCGACCGAGTACACGGGCACCGCCCGGTAGCCGTCCGCCTGGACCGTGACGCGACCGAACTGGCCGCGCAGCGACGAGGTCCGGATCACCGGAATGATGGTGCCCGGTGCCGGACGGTGGACCGTGTCCAGCCGAAGCGTGAGCACACTGTCCTTGCTGAGCAGCACCCGTCGGTCCACCGTCAGCGCGGGCACGCGGCCCTCGCGGAGCGTCGCCTCCAGGCTCGCGCCGGACGCCTGGGTGTAGCTGCCGCGCACGCGCACGGCCGATCCGGCGGCCGCACCCGCCCGCAGCGTCCCGCCCCGCGCCTGGACGTCGCCGCGACCCAGCGCGCCCGCGGAACCGGCCGTCAGGACGCCCTCCTCCAGCACGGTGCCGCCCGTGTGGGTATTGGCTCCGGTGAGGGTCAGCGCACCGCTGCCGCGCTTGACCAGCCGGCCGCACCCGGAGATGTCGTTGCGCCAGGTGTCGGCCGCGCCGAAGCCCCCGTCGGCGGCGTTCAGGGTGACGTCCACGTCGGAGTCGAAGGCGCCGTACCCGTCGGCGGCGACGAAGAGGTTGAGGCGGCCCCACTGCTCGGCGCCGTCCAGCAGGACGTACCCGGAGGGCAGGGCGGTGGTACGGAGCACCTCGCGGCGCTGCGCGGCGTCGAGGTAGGGGAGCCGCGTCTCCAGCAGGACTTCGGCGCCCTTGGGCACGGTCATGTCCTCGGAGCGGCCGTGCCTCGTGAGGACGTAGGTCAGGCGCGGCGTGAGAGCACGGGCGTTGGCGGCCCGGTCGGCGTACGGGTCGGTGCCGACGCCCGCCGAGTGCGCGTAGGCGTACAGCGTGTCCGCCGTCGTACCGGTCTGCGCCTGGAAGTACGCGAGGGCCTGGGCACGCGCCGCGGCCTTGAGCTCGGCGTTGGCCGGATCGGCGAGCGTGGCGGCGGCCAGGGCGGTGGCCATGATGCGGCCGCCCAGGACGTCGACGGGG
Organism: Streptomyces sp. SD15; assembly: GCF_054462255.1. Classification (NCBI taxonomy): domain Bacteria; kingdom Bacillati; phylum Actinomycetota; class Actinomycetes; order Kitasatosporales; family Streptomycetaceae; genus Streptomyces; species Streptomyces sp. SD15. The sequence goes on along the minus strand of NZ_JBTLMO010000003.1, from coordinate 119,114 downwards.
GAGTGCATGCCCGACATGATCCGGGTGTGGCTGAGCTCCAGGGCGCGTGTCACCAGCTCCTGGAAACGCTCGGGAACCGCGTACGCGAAGGCGAGAGCCGCCAGGTGGAAGGCGTTGGTGTGGCCGCTGGGGAAGCCGCCGTCCTCGGCCGGCGCCGTGCTGCGCTGCCGCAGCAGCTGCGTGGCGACGACCACCTCGGAGTCGTACGCCGGGTAGCCGAGCGCGTCGACCGCGCCCGTGTCGACGACCTCGCTGTCCTCGTTCATGCGCCACGGACGCGGGTACTGGAAGGCGTACTTGGCGGGGTTGCCGGACGCGTACGGGCCGCGCACGGTGTCGACCAGCTTCGCCACCTGGCCGAGGTCCGAGGTGTACGAGCCCGCGCCGAGCGCGGATCCGGCCGGGGCGCCGGCGGGGACGGCGTCGCTGATGGTGGTGGCGGGCGTGGTGTCCGGCGCGCTGGTGATCGACGTGACCGCCCTGGCACCCGACTTGTACAGGTCGGCCAGCGGACCCAGAGCGGCGATCATCGCGTAACTCTGGTGCTGCCGGTCGTAGATGAAGGCTTCCTTCGCCTGTGCCTCGGTGCGTGCGCCGGTGATCCGGGCGCAGTAGCGCACGTTGGCGCGCAGCACCTCGCGCATCAGCGGCGTGCCGGTGTTCCAGGCGTCGCCCGTCTTCCACACCTCGGCCATGCCGCCGAGTATCCGGATCACCGCGTTGGTCTCGGGCGTGAGGTTCGTGAGGACGTTGGTCTTGTAGGCGTCGACGAACGCGGCGGGCGGGGTGGCGGCCTTTGCATCGGCGGCTGCCCGCCAGCTCACCAGGGTCGGGGCGGCCAGCAGACCGGCCGAAGTGCCCAGTGAGGTCCGGAGGAACCCTCGCCTGTTCACGGCGAGTCGACCGTTCGACGAGGTGGAGGGGCGCCCGGCGGGTGACGGCATGGATGTGCCTCTCTTGGGTTCTTCGGCCGTGCGGCCGGGAGGGAGAGTGTGCGACGACCGGATCTCGTGCGGCACCTGAGATGGGGCATGTGCCCTGTGGCGAGGGTGAGTCGTACGGGTGAAGACCTACGGCTGAGTAATGTCGTGTCGGGGTTGGCTCAGCGACCGGAAAGTGTCATACGAGTGAACGGGCCAGGGTCACAGCGCCCTCGACCGGCGGCACCCGCAGCGGCCTCGGCCGCGCGCCCGGAACGGCCTCGGCGAGCGACGCCGCGAACGCGTCGTACAGCGCGGGTTGGGCGAGAACGGTGCCGCCCGCGACCACCACGTCGTCGACGGGAACCCCGCGCTCGGCGAGCCGCACGACGAGCGAGGCAAGGGACCGGCCACCGTCGGCGATGACCTTGTGGGCGATCCGGGAGCCGTGCTCGGCGGCCGCGAACACGACGGGAGCGTGCCGGCCCCAGTCGGCCGAGGCATTCGTGGCACTCTCCAACGCCACGCCCAGGGCCGGGACTTCGCTCACACCGAACGCGGCGATGAGCCCCAGCGCCAGTTGGTCGGGGGTCTCACCGCGGTCGTGCGCCGCCCACACGGCCCGCGCCGCCTCGCGTACGAGACCGGCGGATCCGCCCTCGTCGCCGAGCACCGCACCCCAGCCGCCGACCTGAACGGGGCTGCCGTCGGCCAGCCGCCCCACCACCACCGAACCGGTACCGGCGACCAGACCGACCCCCTTGTCCAGCCCCGCGGCGGGGACCAGCAGTTCGGCGTCGCCCACGACGAGGCAGGGAACCTGTAGGCGGGCCTCCAGCGCCGAGCGGATTTCGGCGCACTGCCCGGACGTCTCGCAGCCGTGCCCACCCACGGCCACGGCGGACGCGGGCGAGTCGGGCGGGAGCGCTTCGCGCAGCAGCGCGGCGAGCCATGCGGCGGCGGCCGCCGGGTCGTGCGGCCGCCATCCCCTGCTCGTACGGAGGTGATCGGCGACGGAACTCTGTCCCGCGCTCTGTCCCGCGCAGGCGCGGAGATGGGTCTTGGTGCCGCCCACGTCGATACCGACCACAAGGGGCGTGGAGTCCTGCACGGCCTGCACGGATCCTCTTTCGTCGCTCAGGTGCGAAGCGAATCGCTTCGCACCGCTGTGCTGCGAACGGCGGGCGAACCGTGCCTGGATGAAAGGGAATTGAACAGTCGGGAAGCCCCGGGACGGGCCTCTGAACGGACCACGGCAGGCGAGTACCGTGAAGTTCGTTAGGAAGTTAACTAACCAAGTAGGGTGCGTCAAGAGTCATGCGCGCGATCCGTCGGATTGGTGGGGGAGCTGTGGCACACGAGCTGGCGGACGGCGCACGGCTGAGCGAGAGCGCGGGTGCCGTGTTCGCCGTGCTGGCCGCGTCGGGCCGTGCGACACGGCCCCAGTTGGCCGCCCGCGCGGGCCTGTCCAAGCCGACGGTGTCCGCCGCGGTCGCCGAACTGGAGACGGCCTCGCTCGCCGCCCGCTCCGGCACCGCGCACGGCACGACCGGCCGTTCGGCCGCCGTATACCGCCTCGGCCCCGCCGCCGGCTGCGTCCTCGCCGTCGATCTCGGCTCCACCCACACCGAAGTCCGCGGCTGCGCTCTGGACGGCACCGTCCTCACCAGGCGCGCCACGGACGGTCGTACGAGACCGGCCGAGGCCCTGCGCGGCGCGCTCGACGAGCTGCCGACGGGCTCGCTGCGGGCCGTCGTGGTCGCCGTCCCCGACGTGGCGTCCGATCGCAGTGCCTTGGGTGCCCGGCCCGCGACTCCTTCCGTAGCGGCCGCGGTGGAAGCGCTTTCCCTTCCGTCCGGCAGCTGCGTCCACATCGAGAACAACGTCAACTGCGCCGCCCTCGCCGAACTTCACGAGGGCGCTGCCCGGGGCCGCCGCACCTTCGGCTATCTGCAGGTCGGTTATGGCATCGGTCTGGGCATCGTGGTCGGCGGCGAGGTGCTGCGCGGGAGCAACGGCGCGGCCGGCGAGATAGCGCGGCTTCCGTACCCGTGGACGGAGGGCGAGGAGTCCGTGCACGAGGGCATGGAGCGGTACGCCGGAGCCGCCGCGCTCCTTCGCCGCGTCGCCGCCTCCTGGCTCGAGCAGGACGGCCCGCAGCCGCACGATGCGGCTCAACTCTTCGAACTCGCCGCCGAGGGACACGTGAAGGCCCTCCGCTTCGTCGACGGACACGCCCGCGAAGTGGGCCGGCTCGCCGCGGCGGCCACCGCGGTCCTCGACCCCGGCCTGATCGTCCTCGGCGGGGGCATCGGCGCGAATCCACAACTCCTGCCCGGGGTCAGGGCCGAACTCGCCCGGCTCAGCTGGCCCACCGAGGTGGTCAGCAGCGAACTCGGCGACAGCGGCACGGTCGTGGGCGCGGCCAGGCTGGCGGTGGCACACGGAATCCGGACCGTGATCGGCGGTGTCCAGGTCGAGCATTGACGGACTCCATCCGCTTGTGCCAATGTCCGGACAAGCGCTTTCTGAGTCGGCGGGACCCCGACTCCGGATGAGGCGTCCCGCCGTACGCAATCCGTACGGCAACCGACGAGGGCGTGCTCGTACGGTCGCGGCCGGGACTACGGCCGGGGACCCCCACCCGACAGGCGACGTGGCCGGGCGAGGCCGCGCGCCGAGGGCGTACCCCAGGGAAAAGACCCGAGCCGCACTGGCCGGCCGGGAGATCCGTCACGCACATCCAGGAGGACCCGGTGGGTCACGAGATCTCGCGCAGAACCCTGTTCCGCACCGCGAGCGGCATAGCCGCCGCGGCCGCAGTCGGCGGCTCGCTGAGCGCCTGCGGCGGAGGCACCGGCGCAGGCACCACCAGCGACAAGCTCACCATGACGTGGTGGGGCAGCGACGACCGGCACAACGCCTACAAGAAGGCGCTCGCCACGTTCCAGAAGAGCAACTCGAAGATCAAGATCGAGGAACGCTACTCCGGCTACGACGGCTACTTCGACAAGTTCAACACCAACATCGCCGGCGGCAGCGCCCCCGACCTGCTGCAGATGGACACCGCCCTGGTCGCGCAGTACGCGCGCAAGGGCATCCTCGCTCCGCTCGACTCCTACGTCGGCAAGACCCTGGACCTCACCGGCTTCTCCAAGACGCTCCTCGCGGCCGGCACCGTCGACGGCAAGTTCTACGGCGTCCCGTCCGGCATCGGCGTGAACCAGCTCACCGTCAACCGCAGCGGCCTGGAGGACCTGGGCCTGAAGCTGCCCGACCGCGAGTGGACCTGGGCCGACCTGAAGAAGATCGCCACCGACGTCTACAAGAAGAGCGACGGCAAGATCTACGGCGTCGACGACGGCGGCGGCTCCACCCTCCAGTGCTTCGAGATCTTCGCCCGCGAGAAGGGCGAGACCTTCTTCACCGAGGACGGCAAGAAGCTCGGCTTCACCTCCGACACCCTCCAGGAGTGGTGGGAGTACTGGGCCGACATGCGCAAGGCCAACGCCTCCCCGCCGCCCGCGATCACCTCCGCCGCGCACAACGACCTCACCAAGAACGCGGTCGTCATCGGCAAGGCCCTGTTCACCTTCGACTCCGGCGTCTACGGCGCGGGCGGCTCCATCACCGACGCGCAGCTGGACTTCCTGCCCACCCCGCAGGGCGACTTCTCCGGCGCCCGTGAGGGCAACTTCGTCAACGGCGGTGTGCTGCTGAGCGCCACCAAGGCGAGCAAGAAGGTCGCCGACTCCGTGAAGATCATGTCGTTCTTCGCGCAGGACGAGACAGCGATCAAGGACATGCAGCTGCTGCGCGGCATCCCGCCGACGGAGAAGGCCCGCACCCTGATCGCCTCGGGTCTGACCGAGACGGACAAGCTGAACATGGCGAACGCCGACTACATCTCCCAGCGGGTCGGCAAGGCGACCAACGCCCTGGCCGCTCCGGTGCCTCCGCCGCAGGGAGCCGACCAGATCTGGGACCTGCTGTTCCAGTCCAACCTGGCCGTCGCCTTCGGCAAGAAGTCGATCAAGGCGCAGCTCGGCGAGTTCTTCGACCAGGCGGCCGGGATCCTGGCCGAGTAGGGGGTGTCTTGTGGATCAGGCCGGCTCCGAGCACCGGTGCCTGGTCAACACGGCCGAGCGGGGTCTGGTGCGTGCAACTGCAAGGCGGAGGAGGGGGGCGACGCGATGGGGGTCCCCCCTGTTCGAGCGAAGCCGAGAACTTGGGGGAGTCGGCGACCGACGACAACGCGGCAGATGTGCGTGCCAGACCCCGCGACCCCGGCAGGATCCACAAGGCACCCCCTCAGCCGCGCAGCACATCTGAACACCGGGAGAGGGCCAGGGAGATGAGTATGACCACCGCGCAGACTGACGAGGTCGTGAAGGAGCAGTCCGCTCCCACGACCGCGTCCGACCAGCGGGAGCGCGACCGTATGCGCCGCCGCCTCGCCAGACGGCGGGGCGGGGGCTGGTGGCCGTACCTCTTCCTGGCCCCCTGGTTCGTCGGCCTGTTCGGCCTGACGATCTACCCGATGCTCGACTCGCTGTACCTGTCCTTCACCGACTTCGACCTGCTGACGCCCGCGCAGTGGGTCGGCGTGGACAACTACGACCGCATGTTCACCGACGACCCGGTCTTCTGGGACTCGGTGCACGCCACCCTCGTGTACGTCCTCGTCTCCGTGCCACTGAAGCTGGCCCTCGCCCTCGGCGTGGCGATGCTGCTCAACCGCAATCTGAAGGGCATCGGCCTTTATCGGGCCGCCTTCTATCTGCCGTCGCTGCTCGGCGGGGCGGTGGCCATCGCCATCGTGTGGCGGCAGGTCTTCGGCGGCGACGGCCTGTTCAACGACTTCCTCGGCTGGTTCGGCATCAAGGGCCAGGACTGGATCTCCAGCCCCGACACCGCGCTCTACACGCTCGTCCTGCTGGCCGTCTGGCAGTTCGGCACCCCGATGGTCATCTTCCTCGCCGGTCTGAAGCAGCTGCCGAAGGACGTGTACGAGGCGGCCGCGATCGACGGTGCCGGCCCCGTCACCCGGTTCTTCAAGATCACCCTGCCGCTGCTGACCCCGATCGTCTTCTTCAACGTGGTCCTGCAGATCATCGACGCGTTCAAGACCTTCACCCCCGCCTTCGTGATCAGCAACGGCTCCGGCGGACCGCTCAACTCGACCATGCTGTACTCCCTCTACCTCTACAAGAAGGGCTTCACCGACCTCCAGATGGGATACGCCTCGGCGCTGGCCTGGGTGCTGTTCCTGGTCATCGCAGGCTTCACGGCGGTCAACTTCATCGCCAGCCGCTACTGGGTCCACTACGACGACTGAGCGAGGAGTCCTTCACCCCATGTCCGCCGTCACCCCGGCCCGGACCCCGAAGTCGCCGCTGCAGAAGCTGCGCTCCACCACCGGTTCCCGCCGTATCTACATCCACACCCTGCTCATCGGCGTGGCGATCGTCATGCTGTACCCGCTGCTGTGGATGCTGAGCAGTTCGCTCAAGCCCGACACCGAGATCTTCACCCACCCGGGACTCATCCCGAACGCGCTGCGCCCGGAGAACTACTCCGAAGGCTGGAGCGGCTCCGGGAACTCCTTCTCCCTCTATATCACCAACTCGCTGATCGTCACGATCGGCGCGGTGATCGGCAACGTCATCTCCTGCTCCCTTGCCGCCTACGCCTTCGCGCGCTTTGAGTTCCGCGGCAAGAAGATCTGGTTCGGCCTGATGCTCGGCACGCTGATGCTGCCCACGCAGGCCGTCCTGATCCCGCAGTACACGATCTTCTACAACCTGACCTGGATCAACACGTACCTGCCGCTGATCGTGCCGAAGTTCCTCGCGGTGGACGCCTTCTTCATCTTCCTGATGGTCCAGTTCATCCGCTCCATCCCGCGCGAGCTCGACCACGCGGCCATGATGGACGGCGCCAACCCCCTGCAGATCTACTGGAAGATCATCCTGCCGCTGATGAAGCCGGCCCTGATCACCACCACGATCTTCACCTTCATCTGGACCTACGACGACTTCCTCCACCAGCTCGTCTACCTCCAGCAGAACGACAAATTCACCGTCCCCCTCGGCCTGACCCTGTTCCTGGACCAGACCAGCGGCTCCTCCTACGGCGCGATGTTCGCCATGTCGACACTCGCCCTCGTGCCCACGCTCATCTGCTTCCTCATCTTCCAGAAGAGGCTGGTGGAGGGACTGGCGACCTCCGGCATGAAGGGCTGACCTCATGTATCTCCCCCACCAGCGCGGCCGGTTGCACGACCTCGCGGACGACCCGGCCGCGTACGACACCGTCCTCGCCGCCGTCACCGAAGAGGCCCTGGCCCGCCTCACCCCGGCCGGCAACCTCGAACACCCCACCGCGGTCGACGACATCGGCGACACCTCGCTCGGCATCACCTCACTGCTGGCGCTCGCCTGGCACCGGACGAAAGACCCGCGCCTGCCGGAGGCCGTCCGCCGCGCTCTGGCCTTCCATCTGCACGAGCGGGTCTACACGCGGGACAACCCCGGCTACCCGAACCTGAGGGGCCGCGACTTAGGCCTGCCGTACGCCCGTTACGTACTGGAAGCGGGCGCGCACCCCATCGGCGACTGGCCGAGCACGGTGTGGGCGCTGCTCCAGACGGTCAACCTGCTGGACGCGGCGGACGGACTCGTCGACGACGAACAGCGCGACGAGCTGAGGGAGATGGCGCGCGGCTACTGGCGGTGGCTCACCGAGGCCACCTTCTTCAACCCGCAAGAGGCCGGCAACCAGGCCATCGGCTGCGTCGTCGGGGGACTGATGCTCGCTCGCCATCTCCCTTCCCCCGACGGTGAGTTGGTCCGCTCGCGCGCGATGAGCCTGTACGTCGACGAGATCCGCGCCCGTCGGGTGCGCGACCGGGGCGCCCTGCTGCCCCCGGAGCACGGCGGCGCGTACGACAACAACTACGGGCCGATCTCCCTCTCCTTCCTCGCCCAGGCCCACCGGGGCAGCGGGGAGCCGGTGTTCGCCGAGGACGGCGACGCGCTCGCCCGCTACATCGACGCGCGGCTGAGCGTCGGCGGCTTCGACATCGGAGGCCCGCGCTACAGCGAACAGCACTCCGGCTTCGAGTCCGTCCTGGGCCTGCGCTACTTCGGCGCGCGCATCGGCGCCGACCTCGGCCGCTACCGGGGCGACACCCGCTGGGGCCGTCACGCCGTCGCGACCGACGGCGGCATCGACGGCCACTTCGCCTTCATGCTGGTCTGGCAGATCCAGGACACCGCGCGCTGGCACCGGACGCCGTCGAAGGACCCCGTACGGCATCAGCTCCGCGCGGGCACGGTCTCGGCGGCCTTCGACGATCACATGACCCCCTCGCTGATCGAGGCGGCGGGCACCTACTACCTGCCCGCCGTGGTCGATCGCCAGCACGGCTTCGGCCCGGTGACCGACGGCTTTCTGCTGTGCCGCCCCATGGGCGAGGTCCGCGTACGCGACGTCCGCACCGACACACTGACCGGCAAGCTGGTCACCAAGCCGGTCGTCGGCCGCGACCACGTCCTGCGACACGTGCGCTCCCTGTACGTCACGGACGGCACCAGCCTGTGGACGACGGTTGCCGTCGAACGGCTCGACGCAGACCCCTACCTGCTCGCCGGGCTGCCGTACGCCACGGACGACGGCGATCGGGTACGCAGGACCGCGCAGGCCGCGGTGACGTCCGCGGGCGCCCTTCGGCTGACGCACCCGCGGACGCAGGATGCCGACCATTTCGACGCCCGCTCGGAGACGACCCAGGAGCAGGCCGCCTTCGCCCTGGCCGCCGACCCGCGCGGCTACGGCAACCCCGACGACGGCTGGCACCGCCTGATCACCTCCACCGCCCTGGAGGCGGACCCGGCACCCGGCTCCCCCGAAGGCCTGAACGTCTTCGCCGTCCGCTACGGCCCTTCCGGTCCCTTCACTCCGGCATTCGAACACGGACCGGCGGGCCTCACGGTCCACACCGAGACGTTCACCGCACTGATCGGGAATCCCGCGGGCGATGCGCGAGGGGAACCCGAGCTGGAGCTGCGCGCCCGCTGACCGCTCCGACGACCAGGTCGGCGCGGTCCCGGGTCGCGGCGACCAGCTCGGCGTTGCGCTGGTCCGGGCCGAGCACCCAGGCCACCGCCGTGTCGTGATCCTTGCCGAACTCCTCGTGGCGGGCGACGAGACGGCGTACACGCTCGGCTTCGTCGAGCTCGCAGAACCACACCTCGTCCAGGTGCGACCGTACGCGGACCCATGCCTCGTCCGGCAGGAGGAGGTAGTTGCCCTCGGTGATGATCAGGCGGGCGGTGGGAGGGACAGGCAGGGCGCCCGCGAGGGGCTGCTCCAGGGTCCGCTCGAAGCCCGGCGCGTAGACGACGCCGTCCTCCTCGTCGCGCAGTCGGCGCAGCAGCGCCGCGTAACCCGCCGCGTCGAAGGTGTCGGGAGCACCCTTGCGGTCGCGGCGGCCGAGGCGGTCCAGCTCGACGTCCGCGAGATGGAAGCCGTCCATCGGCACGTGCGCGACCCAGTCGGGCCCGTCACCGTTCAGCCGCCGGACCAGGCGCTCGGCGAGCGTCGTCTTCCCCGCGCCGGGACTTCCGGTGATGCCGAGGATCGCGCGCCGCCCGGGACGGACGAGCGACGTCGCCCGCTCCAGGAGGTCGTCCAGGGCCAAAGTGATGAACATGGCGGGTTCCATGTCATCAGTATCAGGGCAAAGGGCTGGAATTCGGCTACCCTGCAACGATCCGAGGTCCCCAGCCGGTCATCTGGCATATGCTCATGAGGCTGTTGAATATCGGTCAATAACTGGCGAAGCAGCCGCCACCCACGGGGAGAACGTCATGTCGCAGCAGAGCCCTACGCTTGCACCGCACAGCTACCGGGCGTACTTCGACCATCTGCTCGGCTGCCAGAAGTGCAGTGCGCCCCCGAGGCGATGTGACGACGGTAGCGCGCTGTACCGGACCTATCGGGCCGACTTGAAGAAGTCATGAGCGCCGAGGGGTGCGGCCGGACGATCGAGTCCGGCCGCACCTCGTCACGTCAGTCGCGGGCGATGCCCGGTGCGATGTCCTCGTACTGCTGCTTCACGGGAGCCACGCTGCGCGCGGTGGCTTTGGTCGTGGCCGTGGTCGACGGCTTGCCGCAGAACGCGGATTCCAGGGTGCCGGCCATGGTGTTGAGCACGGTGGCGTTGTTGGAGGTGTTGGCGAGCGCGGCGACGCTGCGCTTGCCGTCCTTCGAGGTGAAGGCGTATGTGTAGTAGCCCTGCACGGTGCCCGTGTGCCCGTACACGGAAATGCCGCAGGACAGGTCGCGGCGGCGCAGGCCGAGGCCGTAGCCCTGGGTGCTGTTGACCGTCGTCCACTGCTGCATCTGGGTGAGTTGCGTGGCGGACATGAGCTGCCCGCCCATCAGGGCGGAGAAGAACGTGTTCAGGTCCCGCGTGCTGGAGACGATCGCGCCCGCGCTCTGCGCCCAGGACAGCGTCTGCTCGGTGGAGTCCACCAGCGCCGCACCGGTCTCGTCGGGCGTGAGATAGCCGTTGACGTGGCGGCCCGGGACGGCGGTGTGGGGATGGACGTAGAAGGTGTCGCTGAGATTCAGCGGCGTGAAGATGCGCTTCTGGTATTCCGCGGCCACGGCGTGGCCGGTGAGCTTCTCGATGAGCATGCCCGCGACGACGAAGTTGGTGTTGGAGTACGAATAGGCCGCGCCCGGCGTGTTGTTGAGAGGCTTCTTCAGGGACAGGTTCACCAGGTCCTGGTAGCTGAAGACCTTGTTGCGGACTGCCTCGAAACCCGGGACCGTCTGCGCGAACATGTCGTTGGTGTAGTCGTACAGTCCGCTGCGGTGGCTCAGCACATGGCGCACGGTGATCCGGTCGTCGGGCAGCAGCCCGGGCAGATAGCTGTTCACCGAGGTGTCCAGACTCAGTCTGCCCTCGTCGACCAGTTGCAGCAGGACCACCGCGGAGAAGCTCTTGGTGACGCTGCCGACGCGGAACCGGTCGGTCGTGATGACGGCCCGCCTGGTGTCGCGGTCGGCGACTCCCTCGGCCCACCGGTGGAGCGTGCCGTTGTCGTCGACCCGCACCATCGCGCCGGGGGCTCCCTGAGTCAGCGCCGAGTGCAGTACGCTCCGCAGCCCGGCGTCGTCCGGCGCCGCCGACTCCGCGCTCGCGACGTCAGTGGCGGCCGCTTGCGCGGGCACAGCCAGGAGGGACAGCAGCACCGCGCCCAGCGCCGTACCTGAGCCCACCGTTCTCGAGACCATCTGATTCTTCTCCCGGTTTTTCTCTGCGTACCGCGCCGCGGATGCGGCGTCGGCACCATCTCTACGCGCCGACCCGGCACGCGGGTTGCATTGTCCGGGGTGAATGTGGAGGTGAGTCGGAAAGTGGCCAGTCAGCCGCCGAAGAGCTGCGTCCAGTACGTGCCCGCCTTGCCGCCGCCGGCGAGGCCGATGCCTATGTGGGTGAAGGCGGGCTTGAGGATGTTGGCGCGGTGGCCGGGGCTGTTCATCCAGCCGCGGACCACCTCGGCGGGGGAGCGCTGGCCGCAGGCGATGTTCTCGCCGATGGTGCGGCGGGTGGAGCCCGCCGCGGCGGCCCGGTCCCAGGGCTGGCTGCCGTCGGGGGAGGTGTGGGAGTAGAAGGCGCGGGTCACCATGTCGGCGCTGTGCGCCTGGGCCGCCGCGGTCAGCAAGGGGTCGACGGCCAGCGGCGGCAGGCCCCCCGCGGCTCGCTCGGCATTGGTCAGCGCGACGACCTCGTTCGCCGTCCGCGCCAGGCCGCCCGCGCTGAACGGCCGTGCCCACAGGGCGGTCCAGTACAGGTCGCCCGAGCGGTGGTCGGCGACGTACGCGAGCCCCGCCTGGCGGTACGCGGGCTCGTACAGAGTGAGCCGGGACTGCTCGGTGGACAGGCAGTACTCCACGAACTCGGCCGGTGTGCGCGGGCCGGAGACGAGGTGCTCGCCGACGGTGAGATACGCGTAACCGGCGGACGTGACGCGCTGGTACACCGAGATGCCGTTCGCGCTCTCGGAGCTGAGGAGCCCGCGGGCGGCCATGTCGGAGGCGTGTGCCCGCGCCGCGGCCGCGAGCCGTGCGTCGAGGGAGACGGGCGGGGAACCGGCCGCGGTGCGGACGGAGTTCACCAGATCGAGGAAGCCGTCCGGGTCGGGTGCCGCGACCGGCGTCGCGTCGTCCTCGGCGACATCGACCCCGAAGTCCCGCGCTATGCCGGCCAGCCCGTCCGCGTACCCCTGGCCGAGCGCGCGCAGCTTCCAGGTGGTGCCGCGCCGGTAGATCTCGGCGAGCAGCAGCACGGTCTCGCGCTGCGGACGCGGCGGGGTGAACCGGGCGAGGGTGCGGCCGCCCGGACCGGTGAGGTGCAGGGTGGGAGCGGGCAGTCGGCCCAGTGGTGTACCGGGATCGGAGGGGCTGATGACCACGGTGACGCGGCTCGCCCCGGACCGCAGGCCCGACGGGTCGATGGTGAGGTGCTCCGCGACGAGCCGGGCCCCCGGCGCGGTCGGCTGGTTGTAGAACACGAAGTCGCCGTCGCCGCGCACCTTTCCGCTGTCATCGGTGATGAGCGCGGAGACGTCGAAGGGACCCGGCACCCGGATCGTCAGGGTGCCGCCCGGCAGGGGCACATTGCCCCCGGGAACCAGCTCGCTCATGGTGCCGCCCGTCGCAGTGATGATCCCTGCGGACCTCCGACGCGGGCGTCCACGCCCCCCGGCCCGCTCACCACGTCAACGTTCTGTTCTCGTACGAGGGTTCCCACCGCCCTTTACCTCGATCACCTCGTCACGGCGCAACGAGCGCAGCGCCAGCAGGAGTACGCCGATGTCGTCCAGGTAGATCGGGTCCGGCAGCAGGTCGGCCGGGAGCAGGAGGTAGGCGACGGCGCCCCAGAAGACCCAGCGGGGTCCGGTCGGGAGTCCGGCACGCCGCAGATCTCGGCGGGTACGGACGAGTCGGACCAGGAGCGCGATCGCCGCCCCGAGTACGGCGGCGGCCAGGATCGCGACGATGGCGACCACCGTCCATGTCGTGGAATCCATGAGTCCGTCCATCCGTCCAGGGCTGTCGGCGGGCTGTTCCTCCCTGTCGTCTTCCCGCTCGAGGGATCCGTATCGCTCCCGGTTCGGCCATTGAAGGTGATCCCGCCGGGACCACCACCTGGGCCCGGGACCTCAGTTTCGCGCGGTGTTGCTGTCCACAAGGGCCTGGGTGACCGCTCGGATGCTGCGGGCGATGTGGTTGAGCTGCAGCACCTCGGCGGCGTACATCTTGATGGTGTGTTCGATGACCGACTCGTGCAGGCCGAGGGCGGGCAGTTCGGCCCGGGCGGTCTGCAGCGCGGTGCGGGCGACCCGTATCTCGTGCTGCACCTGGATCTGCGCGTGGCGGCCGAGCAGAACGGGATGCTTGATCAGCGTCGGATAGCTCGCGTACCGGGCCGGCACCAGGTCGCGCAGCCACTTGGTCGCCGATCGCTCCCAGTCGAAGCTGCCGGGGGGCTTGACCTGGCACGGCCAGTCCGCGGTGATCGGTGAGTACGTCAGGGCCATGTTCATCGCTTCCGGGTCACGTCGGCGGCAAGGTGGTCAGCGGTTCTGGGGGCGGCCCCGGTCTAGGGGATGGCCGGGGCCGCCACCACGGGCGCCCGCTCGCGCGGGGCTCGTCCGACCACCCGGGGCCCATGCGGGTAGGAGCGGACGGCCCCGAGTGGTCGTTGGGAAGTATTTATATATACCGCCGGATACGCAAGAACATGAAAAAATTCATGTGAGATTTGGTGTGAATGATCCAGTGATGCCAGGGTGACAGACGGTGCAGGTCAGTCCTCAGGTCAGTCCTTGAGGAAGAACTGGTGCTGCTCGGCGATCTGCTCGTACTCCTCAAGGCGTGCCCGGGTCCGCTCCGGATCGGCGTCGCTCATGGCCTGGAGCAGTGCCGCCGACATGACGACGGGGGCGGCATAGGAGTCGAAGACGAGGCGTGATCCGGTGCCGATGGTGAAGGTGACGTCGGCCTCGTCGGCCAGCGGTCCGAGCGCCAGGTCGGTGATCAGGGCCACCCGCAGACCCGCACTGCGCGCGACGCGCACGGCGGTCAGTGTCTCCTGGGCGTGCCGGGGCATCCCGAAGGCGAGCAGCCAGGTGCCGCCCGCCTCGCGCGACTGGAGCAGCGCGTCGTACGCGACGCTGCCGCCGCGTGTGACCAGCCGGACGTCGGGGTGGATACGGCGGGCGGCGTACGCGAAGTACTCCGCCAGTGACACGGAGATACGCAGCCCCAGCACGGTGAGCGGGGTCGACTGCGACAGCGCCCGGCCGACGGTGATCACCCGATCCGGATCGGCGAAGTCCCGCCGCAGGTTCTCCAGGTTCTCGATCTCGGCGTCCACCGCCGCCTGCAGCTCGTTGGTGCCGTCCTCCGCGGGCGCGGCGGGGGCGCCGGCGAGCGTGCTGAGCGCGATGGCCTGGAGTTTCTCCCGCAACGCGGGGTAGCCGCTGAAGCCGACCGCGGCGGCGAAGCGGGTCACCGAGGGCTGGCTCACCCCGACGCGTTCCGCGAGATCGGTGATCGACAGGAACGCCGCCTCGGTGATGTGCTCGATCAGATACTGGGCGATCTGGCGCTGGCCGGGCGAGAGCCTGGGCCCGTCGAACAACTCCCTGAGCTGGGACGTGGGAGCCGCGCCCGCCACCGGAACCGTCTTCCCCGAGGTGATCGCGGACGCCTGCGCGCGTGCCTGCTGCGGCGATGGCACCGATGCGCCTCCTTCGTGTCCCACGAGGATTCAACATAGCTCACGGCCCGTGCTGACCAGGGAATGGACGACCACGCGCAGTAGCTCGGCGAGCGCCTGGTCACCCGGCCGTACACCCCGACGGCCTCCTCGGCTACGTCCATCCAGAACGTCGGCGACCGCCGGAGTCCGGCCGGCCCGTCACCTACGACAGCACCGCGAACTTCGGCGTGGGCGCCTTCCTGCTCGCCGGCACCGAACTCGCCCGACTGACCCGCTCCAGATGGCGACAGACCGCTGCCCCCGCCGCCGGCCTGCGGCGGGGGCACCCCGGGGCCGGTCGGTCAGGGCTGTGCGGTGAGCGTGAAGCTCTGCTCGGAAGATCCGTCGCAGCCGCGCTGGGTGAGCTGGACGCTGTTCGTCGAGGCACTCGCCGCACTCAGGCACTTGCCGCTGTGGCGGGCGACGAAGTGGTACCGCCCGGTGGCCTCCTTCACGGGCTGCCACTGCTGGTTCTGCCCGCTCGAGTAACTCCACAGCTGGAGCGGCGCGTTGTCGGCCGTCGAGACGCCGGTCACGTCGATGACCTGCTGTGGATTGCCACGGATGGTGATCCGCAGATAGCCGCTGTCGGTCGAGCGGAACTGGAACTGCTGTGCCTGAGTGCCGTTGCAGGCGTACTGCTGGATCGCGGTCCCGTTCGCGGTGGCGGCCGAACGGGCGTCCACACAGGTGCCGTTGGCGGCACTTGTCAGCGAGTACCAGGAGGTCTCGGAGATCGAGTCCGCCGGGGGAGGGGTTGTGTCGGCCCCGCCCAGCCACTTCAGCCCGTCCAGCAGGAACCGGTTCTGTGTCTCACTCGCGAACGTCGACGACAGACGGGTGTTGGTCGAGTAGTCCATCGCGTTGTGGCCGAAGTTCGCGTACAGCATCTTGTAGTTCGTGTTGGTCCACAGGATCGGGTAGTAGCCGCTGTACCAGCTCTGGTTGGGATCCGTGCCCAGGGGGAAGCTGCTGGGGTCGACCGAGGCGAGGATCTTGATGGCCGGGTTCTGTCGCAGGTCGTTCGACCAGCTGTACCACTCGCTGACCGACGAGGTGAAGGTCGCGGACAGGTTCTTGGTCGAGGCGTGTGTACGGTCCTCGACCTTCAGCACCGACGTCGTCGGCCCCCAGGTGTTCGACTTGAAGTTGCCGCTGCCGAGGAACTGGTTGTGGTACCACGGCCAGCCCGCCGCATTGGTCGTGAAGGCCGAGACATGGAAACCCAGCCAGGCGCCGCCACCCCGCATGTATGTCTCGAAACCCGTCCGTTGGGCGGACGTCTGCGGCAAGTCGTCCAGGAACAGCACGACTTGATAGGCGTTGACGCCGCCGTTGCTGAGCAGGTCCCAGTTGTTGCTGGCCGTGTAGGTGAAGCCGTTCGCCGCGGCCTGCTTGGGGAACCAGTCGTTCGCGTCCTTGACGAAGTCGATGTGCGCCGCGTCCCAGGTGCCGCTGTAGAGCGCCAGCACCTTGAACGGTGTCGCCGCGCTGCTCGCGTGGGCAGCGGGCGGGGCTGCCAGGCCGAGCAGTGTCGCCAGGAGGACGAGAACCCGCAGGGCCGCGCGCGCAGGACCCGATCTGATGGTGTGCATCGGACGTTCCTTCCCGTACGGGTCAGGGGTAGCTGACGAGGTTGGCGACATTGGTGGAGGAGTTGGACGGGCCGCCCCTGTCGTTGATGACGTGCCGGATCGTGCCCGTACCGCCGAGTGAGACCGTCACCATGTCCTTGAAGCGCACGTTCGCGTTGTTCGGCGCCTCGATGGCGCGCTCCGCGGCCACGCTCGGGTTGACGTTGAAGTAGCAGTAGCTGCCGAAGCCGTACACCTGGTGGCTGGTCACGGAGTTCGCGACCTTGTAGGCGGCGTAGCCCTGCGTCGAACCGTTCATCCAGGACGACTGGTTGGGCGGGTCGTACGGCATCTCGTTCTGGTAGAAGTACGTCCGGCCGCCATTGCCGTTCCAGATGGTCTGGTATTTCTGGTAGTGCTCGGCGAACAGGCCGTACATCGTCACGTCGTCGCCGTTGACGACCAGTCCGGTGTCGGCGGTGTTGCTCGTCCAGCCCACCCCGCTGCCGTGGTCGGCGCGCCACAGCCACAGGTGGTCGCCGATGACGTCGTCGCTGTTGATGGTCAGGCTGGTGGTGGCCTTGCCGACGCCCGGGCCGCCGATGCGGAAGAAGACGTCGTGCAGGGAGCTGGGGTTTGCGCTGTGGTCCGCGGAGGAGCCGCTCGGCCCCATCTCCATGAGCTGCGCGGAGTTGGTGGTACCGGCGTCGATCAGAAGCCCGGCGAGCTGGACACCGTTCACGTCGGCGACCGTCATCGCGGTGATCCCGTTGTCGGGGATGAGCGTGGCCAGGCCGAGGCCCAGGACGACGGTGTCGGACCTGGTCACCTTGAGTGTCTGGTCGAGGTGGTAGACACCTGGCGTCACCAGCAGGTTCTTGCCCTGGGCGAGCGCGTCGTTCATCTGCGCGGCGGTCGCGCCGGGCTTGACGATGAAGAAGTCGGCGATCGGCAGGGACGTGCCCGCGGGGGTGCCGGAACTCCACGTGGTGCCACTGGTGTTGGTGCGCACGGAGGGCACGAACACTTTCCAGGCGCCGGCGGAGTCGACGTACAGGAAGGGCTTCTCACGCGTCACCGGCGCCTGGTCGACCGTGGTGTACGGCGGGCTCGGGAAGCTGTTCGCCGGAGCGTTCTTGGAGCCGACGAAGACCATGTTCCAGTTGGAACCGGTCCAGCTGCCCCACTCGGTGTTCCGCGACAGCCACTGCTGCTGCGAACCGGAGTTGACCTGACCGTCGACCTTCGTGTCGGCCATGTAGCCGCCACTGGACCAGCCGCCGTCGTCCAGCGCGAGGTTGCCGCGCAGATGCATCCGCCGGTACGGCGCTGCCTGCGACACCGCCCAGCGGTCCGAGCCGTTGGTCGGAGTCACCGACAGGTTCTCCGCCGACCGCCAGAAGTTCTGGGTGGCGTTGCCCTGGAACCAGTCCGCCTCGGCGTGCACCGAGCCGCGGATGTTCACGTCGTCGGGGGAGAGGCCCAGACCGGCGACCTGGGTGTAGAAGCCGACGTTGGCGTTGGCGTCGTACGTACCGGGCTTGAAGAGGAAGGCCTTCCGCGCGGTGCCGAACTGGTTGGTCTCCTGCTGGGAGAAGGCCGAGTTGAGGCTGCTCTGGATCGTGGCGGCAGGCGTCGACGGATCGAAGACGGTGACGTTCGGGCCGAGGTCCGGGGTCCCGGGCGGCGGCGTCGCGTCGACGGGATTGACGTAGAAGGACTGGGCCGCCGTGCCGTTGCACGTGTACTGAGCCAGCTGCACACTGTCCGCGGTGGAGGCGCTCGGCACGTCGAGGCACTTGCCGCTGTTGCGGTTCACGAAGTGGTAGGCGCCGCTGGACTCCGCCACGGCCTGCCACTGCTGGTTGTTGCCGCCGCCGTACGTCCACAGCTGCACCAGCGCGTTGTCCGCCGTCGAGACGTCGGTGACGTCCCAGGCCTTGGTGGCGTCGGCGCGATTGTCGACCTGCGAGTATCCACCGGGGGTGGCCGCGAACTGCCACTGCTGGGCCTGGCTGCTGTTGCACGCGTACTGCTGGACCGCGGTGCCGTCCGCCGTCGCGGCGGCGCGCGCGTCGACGCACTTGCCGCTGCCCGCGTTGACGACGGTGGCCCAACCGGTGGGCAGCGCGGCGGCCTGCGCGGTCGCCTCGTCCTGCGCGGCGAACGTGACGCCTGACACCGTTGTCGCCACGAGGGCGACCACGGTCAGTATCTTCGGTATCCGGTGGCGGCCTGACTGTTTTCTGGATCTGGACACGTGGGCTCTCCTGCGCTGGTGGGGGGTGGGGTGGGGAAGGTCAGCCGGTGTACTTCGCGAAGACGCGCGTGTAGTCCCAGGCCTGCTGGCTCACTCCGGAGCAGCTGTCGGCGACACCGCTCGTGCACGGCCGGTCGCGGTTGACCGACCAGAACGTCAGCCGTGCCAGGTGGTGCTGTTGCGCGTAGCTGAGGATGGTCTGGAAGTCGGCGACGGTGACCGTCTCGCTCTGGTCGGTGATCCCGTTCATGGAGGAGATGCCCATGACCCGGTACGCCTGGTCGTCGCTGTAGCCGTAGGCGTTCTTGAGGGCCGTCTTCAGGCCCTCCGCGGCCCGCTGGGTGAGTGTTCCCATGTTCTGGCCGGCTCCGCCGAAGTCGAACGGCATGATCGTCCAGCCCTCCACGGTCAGTCCGGACGCCGCGGCCCGGTTGATGAGGCCCGTGTCGGGGCCGGACTGCCCGGTGCCGATGGTGACGTACACCTTGATGCCCGGGTTGTTGGCCTTGATGGTCTTCAGGGCGTCCACGGTGCGCTGCTGGACCGTCGGGTTGCTGTAGGCGTCGGCCTCGATGTCGATGTCGATGGCCTTGAGTCCGTAGGCGTTGATGACCTTCTGGTACGCCGCTGCCAGCTCGCCCGCGCTGGAGCAGGAACTCTCCAGCTTGTTGCCGCTGTACCCGCCGAACGACGGGATGATGTCACCGCCGTTCGCCCGCACCGTGTTGACGGTCTGCTGGTCGACACCCCCGGTCAGCGGGCGGCTGCCGTCCCACTGCGGGTTGCAGTAGCCGTGGCTGAGCACGAAGGCCAGCGTGAACCACTTGACGCCGGTGGCGTTCATGACGGTGGTGGGGCTCGGCGGGCTGCCCCAGCCGTTGTAGAGGTACGGGGCGACGGCCATCGGCGCGGTGGGGGGCGTGCCCCCGTCGGCGGCGGGCGCGGTCCATTTCTGGTTGGCGGCGCCGGTGCAGTTCCAGATCTGTATCGGGGTGCCGTTGGCCGAGGTGTTCCCCGTGACGTCGGCGCACTTGTCGGCCTGCGGATTGACGAGGTCGCGGGCCGCGCTCACCGTCCACTTCTGGTTCGCGCTGCCGCTGCAGTCCCACAACTGGAGTTTGGCGCCGTCGGCGGTCGCATTGCCGGTGACGTCAAGGCACTTGCCGAGGGCGCGTATCGTCCCGTCGGAGCCGACGGACCACTGCTGGGCCGCGGTGCCGTTGCAGTCGTAGAGCTGTACGGCCGTGCCGTTCGCGGAGTTCGCCCCGGCGACGTCGAGGCACTTGCCCCCGAGTCCGCTGATGGTGCCGGTGGCGGCCGCGACGGGCGACACGCTGAGGGCGCCGGCCGAGAGAGCGAGCACCGCGGTGGTGAGGGTTCCGCGCAGTGTGGTGGAGCGCGCAAGGGAATGTCTGGTCATCACGGGGATCACAGCCCTTCGCAAGTGGCTGATGGTGGGGGGTTCACATCCATGAACGTTGAGCGCATTCATGGGGCGCCGGTGACCGGTGAACCTAAAGGTCTGAACCAGACACGTCAAGGCATGAAGCAAAGGAGCCCAGTAATTGGGCTCCTCGCAGAAGGAGTTGAACGCGCGGTGGAAGCGCTTACGGGAACAGGCGCTTGAGAAAGGTGTTGTCGTACACCCCGTGCGGGTCGAGTCGGTCCAGGACGGCGGCCGCCTCGGTCCAGCCCGGTCCCGTGCCGTCGTCGAAGGACATCGGCACGGCGGTGCCCAGGACCTCCTCCTCCGACCAGGCGGCCTCGTCCGTGTAGGCCCAGCCCTTCGACCACTCGACGCGGGTGAGGGCGTACTCGCCGTCGTACGTCGCGAGCAGGAACCGCTCCAACTCCCGGTAGAACGCCTCCGCGTGGGGCGTGCCCGGCAGGGTCAGGACGTCCAGCCAGACCGCGGTGTCCCACTCGGGGTGATCCGCACGGGGCCGCAGCGCGGACAGTGACGGGGCGCGTGCGCCGGGTGATGCGACGTCGGACGGGTCGTCGAGGCCGGTCACGCGGATCTCGACCTGACCGTTGACGGGATGGCGCCCCGTGGCGGCGTAGGCGGCCAGCCGCTCCCGGAAGAAGGCCGTGAACTCCGCGACGACGCGCTGCACTTCGGCCCGTGAGGTGAGCACGGCGTAACCGTTGGCCGTCACCCGCAGGGTGGTGGGCTTGATGTAGAGCAGGGTGTTCTTGGACGGCCCCCAGATGTCGGCGGACAGCGTCGTGGTCAGACCGAGGACGGCCGCGTCGAGCTGTGCGTTGCCCAGGACCGGGGCCAGGTACCAGGCCGCGTCGGACACGATCCGTCCGGCCAGATCCGCCACGAGGGTCGGGATGTTGTCGGAGAAGGGGTAGTTGTACGGCGAGGTCACCCGGCGCGAGGTGAGCGGGCGCCGTGGGGCGACGCTCCACACCTTCAGCCAGGGGAACTCGGTGAACGCGAACCAGATCGCCTCGGCGCGTCCGGACTCGTCCAGGAAGCTCGCGAAGGTACGTCCGTCACCGCCCGGCGCCGCGAAGAGCTCGGATGCGGGGATGTCGGTACGGCTGACGCAGCGCAGGTTGGTGTTCGCGCCCACCCGCAGGACGACCTCGGTGACCAGGGCGCGGCCGAGGTGCGCGAGGAGCGCCGCGCCGTCCGCGTCGTTGCGTTCGTACGTCCGCAGCACGTAGGCGTCGCTTTCCGCGTCCCACACCACCGCCGTCAGCGACAGCACGAGATTGCTGAGCGAGCCGTACGTGTGCCCGGGCAGCCGGCTCTCGCCGTGGGCCGGGACGGCGGTGCCGTGCGCGTCGATGGCCAGGGCGCCGCCGAGCGTGAGGTCGCCGGGCGCGGGCGTCGCGGTGAGCCCGAGACCGTGGTCCTCCAGGTGTCCGAGCAGGGCTTCGAGGGTGACACCGGCACCGGCTCGTACGGCGGCGGGGGCGGTGGACTCCACCGACAGACCGGTGAGGTGGGTGGCGGTGTCGACCAGCAGCACCGGGGCGCCGGGCGCGGTCCCTGCGGGGATCGTCAGCGGCGACCAGCCGTGGGAGCAACCTCGGGCGCGCACTGTCCAGCCCTGTTTCCAGGCCCAGTTGACCACGGCGACCACTTGGTCGGCGTCGGCCGGCGCACAGGCCCACAGCCCCGTGGCGGTGATCTCGCCGACCCAGTTGCGGTACGCGGACCGGTAGACGTCGACGCCCTCGGGGAACCCGGGCAGCTCGGCGGACGCGGCGGCGCGGTCCTGGAGCGCGAGGTGGGGCACCGCGGCGAGCGAGGCCGCGGTCAGCAGGAACCCCCGACGGGACCAGGGGGTGTTCCCTTCACTTCCTATATGGTCGGTCACGCGGCTCACGGTAGGTGACGGTTGACACGCATCACCACCCTGTCAAAACGATTCATCCATGTGGGTGAATAACTCACTGTTGCCACCGCGCCCGAGGGCCGCATCTGCTCTCAGCGGGTGTGACGTCCTGCGCAGCGGCGGGAAGATGTCAGACTGACGGCATGGACGAGCGTGAATTCGGCAGGTCAGGTCAGAAGGCATCGGTCATCGGTCTCGGCACGTGGCAACTCGGCGCCGACTGGGGCGACGTGAGCGACCCGGACGCCAGGGCGGTGCTGGAGACGGCGGCGGAGTCCGGGGTGACGTTCTTCGACACCGCGGACGTGTACGGCGACGGGCGCAGCGAGCAGACCATCGCGTCCTTCCTCAGCGGCCGTCCCGATCTGCATGTCATGGTGGCGACGAAGATGGGCCGCCGGGTCGAGCAGATCCCGCAGAATTACGTCCTCGACAACTTCCGGGCGTGGAACGACCGTTCCCGGCGCAACCTCGGCGTCGACCGCGTCGACCTGGTGCAGTTGCACTGCCCGCCGACCCCCGTCTACTCGTCGGACGAGGTGTTCGACGCGCTGGACACGCTGGTCGAGGAGGAGCGGATCGCCGCGTACGGCGTGAGCGTCGAGACGTGCGACGAGGCGCTGACGGCGATCGCCCGCCCGAATGTGGCGAGCGTCCAGATCATCCTCAACCCGTTCCGTTTGAAGCCGCTGCGGCAGGTGCTCCCGGCGGCACGGGAAGCGGGCGTCGGCATCATCGCCCGTGTCCCGCTGGCCTCCGGGCTGCTCTCCGGCAAGTACACCAAGGACACGGTGTTCGCGGACAACGACCACCGGACGTTCAACCGCCACGGGGAGTCCTTCGACCAGGGCGAGACCTTCTCCGGCGTCGACTTCGTGACGGGCGTGGAGGCGGCGGCCGAGTTCTCCGCTCTCGCCCCGGAGGGCTGGACCCCGGCCCAGCTGGCGCTGCGCTGGATCATCCAGCAGCCCGGCGTCACCACGGTGATCCCGGGCGCCCGCTCGCGCGAACAGGCCCGCGCCAACGCGGCGGCCGCGAAGCTGCCGCCGCTGCCGCAGCGGACGCTGGACGCGATCGAGGAGCTCTACGACCGGCGGATCAAGGAGCAGGTGGAAGGCCGCTGGTAGCGGATGGGTACAGCATCGTGAGGGTCGGGATCCGCACGGACGGCGCTTGCGATGGGTAGCGGCTCGGGGCGTCGGGGTTCGGGACGGTGGCCCTGACCGCGTCTTGATCATTCCAGTGGCGGTGGCCGGTGCAGTGGGTCCGGTCACCGCCTCTGTGCGCCGAACTGGGCCTGGATCCACGGCGGATGAACCCGCACGGTGGCTCGATCGCCTTGAGTGAGCCCTGCGGCGCGGCCGGGGCCCGGCTGATCACCCCTGCCCAAAACCTGTTCGCATGGGCTGCGCACACCGGGAACTCTTGTGGGTAAGAACGGCGTTGAGATCACGGAGAATGAAGCTATGGCCGAAGCTTCGGCCGGAATCAAGCGGACACCCAAGCCAAATACGGAACCAAGTAAGCCTGAAACGACGCGATGTGATGCCCTTCACCCCGATGTGGCGGAAAGTGATGAATTCCTTACGGTCGTGACACGTATGGGAGGGGGCAGAGCATCGTGAGACCGGCGGGAGGATCTTTCGTGCGACCGTTCACCCTCAACTACGCCTTGCCCACAGGGCATTCGGCCGCAATACCCCCGTACCACTTCGATGTGTGCCTGCAACTGAACGTGCTGCCGGACGGCCGTCCGGCCGTCAGTGACCGCGCCCTGCTGATGGCCACCGGCACGACCACCTCCACCGCAGGTTCCCAGACGCACTTCGACGACTGACGGCCACTCACGCAGATGACGGTATTGATTCTCACGGCGGAGCAGGACGTCACCGCCGACATGGTCGTGGCCAGGCTGCACGAACAGGGCGTGCCCATGGTGCGCCTGGACCCGGCGGATCTGCCGGGCAAGGCGGTGCTGTCCGCGGACTACGCGCACGGCGACTTCGACGGCTATCTCTCGGTCAACGGCCATGTGCTCAGCATGGGCGGCCTGCGATCCGTCTGGGTGCGTCGGCCGGGTGAGCCCGCGGCGCACGCGGCGGAGCCCTCGCCGTGGCTCACCGCGGAGACCCGGCAGGCGCTGTTCGGGATGCTCTACTCCGCCTCGACCCGTTGGATGAACCACCCGCGCCGGGCCGAGCAGGCCCGGCACAAACCCTGGCAGCTGCGGGTCGCCCACGGCAGCGGCTTCGCGGTGCCGCCCACCGTCATCACGACCGCTCCGCGGGTGGCCCAGCAGTTCGTGGAGGAGTACCGACAGGTGGTGGTGAAATCCGCCTCGGGGCCGCCGCCCGGCGAACCCGCGGTGGCCCTGCCGACCACCCTGATCGGCCCCGACGCGGACTTCTCCGGCGTCGCGGCCGGACCCGCGCTGCTTCAGCAGTACATCTCCAAGCGGGCCGACATCCGGCTCACCTCCATCGGTCCCCGCCTGTTCGCCGCCCGGAAGACCGCTGTGCCCGGCCAGGTCGACGGGCGCTTCGGCGACACCGGGCACAGCTGGGAGGCCACCGCGGTGCCCGGCCGCATCGCCCGCTCGGTCCAGGAGTACACGGCCTTCACCGGACTCGCGTACGCCGCCTTCGACTTCGCCGAGGACGAGGACGGGGTCTGGTGGTTCCTGGAGGGCAATCAGGGTGGGCAGTTCGGCTTCATCGAGCTGGAGACCGGTCAGCCCATCTCCGAGGCGGTGGCCCTGTGGCTGTCGCAGCGAAGACCCGGAAAAGGCCGTTGACACCCATCCGCCACCACCCGCGCACCGCCGTACGGCAGTCGGCGGGTGTGCCGCCGACCCCCGCCCAACTGGCCACCCTGCGCGCGGAGACGGACGTCTACCGGCGGGTGCTGGCCACGGGCGGCCTCGTCGCGCTCGGCACCGACCAGCCGCTCGTGCCGGTCGGGCTCTCGCTGCATCTGGGCCTGCGCGCCTTGCACCGCGACGGTCTCTCCCCGGCGCAGGCACTGCGCACCGCGACCGTTCTGCCGCCCGGCTGTTCGGCGTCAACACGGACCTCGGCACCGTACAGCCGGGGAAGCTCGCCGATCTGACGGTGGTGGACGGTGACCCGTTCGAGGACTTCCACACGCTCGTACGGACGGCGTCGGTGCTCAGGGGCGGGACACCGTACGAGGCCGCCGACCTGGTGGCCGCGTTCGAGCCGTCGTCGCGGCACGCGGCGGCCGGGGACGACGGCTCGAAGTGGGGCGGCTGCTGCGACGGGACGGCTGCTGCGACGCCGGGTCACCGTGACGTGCCCTTGAAGGACTGCAGGAACACATCCAGGGTCCGCCGGTTGTCGGCGGTGTCCCAGTCCTCGGCCGGGGTGGTGTACCGGAGGGAGAAGCCCTTGCCGTCGCCGATGAGGAACCCGCGGCCGAAGGTGCGCTCACGCACCCCGTCGGACACCGAGAACCACTCCATGTCGGCGCCCTCGCGGGAGCGATAGGTCACGGGGCGGATGGCGCCCACCCGCTGGTAGCCGATGGAGTCGCCGCGCAGGGACGTGTCCACATCGCTCCAGACCGCGACCGGATCCGAGCCGAGCTGGGTGCTGTAGGTGATGGCCAGGGTGCGCGGGTCGTCGCTCGCGCCGAGGGTGACGCGGTAGGAGCGGTCGGGGGATTCGTCGGTCCGCAGGGGCTTCCAGCCCTGGGGAAGGTCGATGGAGAAGCCCTCGGGCGCGTCGTAGCGGTAGAAGCCGGCCGCCGGATCGCCGGGAGTGGCGGACCGGGAAGGAGACGCCGAGGCGGACGGTGTCTGCCGGGGAGGAGTGCCGGGTGCTGTCGGGTTGGTGGGGGTGGGCGCGGCGGACGGGCTGCCGGGCGCGGTGGGCGAAGGCGCGGCGCCGGACGCGGACGTACTTCGGTCGAACAGTCCGCCCGCCGCGGTGAGCCCGGCGAAGCAGACCACGGTGACGGCCAGCGCTCCGCCCAGCAGCACCGGTCGGCTGACGGGCCGACTGCCCCGGGCCTGCCGTGCGCACGGGGCTTCGACGCCTGTGTCCCGGAAGACGGGCAAAGTCTCCGTGGGCGTGGAGTCTTCGAGTCCCGCCGTGAGGATGCGCGTCAGTGCTTCGCGTACGACCGACTCGGGCACCCGCTCCACGGGATCCCTGCGCAGGAGTCCCTGAATGGCCGGACTGAGCGGACCGGCGTTCAGCGGGGTCCGGATGGGAAGCCGTTCCACGGCGCGGAGCGTGGCTTCGAGCCCTCCCCGGTCCCGGATGGCCGGACGCCCCTCGACCATCTCGTACATGATCGCGCCCAGCGCCCACAGGTCGGTGGCCGGTCCGCCGCCCTCGCCGCGGGCCTGCTCCGGGGAGGCGTACGAGGGGGTCGTGACGCGTGCGGACGAGGTGGCCCCCATCAGACCGAATCCGCCCACCGTGACCCCGCCCAGCTCCTGCACCCACACCTGCCCGGGGCTGAGATCGCCGTGCGTGATCCCTTCTTGATGGGCGGCTCCCAGGACATCGAGAATGCCGAGCCCGATCCGGGCCACCCGGACGTGGTTCACGGGGCCGTGCCCGAGCAGCGTGCTCAGGGGAACGCCCTCCGGCCGTGCCGTGACCGTCCACAGGAAGTCGTTGTCCTCGACGACGTCGATGACGATGGCCACCCGCCCCGGGCAGACCAGCCCCAGGGCCTCGGACTCACGGGTGATCCGGACAGCCGTCCGCAGCTCCGCCTCCTCGCGCAGATGGTCCGGCAGCAGTGAGCGGGTCAAGGTGACCGGCCGCTCGGACTCGACGTCCTGCCCGTACCAGCCGTCGCGCCCCGTTTCCTGGTGGACGACCTCCAGCAGCCGATATCTTCCGGCGACCAACTCATCCGTGGAGACTTGCACCTTGACCATGGTCATCCCTCGCTGCGCCCCGGGCTCTCACCTTTCCCGGTTGTACGGAGGATGTGACGTTGAGTGTTCAAAGGCGGGCGATACCAGAATCCTGTTTTTCCTGAATTCCTTTCGTGTCGCGCACGCGTGCGAAAAAACAGGCCCGTCATCCCCCGCGGTTCATCTCACGGCCTCCTTGCCGATGTATGACTCGGCGAACGTGGCCGCCGCCGAGGGCGAGCCGAGGATCCGCCGCAGCCGGGCCTGGGCGGAACCCGCCCGGAAGGGATCGCCCGACGACGGTCCGTGGATCAACTCCGAGAGCCACTGCGAGAATTCCTGGTACTCCCAGACCCGTCGCAGACAGGCCGCCGAGTAGCCGCGCAGTCCGCTGTCGTCCCCCGCGCCGCAGTACGCGACGAGCGCGTCGGCCAGCAACAGGGCGTCGTGCAACGCGAGGTTCATGCCCTTGGCGGCGATCGGCGCGACCAGATGGGCGGAGTCGCCCGCCAGGAACAGCCGCCCGTACGTCATCGGCTCCACGACGTAGCTGTGCATGTCGAGCACACGCTTCTCGATCAGCCGGCCCTCGGTGAGCGGCGGGGCTCCGGCCACCGCCAGCCGGGCGTGCAGCTCCGACCACACCCGGTCGTGCGACCAGTTCTCCGCGTCGTCCCCGGGCGGGACTTCGAGGTAGTAGCGGGTGACCTCGGGACTGCGGGCCATATGGGCGCCGAATCCGCGTGGGTGGATGCCGAAGACGACACAGTCCGAGGACGGAGGGGCCTCGGCGAGCAGTGCCAGCCAGCCCACTCCGTAGTCGTACCGGGAGACCGTGCCCCGATCAGGTTTCACATAGGTGCGGGTCACTCCGCGCGCGCCGTCGCAGCCCGCGATGATCCGGCAGTCGATCCGCCGGCGCTCGCCCGTCGCCGGGTCGGTGTACAGCACCGCGGGACGGTCGCCGTCGACGCCGTGCAGGGCGACATCCCGTACGCCGAAACGGATGTCGCCGCCCCGCACGTCGGCGTATTCGCGTACCAGGTCGGTCACCAACAGCGGCTGCGGATATGTGAAGTGCCGGTCCCCGGTCAGCGCGGCGTACGGGAAGCGGTGACGCTCGCCGTCGATCCGGAACTCGCATTCGCTGTGCGGCTGTGCCCGCTCCACGAGCCGGTCGGCCAGCCCCCGCTGCCGCAGCGCCCGCACCGCCCACTCCTCGATGAACCCCGCGCGGGGCCGCTGTTCGATGAACTCCCGGCTCTCGGTCTCGAGGAGCACGCAGTCGACGGACGCGGCCCGCAGGATGTTGGCGACGGTGAGACCGGCCGGTCCGGCACCGATGATGACTACGGGGACGCGCTGGGCCGGCGCGGATGTGGGGGAGGGGGTGACCATCCGAACATTATGACGGTGACGCGACAATTCTTTCCGGGCAGCCCCGCCCCGTTCCCCGGTTCCGGGGAATCGGACGTGGACGTAAAGAATCATGATGAACTTCCTAGTACCGCATAATTGAAGATTCTTTCTTCATATCGCTTTCTTCGGGCATTCCGCACCCCCTACCGTGAGGGCTCATCCGCTCGGGGGCGGAACGTGGACCGGCCGTGTCGGCGGCCGGAACGTGCCGGGAGGTGTGCCGTGTCCTTGGGGGAACTGACACGCAGTGCGACAGACGCGTCGGGTCTGATCGAGTTGTTGACGCGACATCAGCCGACGGGATCCGGCTCGGACCCCGCCGTCCGCGACGCGCACCGTCGCGCACTGGAGGCGCTGTACCGGGCCAGGGAGAGTGCTCAGGCACCCTTCAGCATCGGACTCACCGGCGAGATGAGCGTCGGCAAGTCACTGTTGCTCGGAGTGCTGCTGGGCCTGCCCGAACTGCTGCCGGTCGGCGAGGAGGCCGTCACCGCCAACGTCACCCTCATCCACGCGAAGGCAGGGGATCCGCAGCTCCATGAGTCGTACGAAACCGCGGTGCGCGTCGAGTACTTCAGCCCGGCGCAGACGGTGGGATACGTGCGCCACCTCAGGAAGGAGTTGGCGGACCAGGCGCGGGCCGCGGGACTCGACGACACCGTGGTGCGGCAGCTGGAACAGTTGCCGCTGCGCGACCCCGACTGCGGCGAGCTGATCCGCTTCCGGGACACGTACCTGAGCGGGGCCCTGGCCCAGCCGCTCGCCGGAGTGCTCGAGGAACTCCGCGCCCTGGACGCGGCGTTGACGCGGATGCGCGAATACGGTCCCTCGCTGCTCGGGCTGACCGCCCAACTCGGTGCCGACCACGCCCGGGCGGCCCTCGTCCTGCCGGGCGCGGACGAGCGACGCGGCCGTGACCCCCGTACCCTCTGGACCTCGGGAGACTCGCCCCGCCCGAGCGCGTCGCCCCGCCCGACCGCCTCGTCGGAGCCCTCCGCCGAGCTCCTGCGCGCGACGCTCCCGCTGATCCGCCGGGTCGTCCGGGAGGTCCATGTCGCGCCGTCCGTCTGGGATCTGAGCGCCTTTCCCGGGGCCGAGCTGCGCTTCCTCGACTTTCCCGGGCTCAACAGCGACTTCAGCTCCGTACGGGACCAGTACGTGTGCGGCGCGGAACTGCACTCCGTACACAGTCTGCTCATCCTGCTGCACGCCGGAGACGGTGCCAAGGACACCCCGCAGCGCATCGTGCGCATGTGGCACTCGGCGCGGCGGACCGACGCGATGGAGGACTCCGTCATCGCGCTGATCAGCCGGTTCCACGACCTCCGCGTCGCCGAGACGACGCTGAAGGGCTATCTGCACGACGACCAACCACTGACCCGGGAACGGCTGCTGAGCGGGATGAAGGTGCTGCGCGACCTGCTTGCCAGCGCCGAACGCCTGGTGACCTCCCCGCGGCAGCAGACGATGGCCCCGGGCGACCGCGTCCTGTTCACCTCGGCGATACGGGCGCTGAGCACCGGGTATCGGACCGAGCGGCTCAGCAAGGAATTCGTCGACAAGTGCGACCTGGAAGCCCAGTTGCCGAAGGCCGACCGGCTGGCCGGCATCTGGGGCGACATCGGTCGACGGCTCACCACCGACCCGCTCGGCGGCGGCCTGGACCGGATGCTGACCGACTTCGCCGACGACGGCGGTGTACGGCGGCTACGCCAGTCCTTGGCCACGCATGTCACCCGGCACGGGGCCGCGCTCCAGCTGGCCCAGTTCACCGGCCACCGTGTCGCCGCCGCCGAGGCGCTGCGGGAACTGCACACCGCCCTCGACGCGTCCGGTGACCGCGGCCGGGTCGACCACGGTGCCGAGACCGCGGTGCGCCAGCGACTCGTCGCCCTGCTCTCCGTGTGGTCGGACGTACGCAACCGGGCCGGCGCGGAGCTGCTCGACGCCCGCCGACTGCATCCGGGCAGGGCGGGGGACCCGCCCGGCGCGACGCTCTTCGGCGAACTGGAGCGGGACACCGCGCAGCGGGTCTACACCTGGCGGTCCTGGGCCCGGCTGCTCGACACGGTGCACGACGAGCACGTCGATCTCCGCCGGCTGCACAGCGACCCCTCGGTCCCCGCGCGTACGGAGGACTTCTTCACGGAGTTCCGCGACGCGTGCCACGAGGCGGAGAACGCCGGATCGGCCCGTCTGCTGAGCGCCGTGGAGGCCTGGCTGCTCACCCATCAGCAGCGCGTGGTGGCCGCGGCCCGCGAACTGGGCACCGTGGTCACGGCCGAGGCGTTCGACCGGCTGCGCTCCGGTCCCGACGGGGACCGGCTGGTCGCTCTGCTCTCGCGGGCCACGAGCCTGCAGTGGGTACGGGACGAGGCGGAGAAGGCGCTGCGCGACAAGGAGCCGACGCAGGCGCAGACGGACGACGGCGAACTGCGCGACCGGTTCCCGCTGCGCCCGGGCCATCTGCTGCCCTGGCATCCGGACAGTCCCTTCGATCCCGTGGAGGACGCCGCGGCCCGCCATCAGATCGCCATCGCCCGGCAACGGCGCGAGATGGCGACGATGGTGCTCCGCCAAGCCCTGACCGGGCTGGTCCGTCGCCAGCGTCTGGTGGTGTCCCACCTGCACGGCGAAATCGGGGCCTTCACCACCGAGGTGCGGCAGGCGGCGCTGGCCGGGGCACTGATCACCGCGGTCGCCGGCGTGACCGATCGCGGCGGTTCGCTGACCGGGCTCGCCGAGCAACTGCGGCTGCGCGCGGCCGATTCCGTCTACACCTGGGAGCAGTCCCCGTGGAGTCCGCAGGACGGGGGGCCGAGTCTGTGGCCGGACGCGACCACCGGGCGCAGCGAGCACGGCAGCGTGTTCCACATCGGTCCCGACGCGGGAGGCGCGCGATGACGCTGGAGGCCGGTTTCCTCGGCGACGGACAGGAGCTTCGCCCCGATTCCTTCGGACGGTACTCGCTGCCCCCGGTCCTGCTGGCGGTCGCGGGCGCAGGCTCCGGGCCGGTGCTGGTGGAGGAGTTCGGCTGCCACGCGGAGGGGCTGCCGCCGTCCGCGCGGCACTGGACCGCCCACCTGGCCGAGGCCTGGCGCGCCGTGGATCCTCGCGGGCGGCGCATCGACGCAACCCATGAGGTACGGCCGACGCCGGTGCCCCATCCGGGGTTCGTGGACGCTCACGGCCGTACGACGCTGCGCCTGGTGGTCAACGTGAGGTACTACTCCGTCGACCCGCTGACCGGCCGGGAAGTACGGGGCATGCCCTACCTCAGTACCGCCTTCGTGACGGTGTCGTTCGGCGCCCCGCCACGGATGCCCGCGGTGGAGGAGACCGTCGCGGGAGAGGTGCCCGCGGCTGCCCGGAGCGGTACGGCGCCCGCCGGCTCCCCGTCGTACATCAAGGCCCGATCGGTTCCCGCCGACACCGATGGCCCCGCCGTCCGGCCGAAGCGGAGGGTGGAGAACGCGAACGACGCGTTCCTGGGCCACGCGGCGATCGACTACGGCACCTCCAACTCGACGGTGGCGCTGTACGACGGTCAGTTCCAGGACCCTCAGCCCTTCTCGCCCGCCCAGGTCGCCCGGCTGCGCTCCGAGGTACTGGGGCGAGTGCTGGGCGAACCGTATCCGGAGCTCGTGCGGGAAGAATGGGAGTCGGTGTTGGCCCTGGCCCGGACCGCGATGAACGGGACGGGCACCGTGGACGCGCGGTCGGTTGCCGAGGTCATCGGGTCCGAGACCGGCACCACGGGCCTGTTGCGGCTCTGTCTGCTGCTGGACCAGCGGGTCGCCGACTGCTCGCACCTGCTGCGCAGGGAACTCGCCACCCGGCTGCACCGCTGCTACGACGCCGCGTTCACGGTGCCGCCGCTGGAGCAGATGCGACTGTTCCCGGTGGAACTCGGCGACGGTACCGCCGAGGTGTCCAGCCGGCTGGAGGTGCTGACCACCGAACCGCTCACCGTGCGCATGGGGGAACCCGAGCGGTCGGCCGGAACGGCGGTCGGCGGGCAGCAGCCTTTGGCCGCCTTCCGAGGGCTCAAACTGAAGCTCGGCAGCCCGCGGGTCATGGACGAACTGCCGGGGCACCGGCCGCCCACCTCGGACCGGCTCATCGAGTCCGCCCTGGAGTTCCTTGTCGACCGATCCGACCGCTTCATCGCGCGACAGGCCCTCGGACGTCTCGGCTCGGGTCCGCTCGACGACCTCGTCGTGACCTATCCGACGGTGGCGACCCCCGACGTACGGCGCAGGCTCCGGTCACTGGTGGTGGACGGCGTCGGCGCCGGCCGGGTGTCGATGCACTTCGACGAGGCCGTCGCCGCCGTCATGTTCTTCGTGATGCGGGACTTCGGCGGAGACCTGGACACCGGCGTCGAGGCGTTCAGGGCCCGCTCCCGCAAAGTGGGCCGTGCGGACTGGACGCAGAACGTCCTGGCGCTGGACATCGGCGGCGGCACCACGGACATGGCACTGCTGACGCTGTCCCTGAAGGACACGACCCCCGTCGAGGTGCTGAGCCGACCCGACGCGGACCGGCTGGGCCGCCACTACACGCTGACGCCCACCGTGCAGGGCTCCAGCGGCCACACCCGTCTCGGCGGCGACCTGCTGACCCTCTCGGTGTTCCACTGGCTCAAGTCGGAACTGGCGGACCGTTTGATCGCCGCGCATCCCGAACGGTTCCGCACGGACTTGGAGGAGGCGAAATCCGCCTACCTCGACGATGCCGGGCGGTATCTCCAGGGCAGGCTGGCGCTCAACGCGCTGTCGACCAACGCCGAACCCCGCGCCCAGGCCCGACGGCTGGCGGAGGCCGCGGTGCCCACCTGCTGGCGGACGGCTCCCACCAGCGAAC
This sequence comes from Streptomyces sp. SD15, assembly GCF_054462255.1. NCBI lineage: Bacteria > Bacillati > Actinomycetota > Actinomycetes > Kitasatosporales > Streptomycetaceae > Streptomyces > Streptomyces sp. SD15. The sequence continues at coordinate 85,982 of NZ_JBTLMO010000003.1, read as the reverse complement.
GCGACCGGATGCGCTGGACTTTCGAACAGCTGTGGCAACTCGCCGACCAGGCCAAGATCCACCTGGGCGCGTCCGACGCCACTACGGCCGGTGCCCCGTCGCCCTACCGTTTCGGCGAGCAGGAACTGTCCGGGCTGCTGGACGGCTTCGGCCGGAGCGGGGACGCGCGGGCCGCCGTCGAGTTCGAGCTGGGTCCGGCCGGATTCGAGGAACTCGTCAAGGGGCACCTCGCGACCGTGGGCGGCCTGGCCGACGGCATGCTCCGGGAACGGCTGCTGGAGGGGCAGCCCCTCGACCGCGTGGTCCTGACCGGCAAATCCTGTGCCATGCCGTTGGTTCGCGATGTCCTGGTCCGCTCGATCGGCAAGGACCGCAAGCTGGAATGGGACCCGGCGAGCATCGAGGTGGAGCGGGAGTACGCCAAGACGGCCACCTCGATCGGCGCCGCCTGGGCCGAGCAGGTGCGGCAGACCTCCTTCACGCCCAAGGGCTCCTTGCAGGCACTGGAGCAGGGACGCACGGTCGTCCAGATCGACGTGGAGAACCTGTTCTTCTCACTGCCGTGCCGCTTCGAGCTGGGCATGCAGGAAGGAACGCCCAGCCTCCTCCTCTTCGGTGCCAACACGATGCTCCGCCACCTCGCCCACACCGCGGGACAGCCCCCGGTCCTCGCCGTGCGCACCGACGACCCCAAGGAGATCCAGGAGGTCATCCGGGTCGTCAGGGTGCGCCAGGGCGCCGAGAACATCACCTGGGGCCAGTTCAAATCCCCGGAGACCGGCGGTGTTCGCACCCCGGGATCCACCGGGGCGGCGGACCGCATCTGGCCGAAGAGGATCAGGGCCCGCTACGAGGTCACTGCCGATCTCGACGTATTCGCCTACTTCTCCCAGGGGAACCCGCACTACACCGTCGAGCAGCGGGGGGAGTCCATCGACCTGTGGCACAAGCTCGCCCGGGCGGGCCTGTTGCAGCCCGGCGAGCGACCGGACACGCTGCCCCTGGCGATCTGCGTCGGCTTCACCATCGGGGGGTCCTCGCGTGCGACCAAGGGCACGGAGATCTTCGCGGCGGGCACGGCCCTCACGGAGATGTTCCACGACTCCGACGCGCCGGACGCGCCCGCTCGTGCGGGACTGCTCGGGCAGCGGGCCCTGCCCGAGCCGTTCGGCTCCGGCGAGTGGGAGTTCGGGGCGCGGGTGGAGGAGAGCGGCACCGTGCGGACCGTGCCGCTGGGCCGGCTGCGCGCGCCTGGGACGGAGGCTGGGGCCCGTGCGTACTTCGTGGCATCGCTGGACGCGGAGGGCGCTTTGCGGGTGCACCTGGGCGGCGTGCCGTTCTGGGCGGCACGTTCCTTCGCTGACGTGGAGCATGAACAAGGGCGAGTACTACGGCATTTGATGACCGTTCAGGACAAGGACCGGGACGACCTCGACGACCCGTTCGGAGGGCTGCAGTGACCGTGCCGCGGTCCGGGGCTTCGGAGCGCGTCGTGTGGGAGGAGTTGCTGCACACGGAGGAGTCGCTGCTCGCGAAGGTGGCCGCCGCGGGACTGGCGGGACTGGCCGGCACGCTGCGGGCCGCCCTCGACGCGGCCCCGTCCGACACCGGAGCGCCCGCTTGCGCCCTCCTCCTGGAAGCACTCGACGGACTGCTGGCCGGGTACCCGCACACCGCGCCCGACACGCCTCTCGAGGCCCCCTCGGTGCTCCCGCCCCCACCGTCCGCGCCCCCACGCAGCACGCCCTCCCCGATCCGGGTCCTGGCCGGGGAACTCGCCGCGTCGGCGGAACTCCACGACTTCGCACCCGGTGCCGTACCGCCCGCACCGGAGGAAGCCGGAGCCGAGGACCGGGTTCGTCGGTGGTTCCACCTCACTCTCCTCAGGCTGCCGGAACGGCACGCCGCGCCCTGGCGCGAGCGTGCGGTCCAGGCGGAACCTCCGCCGGACGAGCCGTGGCGGACTCTGCGGGGCTGGACCGACGAGATACTGCTGCCCCCGTCGGGCGAGGGGCGGCCCGGCATCCGCACCGTGCACGACAAGGCGGTGGAACCGCAGGACCTCGCCCGGCTCGTCGTGACGCTCGCCGAGTACGACGAGGCACTGTGTCTCCTGCTGGCCGGGCTCTGGACGGGCGGCTCCGAACGGCTCGCGGATCCCGCGGTGTTACGGGCCTACCGGGGCGAACTCGACAAGCGCCTGGACCTGTGGGGGCGCAGCCCGCAGGAGAGCACGGAACAGTTGCGGGCCGGCGTCTCCCTGGACGAGGCCCTCTGTTCGGTGACGCACCTGCCGCCCGGCGCCCCGGCCGGCTGGTGGAGCCGGCTGGCGGAGGAGTCGCACGCGACGGTGCTCGAAATGTCCCGCCGAATGGGCGCGGCGGGCCGGAACGTGGAGGCGGTGCTGCCGGCCCGGCCGTACGGCAAGGCCCGTACCCACACCCGGGGCGACGACATCCGGCTCGGCGTCGGCGGCCGCCCGGGCGACACGTTCACCTGTCTGCGACTGTGGCTGCGCATCGACGACCAGGTGTTCCCGGGGCGCGTCGTCTACCGGGGGCAGGAGTGACGCCCCGGGCACCCGCGGCGCCGTACTGAGCGCGCCGACTTGACCGGGAGCGGCGGAGGTCTAAGGTGAGAGCAAATTGGTTGAAGAATGGACGGAGTCTCCGATGGCCCCCTCGGACCCCTTGGATCTCGCCGCGATCGAGGCCGAGCGCGCGCGTATCCGGGACACTTATCTCACCTCGGACCGGCGGCCGAGCTCGGCCCGGGGGGTGCACCATGTGGCGCTGCTCTCCTCGGACGTGGAGCGGACCGTGCGGTTCTACCAGGATGTCCTGGAGTTCCCGCTCACCGAGATGATCGAGAACCGCGACTACAAGGGCTCCACCCACTTCTTCTTCGACGTGGGCAACGGCAATCTGCTGGCCTTCTTCGACTTCCCCGGCCTCGACGTCGGCCCCTACGCGGAGGTGCTCGGCGGACTGCACCACCTGGCCATCTCGGTCGACCCCACCACCTGGCGGCGACTGCGCGAGCGGCTCGGTGAAGCCGGAGTGGAGTACGAGGAGGAGAGCGGCACCTCGCTGTACTTCCGCGACCCCGACGGCGCACGCGTCGAACTGCTCGCCGACCCGCTCGGGGAGATGTACGGCAGCTCGGTGCTCTGAGGGCGCGGTCGTCGGTCGGTGCTACAGACAAAGGGGCGATCCGCTGTGCCAAGCCCCGGATCTGCGAAAGACCGATCGAAGCCCGCGCCGTCCCGTCGATCCTCGTCAGTCAGCCCAGTGTGTCGACCCAGTCGGCGGGCACGCGTCCCGCGGGGCCGGGTGTGGGCTGGTCGGCGGGGTGGCTCAGCGGGGGAGCGAGGTCCGGCCCCGACTCGTACAGCTCGGACGTGTCGTAGTTCCAAAACCAGCTCTCGCCCGGCTCGAAGCTCTGAACGAGGGGATGCCCCGTGGTCTTCGCGTGAGAGGTGGCGTGCTTCGCGGGAGAGGAGTCGCAGCAGCCGATGTGCCCGCACTGGGCGCAGCGCCGCAGATGGAACCACCATCCGCCGACTGCGTCGCAATCGACGCAGCCGGTGCCGCTCGGCGTGGCGGTCGGGTCGATTCCGGTCGGCACGGTCATGAGGACTCCTCGGAGGTGTCGGGGTCTGCGACGGCCAGCGGAAGACGTACCTGGAATCGCGTGTCCCCGGGGACAGACTGCACCTGAAGGCTCCCGTGGTGCTTGTTGACGACGATCCGCCAGGAGATGTCCAGCCCGAGCCCGGTGCCCTCACCCACCGGCTTGGTGGTGAAGAACGGGTCGAAGATACGGCCCTGGATCTCGGCCGGCACACCGGGCCCGGTGTCGCGGAACTCGACGAGCACCTGGTCCCGGTCGTGCGAGGTGCACACGGTCAGCGTCCCTTCGCCGCCCATCGCCGAGACGGCGTTGTCGATGAGGTTCGTCCACACCTGGTTCAACTCGCCGGGGTAGGCGGGGATCTTCGGCAGCGTACGGTCGAACTCCTTGACGACCTTGATACCGGATCCGATCTTCCCGGCGAGCATCATCAGCGTGCTGTCGAGCAGTTCGTGCACGTCGACGACCTGGTAGGGCGCGCGGTCGAGCTGCGAGTACTGCTTGGCGGCGTCGACGAGGTGCGAGATGCGGGTGGTGGAGTCCTCGATCTCGTTCATGAGGAGCTCGGTCTCCACGGTGTAGTTCAGCCAGCGGACCGCGCCTTCGAGGGTCTCCTCGTCCACGGCCGCCGCGACCTGGTCCAGCCAGTCCGTGTCGAGCCCGGCCTGCACGAACGTCGGCGCGAGCTGCCAGCCGCCCGCGATGTCGTGGTCGTCGAGCCAGTCGGCGAGGGCGTCCTCCCGGTCGGAGGCCTCCAGCGGGCTCAACGGCGTTGCTTTGGAGACCTGTTCGGCGGTGCGCTCCTGGATCTCGACGAGCGTCTCCAGAGCGGCGCGCGCGTACGGACCCGCCGCGATCATGCCGAGCTTGTGCCGCATCCCGGCCACCCGGTCCCGCAGCGCTGACGTGGCCCGTACCGCCGCCGCGGCCGGATTGTTGAGCTCGTGCGTCAGCCCGGCCGACAGCGAGCCGAGCGCCAGCAGCCGCTCGCGCTGCCCGACGGTCCGCTGGGTGTTCTGGCTGCCGAAGAACAGCCCCTCCAGCAGATGCACGGCCATCGGGAACCAGTCCCGCAGGACCGCGGCGAACGTCTCGGCCGGCAGGATGAAGAACCGAGACGGCTCGGTGGCCCGCATGGAACCCTTGTAGTGCGCCTGGTCCGAACCGCTCAGATAGGCCTGCATGGCCCCCGCGTACACCCCGCGCTGGGAGCTGCGGCTGATCTCCACGTCGTCGCCGCCCACCCGGCGCGACATCACGACGGTGCCGTTGAGCAGCACGAAGAAGCAGGTGGCCGGCTCGCCCTCGGTATAGACGGGACCGGGGTCGAACTGCTCCACCCGGCCTTCCCGGCACAACCGCTCCAGCTGTTCGGTGTTCAGCTTCTCGAACAGGAACAGGGTGCTGAGCTCCGCCATGTCGCAGGGCATCGGCCGCCCGCTCATGACTGCTCCAGATAACGGTGGACGAGCATGACGGCCATGGCTCCCTCTCCGACCGCGGACGCGACCCGCTTCGCGGACTCGGCACGTGCGTCCCCGGCCACGAACACGCCGGGAATATTGGTCTCCAGGTGGTACGGCGGCCGGTCCAGCTCCCAGTCCGCGGGCGGTTGCCCGTCGACGGTCATGTCGGGCCCGGCCATGATGTATCCGCGCTCGTCCCTGAGCACGGTCCCCTCCAGCCAGCCGGTGAGCGGGGCCGCGCCGATGAACACGAACATCCACTGCGCGTCGACGAGTTCGGTGTGTCCGCTCGCCACATCCCGCAGGGTGAGCTGCTCCAGATGGTCCGAGCCGTGCACCGACTCGACGACCGTGCCGGTGCGCACAGTGATGTTGGGCGCCTCCTCGATCTGCTGGATCAGGTAGTGCGACATCGACGCGGACAGTGAGGAGCCCCGTACGAGGAGGGTGACCGACTTGGCGCCCCGGGCCAGGTACATGGCGGCCTGCCCGGCCGAGTTCGCGCCGCCCACGATGTACACGTCGTGGCCCTGGCATGCGGCCGCCTCCGTCAGCGCGGAGCCGTAGAAGACCCCGCACCCCGTCAGATCCGTCGTACCGGGCGCGTCCAGCTGCCGGTACGACACACCGGTCGCCAGGATCACGGAGTGCGCGGCGATCGCCGAGCCGTCCGAGAACCGGATGACGCGCGACGCGCCGCACACCTCGAGGCCGGTCACTTCCCGTGCGGTCAGGATCTCGGCGCCGAACTTCGCCGCCTGCCGCCTGGCCCGGTCGGTGAGCTGCGCCCCGGACACGCCGTCCGGGAAGCCGAGGTAGTTCTCGATGCGTGAGCTCTGCCCGGCCTGCCCGCCGGTCGCCGACCGCTCGACGAGCACGGTCCGCAGCCCCTCGGACGCGCCGTACACGGCGGCTCCGAGCCCGGCCGGACCACCGCCGATGACGACGAGGTCGTAGAACTCCGCCGTCGGCGTGGTGGCCAGCCCGACCCGCGCCGCGAGATCGGGGTCCTCGGGTTCGACGAGTGGTGTGCCGTCCGGCGTGATCACCAGCGGCAGCCGCTTCCCGTCCTGACCGGCCGCGGACAGCAGCCGCCGTCCCTCCGGGGTGTCGGAGGAGTACCAGCGGTACGGCACCTGGTTGCGGGCCAGGAACTCCCGTACGTCCGACGACCGCGCCGACCACCGGTGCCCGACCACCTTGCAGGTCGGCACGGGACGGTAGTCGCTGGCCCGCCAGGCGGTCAGCAGATCGTCCAGTACCGGGTAGAGCTTCTCCTCGGGCGGATCCCACGGCTTGAGCAGATAGTGGTCAAGATCGATCACATTGATCGCGTCGATCGCCGCGTTCGTGTCCGCGTACGCGGTCAGCAGCACCCGGCGCGCGCCCGGATACACGTCGAGCGCCTGCTCCAGGAACTCGATGCCGTTCATCTGCGGCATCCGGTAGTCGGCCAGGATCACCGCCACCTGGTCGCCCCGCAGCTTGAGCTCCCGCAGCGCCTCCAGTGCCGTCTCCCCGGACTCGGCGCGCACGATCCGGTGCGACTCGCCGTAGCGGCGCCTGAGGTCGCGGGCCACGGCACGCGACACTCCGGGATCGTCATCCACGGTCAGAATGACGGTCCGCGCTGGACCGGCGGCCTGTGTCATGGGTCTCCCACCCCGAGAGGTCAGTGTCGCCCTCAATCGTATGTATGAACGGTCACCTTCGCTCCGGAACCGCTCCGTAACCGGTGCTCACGCGGGCCCGGCGGAGGCGTCCGCCCGTGGTGGCAGGGACTCCCGGACCTTGGGGAGGATGTTCGTGACGTAGTCCTCGACGACCGTGTCCAGGTCGATGTCGTGCTGGGCGCGCTCGGACAGGTACCAGCGGTGCTCCAGGAGCTCGTGGTAGAGCTCGGCCGGGTCCATGGAGCCGCGGAGGTCCAGCGGCACGGCCCGGACGGTCGGCCGGAAGACATCCCGTACCCAGCGATGGGCGAGGACTTCGGGTCGGGCGGCGAGGGGGTCGCCGGGGGCATAGTCGTCCTGGGTGGCCATCCAGCTCTCGAGGTCGTTCAGGAGCCGGCGTGCCTGGTTCTCCTCGGCGTCGAGGCCGGTCAGCCGCAGCAGCTGGCGCTGGTGGTGGCCCGCGTCGACGACCTTGGGGACGAAGGTGACGGTGTCGCCGTTCGAGGAGTGCGCTATCTGCATCTCGGCGACGTCGAAACCGAGGTCGTTGAGGCGGCGGATGCGGCGGTCGATGTAGTGGTACTTGCCCGCCGGGTACACGGACGTACGGGTCAGCTCCTCCCACAGGTCCTGGTAGCGGGCGCAGATCTCCATGCCGAACTCGATCGGGTCGACGGAGGGGTGCAGGGCCCCGGCCGCCTCCAGGTCCAGCAGCTCGCCGCTGATGTTGACACGGGCCAGATCGAGGTCGTACTCCCTTTGCCCACTGCTGAGTTGGGGGTGCAGCTCGCCGGTCTCGGCGTCCACCAGGTACGCCGCGTACGCCCCGGCGTCGCGTCGGAACAGCGTGTTGGACAGCGAGCAGTCGCCCCACGCGAACCCGGCCAGATGCAGCCGCACCAGCAGCACCGCCAGCGCGTCCATCAGCCGGTGCATGGTGGCGGGCCGCATGGTCGTCTCGAACATCGACCGGTACGGCATCGAGCCGCCCAGATGCCGGGTGATGAGGACGGACTCCAGCGGCCCGCCGTCGGCGTCGGTGCGCCCGGTGACCACGGCGAGCGGATCCACGGCGGGGATGGAGAGCCGGTCCAGGCTGAGCAGCAGCCCGTACTCGCGCACCGCGGGTCGCTCGGCGAGCTCCTTGACGGCCACCACCTCGGTTCCGGCGCGCGCGTAGCGCACCACGTGCCGCGAGATACCGCGCGGCAGCGGGACCAGGTAGTGCTCGGGCCACTCCTCCAGGGGCAGCTGCCAGGGCAGTTCGAGCAGGAGCGCGGGATGCTCGGGATTGGTGGCGCTGATCTGCAAAGCCATCGACGGGCTGCCCTCACCTCGGGTTGAACGTGTACATGGCCCAGCATCTACGAATGATCGCCGAGGCGGAAGACACGGCGCGACCGGCATGATCCCGTGCCCTCTCCGAACCTCCCGCTAAGCGGTTGCTTACCAGGCCTTCAGAGGGCGCCACGCCGTTCCGCTACCCGGACACGGCATCGACCAGCGACGCCAGCGCGGCGCCGACGCGCGCGAGCCCCGGGCCCGCCGGGCCGCCCGGCTCGCTCATGTACGTGTCCCGTCGGATCTCCACCATCAGCGCCGTGACCCGCGTGTCCTCGCCGTGGAACCGCAGCGGGACGTACGCGCCGGAGAATGGGCTGTCGATCCCCACACCCCCGAGGTCCGTGAACGCCTTCTCCGCGACGGCCACCAGCCCCGGCGGCGTGTGAAAGGCGTCGGTGCCCAGACAGACCGGCGGTCGCGGACCGTCGCCGTGCAGCTCGTAGGGCAGCCGAGCCGTCGGATACGAATGGACGTCGACGATCACGGCCCGCCCGGCGACGGCCAGCCGGTCGGCGACGGCCGCCGTCATCGCCTGCGCGTACGGGTGGAAGTAGCGGTCGATCAGCGGCTTCGGGTCGGCGTCCGCGGGCCGCAGCGGGGCGCGATGCGTCGTCCGTGTGTAGACCGCGCCCATCCCGACGGCCAGCATCTCCTCCCGTTCGTCGGGAAAGCGTTCGGGGTCGACCACCAGCCGGGACAGCCGGTTGACGAACCGCCAGGGAGTGACCCCGGCCGCCCGCGCCGCGGCCCCGGCCAGCTCGACGGTGTGCGCGTCCGTGATGTGGTCCAACTCGCGCTCCAGCGCGGCGTCGTCGAGCACGATGCCGTCGCGCACCGGCGCCGGTATCCGCCGCGCGGAGTGCGGGACGTGCAGGATGACGGGCGAGTCGTCGGCACCGGGGAGGAGTTCGAAGGAATCCAGGATGTCGTCCATAAGGGATTCATACGGGATTCCTGTCCCCGTCCGCATGTCTGCCGGCGAGGCCTCCCCTCAGCCGGAGCCGCCGTGGCGCGCGTAGTGCTCGATCAGCGTCTCGCGGGTCGTTTCGAGCCGATGCGCCAGGATGGCGCCGATCGTCCGGGTCAGGGCCAGCTCCAGCGTCGGATCCTTGTCGCACAGGGCCCGCACCCGCGCGGCATCGAATTCGTAGGCGCGTACGGGGCTGAAGGCCTCGGCACCGAAATCCCAGGTGTGCGGCGGGAACAGCCATGACCAGCCGAGCAGATCGCCGGGGCCCAGCGTGGCGACGGAGATACGCCTGTCGGCGATCACCCGCTGGTACAGGGAGACCGTTCCGGAGCGGACCACCCAGAAACGGTCGGCGGTACCTCCTGCTTCGAAGATCCTTCCGTCCGCCGGGAACGAGACCTCCTTGGCCAGAGTCATCAGCCGTTCGCGATGGTCCCGGGAGAGGGCGGGCAGGAGCCGGAGAGCAGTGGGCATCGCGGACCTCCATCGCGCCGCCGCATGGCTGCGGGGGCTCAGCGGCGCATGTCGTACCGGTGGTATCCCGTCACCCTCCATTGGAGCCGGATCCGCGGGATTCGTCGCGTCGGGGGACGAGATTGCGGCGTACGCCCTCACCTCCGGTGTCTCAGGGCAGGGATTGTTCGGCCCAGATCACCTTTCCGGCGAGGGTGTAGCGGGTGCCCCAGCGTTCGGCGAGCTGTGCGACGAGGAACAGGCCGCGTCCGCCCTCGTCGGTGGTGGCCGCGTAGCGCAGCCGGGGTGAGGTGCTGCTGGCGTCGAAGACCTCGCAGACCAGACTGCGGTCGTACAGCATGCGGACCTGGATGGGCCCATTGCCGTAGCGGATCGCGTTGGTGACCAGCTCGCTGAGGATCAGCTCCGTCGTGAACGCCATCTCGTCGAGTCCCCACTCGGCCAGCTGCCGGGTGACCGCGGCACGCACCTCGCCGACGGCGGCCGGCTCGGCCGGTACCTGCCAGTCGGCGATGCGATCGGCACCGAGGGCGCGGGTGCCGGCGACGATCAGGGCGACGTCGTCGCTCGGCCGGGCCGGGAGCAGCTCGTCCAGGACGGTCTGGCAGATGTCCTCCGGTGATCCGTCGGCCCGGGCCAGCGCGCTGCGCAACAGCTCGAGCCCGACGTCGATGTCCCGTACCCGGTCCTCGACGAGCCCGTCCGTGTACAGCACCAGCCGACTGCCCTCCGCCAGTTCGAGTTCGGCCGTCTCGAACGGGAGGCCGCCCAGGCCGAGCGGCGGACCGGCGGGCACCTCGGGGAACTCGACGCGGCCGTCGGCCCGGACCAGCGCGGGCGGCGGATGGCCGGCCCGGGCGACGGTGCAGCGCTGGGAGACCGGGTCGTAGATGGCGTACAGGCAGGTGGCGCCGGTGATCGTGGCGCCGCTGTCCTCCGCCTCGTCCTGGTCGATGCGGCCCACCAGCTCGTCGAGAAGTCCGAGGATTTCATCGGGCGGCAGGTCCAGGGCGGAGAAGTTGTGGACCGCGGTACGCAGCCGTCCCATCGTGGCCGCGGCGTGCAGCCCGTGGCCGACGACATCGCCCACGACGACCGCGACCCGGGCGCTGGACAGCGGCAGGACGTCGAACCAGTCCCCGCCCACCCCCGCCTGCGCGGGAAGGTAGCGGTAGGCGATGTCCAGGGCGCTCTGCTCGGGCAGATTGCGCGGCAGCAGACTGCGCTGCAGCGTCACGGCCATGGTGTGCTCGCGCGTGTAGCGGCGGGCATTGTCGATGGTGACCGCGGCACGGGCGACCAGCTCCTCGGCGAGGGCCAGCTCCTCCTCGTCGAAGGGCTCGGGCTTCTCGGAGCGCCAGAAGTTGGCCACGCCCATCACCAGGTGTCCCACGCGCAGGGGGACGGTGATGAGCGAGTGGATTCCGTACTCCACGACCTGAGCGGTGCGCTCGAGATCCTGGGCAAGCCATCCGGGAGCCCCTTCGAGGTCGGGCTCGACGATGGCCTCGCCGGTGCTGAGGCTGCGGGCCTGGGGCGAGGAGGGAACGAATCCGATCTGCTTGCCCACCGGGTAGAGGGGGGCGTCGTCGCGGATCCCGCTGAACGCCGTGCGCCGCAGTTCGGTGACGGCTTCCGGTTCCCCGCCCTGCAGCACGGCGTCGGCCAGGTCGACCGTGACGAAGTCCGCGAATCGCGGCACGGCCACCTCCGCCAGTTCCTCGGCGGTGCGGGTCACGTCCAGGGTCGTGCCGACGCCCACGCCGGCGTCGTACAGCAGTTTGAGGCGTTCCCGTGCCACCTCGGCCCTGCCGGACAGCGCACGCAGCTCGGTCGAATCACGGAGCGTCGCGACACTGCCGGACGGGGCGCCCTGGAGGTCCGTGGGGCGTTGGTTGATCGCCAGCAGTCGGTCGCCGACCAGGTGCACCTCGTCCGTGGCGACGCGTCCCGAGGCCAGCAGGTCGGCAGTGTCCGAGTCGAGGCCGAGCCCGATGACGGGCCGCCCCTCGGCGTCACCGGGGAGATCGAGCAGTCGGTGCGCCTCATCGTTGGCGAGCAGCATCTGGCCCTCGCCGCCGACGATGATCACTCCCTCCCGGACGGCGTGCAGCACCGCGTCGTGGTGCTCGTACATGCGCGTCATCTCGTACGGGCCCAGGCCGCGGGTCTGGCGCAGCAGCCGCCTGCTCACCAGGGCCGTCCCCGCCGTGGCCAGAGCGAGTGCCGCGGCCGCCGTGCCCAGCAGGAGGGGCAGCTGCCGGTTGGCGACACCGCCCACGTTCGCGGTCGTGATACCGGCCGACACGATGCCCACGACCGAGCCGTCGGGCGCCTTGACCGGAACCACGGCCTGCACCAGCGGCCCGATCGTTCCCCTGATCTGCTCGGTGCTGGAGTGGCCCGCCAGCGCGGGTTCGATGTTCCCGACGAACTTCTTTCCGATCCGGTCCGGCTTGGGATGGGTGTAGCGCACCCCGTCGGTGTTCATCACGACGATGAAGTCCACCTTGGACCGCTCGCGGGCGGCCTCCGCCCGCGGCTGCAGCACAGCAGACGGGTCGGGGGCGCTCAGTGCCTCGCGGGTGCCCGGTGCGTTGGCGAAGGTCTCGGCGACGGCGAGCGAACGGTTGCGGGCCTCCTGCGTGCTGTCGTGCCGTACTTGCAGTACAAGAGTCACCACCGCGGAGATGACCAGCAGCAGGACGATCACCACTTGCAGCACGAACACCTGGCCCGCGACACTGCGCCCGCGCAGCGCCGACCTCAGCCCTGTGGCAGGCCTGCGCTGCTCGCGTGCACCGGGGGGACAGGGGGTCGACTGAGCCCGGGATCGACCCAATAGCCGGACCATGTGCCTATGTCTACACTGCCCGACGCCGTGAGGCGAGGGACGTCCCATGGGGTGATCGGGCGCCGGGAGCTGCTATCGGCATGATCTGGCTGCATCATGGAGAAGGGTTATTTGCCTGTATTTGTTTCCGCATGTCTTTCTCGGGCGCTGGAGGCCGTCATGAACACTCCTGACCGTTACCGGCTGAGCTTCACCCACCAGGAATCGGGAATCGGCGTCATCACCGACGAGGTGGTCGTCGAGCGGACCGATGCCCTCGGACCGGGCGGAAACCCGGTGTACTGCGATCCCACCGGCATTCTCCGTGCCGAGATCAGTCCGGCGGGGGAGGTGCGGATGCTGGCCAGCGGCGGTTACCAGGCGCCGCTCGTGCCCTCCGCCGAACCCCTGCCCTGAGCAGCCCCGGTGCGGGCCGGATCAGGACCGTCAGCGCACCGAGCGTGAGCACTCCGCCGACCAGGAACGTTCCGCGTACCCCGACGGCGGGGAGCAGGGCGGCGCCGGTCAGCGCGCCCGCCGCGACGCCCGTGTTGAAGGCGGCCGAGTTCGCCGCCAGGGCCAGCTCCGTCCGCCCGGGAGCGACGTGGAGGACGTGGCTCTGCGTGGCCATGAAAACGGGTCCCACGGACGCGCCCAGGAGCATCAGGAGGGCGACGGTCGCCACCTGACTGTGCCCGCCGCCCCCATACAGGCCGAGCAGGGCCACCGCCTGGGCCGCCACCGGGACCGTCAGGGTCGCGTGCGGGAAGCGGTCGAGGAGTGGCCCGGCCGTCGAGACGCCGACGATCCCCGCCACTCCGAACACCATGAGCAGAGCACTCACCGAGCCCTCGGCGAAGCCACTCACCTCGTCGAGGAAGGTGACGATGTAGGTGAACCCCGCGAAGGCCCCGGTCACCGACAGGGCGGTGGTCGCCAGCACGACGAGGAAGCGGCGGGTGTCGGGAGCGGCCCCGTACGCCGCGTGCCCCTCCTGCGGACGTGAGGTCGGCAGCAGCACGGCGATGGCGACGAGCGCGACCAGTCCGAGCGCGCCCAGCACCACGAAGGGCGCCCGCCAGCCGCTGTACCCGCCCAGCCAGGTGCCCGCCGGAACCCCGAGCACCGTGGCGAGCGACCCCCCGACGGACAGCAGCCCCATCACCCGGCCGCGCCGCTGGGGCGGGAACAGCCCCACCGCGACCGGACCCGTCACCGCCCAGAACAGCGCCTGGGCCAAGGCGGTCGCCACCCGCGCCGCGAGCAGGAAGCCGTACGAGAGGGCACCCAGGGCCGATACCCAGCTTGCCAGCACGAGCAGTGCCAGCAGTCCCGACAGGACATGGCGGCGCGGGATCGACCGGGTGGCGTGCGCGACGGGCAGCGAGACGACGGCCACCGTCAGTCCGTAGCCGGTGACCAGCAGTCCGACGGACCCCAGGGACACCCGCAGGTCGTCCGACATGAGCGGGAGCAGTCCGACGGGCAGGTTCTCCGTGGTGTTGAACGTGAAGGCGGCCAGCATGAGCGCGGCGACGACGGCGGCTCTGCGCCGGCCGGTGAGACGTACGCTCGTCATCCACGAGCCTTTCTGCGACGGGCTGTTGGGAGTCGGCCGGATTCGGCCAGGGCAAGCGTGCGGGGTCCTCGCGCGGCCCTCTACTCTTTCGGGTGGAGCCGAATCACTCACCCCGGCCTCGTGAGCTGTGCGGCTTCACCGGATGGCACCGGACGTCACCGGACATCACGGGAAGTCTCCGAGGGCTCCCCGAAGGCGACGGAGGCCGTTTTGCCGCTGACCCTGCACCTGGGTACCGACGACCTGACGCGGTGCCGCTTCGCGGTGTCCCCGCTCTGCCAGACGCACGAGGCGCTGCGCATGCTGCGGCGGCCCGCCCGGCACGCCTTTCACCGGGACTGGCTGCGGCGCGTACGCGACACCGTGGCAGGCCTGGACCTGTCGGAGCTGTGGCTGTTCATCCCCCGCAAGGGCGGATACACCCCGGACTTCCTGGGACCGCCGCCCCAGGCGCCGAGCGCCTCCTTCGAGGAGGAACTGGCGCGGATGCGGGCCACGGACCCTGCCATGGCCCGCGGGGAGCTGGCGCGTTCGCTGGCGTGCACCCCGGGCGCGGCCCAATCACCGTACGGCCGCGCGGCGTTGGACGACCCCGCGGCCACCGTGCACCGCCTTGCCGATCTCACCGAGCGGGCCTGGCACGCGCTGCTCGCCCCGGACTGGCCCCGCCACCAGGCCCTCCTGGAGGCCGACATCACCCACCGCGCACGGCAGTTGGCGGACGGCGGCCTCGAAGCGCTCTTCGGCGACCTGCACCCCGAGATCGAGTGGGCCCACGACACGCTGACCCTGCGCGGGTACGGCGACCACAAGGAGGCGCAGGGCGCCGACGGGCGGGGTGTGCTGCTGATGCCCAGCGTCTTCGTGCGGCCGGACGTGGTGAGCGGCTTCGCCCGGCCCTGGCAGCCGACGGTGATCTATCCGGCCCGGGGCACGGGCGGCCTGCCGGCCGGGCACGCCACCGCCGAGGCGCCCGCGGCCCTGACCCGGCTGCTGGGACACCATCGTGCCACCGTCCTGGCCGGCCTCGACGCCCCCGCCTCGACCACGACCCTGGCCGACCGCCACGGCCTGGCCCCTTCGTCCGTCTCGGCCCACCTCTCGGTGCTGCGCGACGCGGGACTGCTGGTCTCGCACCGACGGGGCTACTACGTCCTGTACGAGCGCACGGCGCTGGGGGACGAGCTGGCGGGCGGGGCTTGAGCTATCCGGCGCCCTTGGAGGTCACCGTGAAGTGTGCCCCGTCGGGATCGCTCAGGATCGCCTCCGTCGAGCCGACCCCCTGCTGGTGGGCCGTGCCTCCGTGGGCGCGCGCGGCCCGGGCGCAGGCCTCCACGTCGTCGACCGTGAAGTGGATCCGCCAGTGCGGCCTGATCGTGGGGTCGGGTGCCGCCTCCACCGCGCCGGAGTGGATACGGGCCACGACGTCGCCCTGGCTGCGCAGCACGACTTCGTTGTCCTCGTAGTCGACCTCGCAGCATCCGGGGGCCGAGGTGGCCCACTGGAGGACCTCCCCGTAGAAAATGGCGGCGTCGAAGGCGTCGCGGGTGTGCAGCCGTACGAAGACCGGTGCCGCGCGGCGCCACTTCTCCCAGTCGGCCACGAGTTCGCCCTCCCAGATGCCGAAGACCGCTCCGTCCCGGTCGGCGAGCAGTGCCGCCCGCCCCGGCGGGAACGAGATCGGCCCCACCGCGGTCGTGCCGCCGCGCTCCTGGCTGCGGGACACGGTCTCGTCCGCGTTGGCCACGGCGAAGTAGGGGGTCCAGGCGGCGGCCTTCGGCCCGATGGCGGCAACCGCCGCGACGCCGGCCACCGGCACGCCGTTGACCCGCGCGAATTTGTACTGTCGGCCCAGTCTGCCCAGGTGCCACTCCCAGCCCAGCACCGCGTGGTAGAACTCCTGTGCGGCCCGCAGGTCGCGCGTGGTCAGACTGACCCAGCACGGTGCACCGCACACCGAATGACTCGAGACGACCCCACTGTCGAGGGTTCTGCCGCTCTTCATCGCCGCACCGTCCTGACATCACTGGCCGGCAGCGGTCCGGCGCGGGTATGGGTGGGCGCCCGTGGCATGCAGCACGCCCGGCATCCGCTCAGCCGAGAGAGGCCTTCCGTGCCGGAAGGCCTCCGACGGCGTCAGTACCGCCCGCGGTTCCGCTGTCCCATCAGCTCCAGCATCCCTCGCCTCGGCGTTCCGCGCACTCCACGGGGACATGTGCGGGCAGGGGAGGAGCTATCCGCGCGGCCTCTCGAAGGTCAGCAGCAGGCCCTCGACGGCGCCGGGGCCTATGCGGCCCTTGACGTCGGCGGACGTGATGGCCTTGAGCGCCCAGCCGTCCCCCGCATGCTTGTTCAGGACCTTCTCCAGCTTGTCGCTGTCCAGCGCGTCGCCGATGAGCGACTCCCGGAACGTGACGACCTTGTACTCGTAGGTGTAAGGGCTGCTCATGGCTGCGGGCTCTCCTGCGGGTCGGTTGGCATGGCCGGGGCCCACCCCATCACACATACCTTTGTTGAAGCTTCATGAATGGCTGGTCCGGGGTAGGAGAAGGACCGGTCGGGCGGAGCGGACTCATGGACGAGGCACAGCCACCGGTCACATTGGGGCACCAAAGACGTCTCCGGCATCGAGGGGGAGCGCCGAGTGGATCAACGGCGGGTTATTCGGCAACCCGCACTCCGAAAACCCGGCCTCCCGCTCCTCGGGACTCCTGCTCGCGCAGGCCCGGAGCGGTCCTCAGGACCCAGGCTTCGGTGGACGAGCGTGGCTGTCTGCGTGCGGCATGCCGGGGAGCGCCGCACCGCGTGGCCTACCCGGGCGCCCCGAACCCCGACGACCGACCCGGTTCCGGGCGATGAACGCCCCGAGGCCGGTACCCCAACCGGTCCGCCACCCCCGCCAGATCCGCCAGCAGCCAAACCGTCGCGAGCCACATCTCGGTGCCTTGCAGCCCCGGCTCCCGCCCCGGACCCGAGCCCCCCTCACCCGCAGGGCCGAAACCGAATCCGGCGCCGTCCCGCCAGCGCCCCAGCGCCCGCGTCAGCTGCTCCTCGGCCCACGCCCGCACCTCGGCCCCCCGATGACCGGTCCGGCGCCCCGCGAGCCACAAGGGGTGCGCCACGTCCAGCACATTGCAGGCGTTCTCCCGACCCGCCGTGAACCAGCGGGGCTCTCCGCCATGGGCCAGCGCGGTGTCCACGACCCGCTCCGGGTACGGCACTTCGAGGCCGAACTGCGCGAAGGAGCCGCGGGTGAGCCGGTAGTAGCCGTTGACCAGCTGGAGCCGACCCGCGGCCGGCGAGTCGGCCTCGCCCCACATCCCCGTCCACGGATCCACCCGCGTGGTCAGCCAGCCGAACAGCGCTTCCAGCGCGCCGGGTTGCCCGGACTCGGCGCCGAGCTCCAGATTGCGATACGCGCCGGTCGCCCAGCAGTCCACCCAGGCACCGGCCGACCAGGCCCGCGTCCGCCACGGCAGCGACTCCAGGCGGGACATCAACTGACCCGGCGTCATGTTCCGTACGACATGGACCGGTTGGGTGAAACGGGAACCCAGCAGGTCCAGGGCGTACCCCACGGACAGCACGTGGTACTCGGCGGCGCCGTCGTCGATCCAGCCGTCGTCGGCCGGGGTGGGCAGCACTCCCGGACCGCCGTCGGGGGCGAACTCGGGCACAAGACCGCTGCCGGGGTCCTGCAGGCCCCGCAGCCGCTCGGTGTGTTCGGCGGTGGCCAACTGCTCGGGGGGCGAGCCCAGCAGCAGGTCGGCGATCTCGATGGCGTCGCACTGCGCGCGCACCGTCGCCGCCGCGCCCGGCCGATCGGCATAGCGGCCGGTGTCAGGATCCCAGCAGCGGGCGATGAGGTCGGCGGCCTGCGCCCGGGCCCGGTCGGCGAACCGGGCGACGGCGTCCCCCAGGTCACCCGGAACCGCTCGATCCGGTGATGCGCCCTGGGCGCGGCGATCGCGCAGCGGGCGGGCCGGGTTGCCGGCGGCGATGGTCCACGGCGGCAGGTCCTTGGTGACGACCGCGCCCGCGCCCACCACACAGTGGTCGCCGATGGCCACCCCGTCGAGGACGACGACGTGCGAGCCGATCCACACGTCGTCGCCGACGGTGATGCCCTTGCTGGTGAGTGGCTGCCGGTGCACGGGCCGGTCGGGGGCGAAGCCGTGGTTGAAGCCGAGCAGCGAACTGTGCGCGCCGATCCGCACCCCGTCGCCGAGGGCGATCCGGCCCCGGACCGTGGCGTACGGGTTGATGGTGCAGTCGGAGCCCGCGGTCACCTCTCCGGTGACATAGGCATGCCCGGCGATATAGGAGTTCGCGCCCAGCCGCAGCGCGTCGGCGAAGACACCGGCGGCCTCAGAGACGTAGCAGTCCGGCCCGAAGCTCGCGCCGGAATCCGCCAGCCGCCGCTGGTGGGCGTCCTGTGCGGCGCGCTGCCCGGCGGAGGCACGAGGAACGAAATCCCAGGGGCAGGAGTCGAAGTAGGCGTCTTCGAGGGAGGTTTCCGTGTCCATCGCACGGGAGTCTAGAGAGCGCTTACCGGCCGGGCAATCCCAGGGGTTCCTGGGCCGTCCCCCGTGACTGCCGTGTCCACCGGGGACATGGGTGCGCCGCCCCCGTAGCGTGGTGCACCGTAGAGGTGTGTCATCACCTGACGGCCGACCCCATGGTGACGCGATGTGCTGGAGTGCGACGGCCGACCTGGCAGCCGGTGCGGGTATCGCCGCTGTGGGAGTGGTCTGTGTGACATGGGCGCGACGGGCCCGTGATCTCCCGTTGGCCGCGCTGCCGTTGCTCCTCGGGGCTCATCAGATCGTCGAGTCCGTGGTCTGGGACTCCGGTGGGGGTACGGGGCCCGCCACCGTCGCCTGGGCCGTCATCGCCCTTCCGCTGCTGGCGGTGTGGGTGCCGGCCGGTGTGATGTGCGCGGCGCCAGGGCACGCCCGGCGCCGCCTCATGGTCCCGCTGGCCATCGGCGCCGCGACCGCCGCGGCACTGGCGTACGCTCTCGCGGCCCGTCCCGTGCGGGCCGAGATCCACGGCCACACCCTGGGCTACGTCGTCGATCTGTCCCACCCGGAACTGCTCGTCGCGGGCTACCTCCTGGCCACCGTCGGCTCCTTCCTGCTCTCCGGCGATCGTCGACTTCTGCTGTTCGGTGTGCTGGTCGGCGAGGGTGCGGGGATCTGCTGTGCGCTGTGGGAGCTGGAGTTCGTGTCGACCTGGTGCGCGTTCGCGGCAGTGTGTTCGGTGGCTCTGTTCGGGTGGGTGCGCCGACGACCGGTACTCCCGGACGCGGGTCGGTGACCCGGGGTCTTCGGTCACCGGCGTTCAACCGTTCCATTGAACGCCGGTTCCATCGTCGGCGTGTCGTCCGCTCCGAATCGACGACGCGAAAGGCCTCTCTGCGGGGCCAGACTCACCACTGACCATGGTGGCGAGTCGCGCCCAGGTCCTCACCCCCGAAGAGAGGCCCGCAGAGTGTCCAGCTTCCTCAGCAGACGACGTGTACTTGCCACCGGAGCCGGTGCGGCCCTCGGCGTCGGCGCGCTCGGTACCACGGCGATCCCCGCCGCCGCTGCCTCGCCCGCCGGATCCCGACGGGCCGCCGGATCCGAGGAGACCAGGACGCTCGACGAGCTGTACCAGGCGGCCCTGGCGGAGGGCGGCAAGCTCGTCATCTACGCCGGGGGTGACACCCCGACGCGCGGCGGAGATCGTCGCTGAACTCGTCGGCCAAGTGGTCGATACCCACCATGACTTGAGCCATCGCGAGATCGAGGTTGTCCGGCTGATGGCCGCGGGACGAAGCAACCGGGCCATTGCCGACGCGACGCGCTGTTCCTCAGTGAGGCCTCGGTCAAGACGCACCTCGTGCGCGTCTATCGCGAACTCAAGGTCGACAATCGGGCGGCGGCTGTGTCGGAGGCCGTGCGCCGAGGTCTTCTCGACCTCACCTGACGCACAAGGCCCCGCAGCCCACCCGGAAGACGCGGGGATGCGGATGCGGGGTTACCAAACGCCGGGACCCCGCATCCGCTGAACGCTACGACCCGACCCGCTCGGTCACGTCGGAGACCTTCCACCGCTGATTGGAACCGGAGTTCGGCGTCCACATCGTGACGGCGGATCCCTCGGCGGTGGCCTGGCCGCCTACCTCGAGGAGCCCGCCGGTGGCGGCGTTGACCAGGGTCCACGTGCCGTCGCCGGTCGTCGACATGATCCACTGAGTGGCCTTGTCACGCCGACCGCTGTCCGCCTCCAGGACCGGGGCGCCGTCACGAACGGCCAGCCGCTTTCCTTCCGCGGGGTTGGTGAACACGTACCGCTGCCGGTTGCCGGTGTCACCGCTGATCTGCCGCAGCTGCCACTGCTGACCCGTGCCGACCGCGTCCGCACTCGCGGTCTTGATGACGAGCTTGGTGCCGTCGTCCGCGACGGTGAGCGCCTTGCCGCTCTGGACGCCGGTCAGTTCGTACGTGTGGCCCTTCTTCAGCAGGGCGGCGTCCTTCGCCACACCGGACACGCCCTTCACGACGAAGGAGGTCACGGACTGGGCGGGCACGGTGAACGTGGCCTGGCGGCCGGTGACCGCGACAGGTGTCTGCCGAGCGAGCTTGCCGTCGGCGCTGGTGACGACAGGAGTCACCGTCGCGTTGCGGGCGATGTGGCCGAACTTGGACAGGTCGATGGTGACCGTACGGGCGTCGGTGGTGCGGTTGACGTGGACGACGGTCGCCGCCTTGCCCGACTTGGAGACCGCGGCCGCGCTGGAGGTGTCGTCGGTCTTGATCAGTCGGTCGCCCGGCTTGATGTAGTGCGTGAAGTTGCGGGCGGTGTCGAACTTGGTGTTCGTGTAGATCGGGCAGGATTCGAGGGTGTCCTCGGAGGTGCAGCTGAACGGGAGCTGGATGCTGCCCCAGTTGCCGCCCTTGGCCGACTCCCCGCCGGGCTTCATGTTGTCGTAGTCCTCGACGGGCTGCCAGAACACCCAGGCCTTGGGCTCGAGTTCGCGCAGGTCGTCGACCATTTGCTGGGCCAGCCCGAGGCCGGGACGCATGTCCGTGAAGCTCTGGCCGTCACCCCAGTCGCCCTCGACCTCGCTCATCCACAGCGGCTTGTCCGCGGCCTTGGCCAGGTCACGCGCGCTGGTGCGGCCGCCGGTGCCGTAGGTGTGGACGTTCATCTGGCCGACGAGATCGCGCACATCCTGGGAGTACGAGTTCCAGTTCTGCGCGAAGAGGTTCGGGTTGGTCTCGTCCATCGCCGAGATCTCCGCGCCGGTCTTCGCCTTCTTGAGGGCGGGGGCCAGCGCGCGGATCACCTTCTGCTGGAGTTCGGGGCCGATGTGAGCCCCTTCCTGACGGCCGCCGACCGGCTGGCCGTCGGTTCCCAGACGGGTGCCCCAGTAGTTGGTGTTCGGTTCGTTGAACGGGTCGAGGGTGTCGACCTTGATGCCGTGCGCCTTCTCCAGTCGCTTGGTCGCGCCCGCCAGATAGGCGGCGAAGTCGTCGACGGAGTCCGCCTTGAGCTGTTCGTCGGTGGAGTTGAAGCCGCCGGAGACATAGCCGCTGGTGGTCATGAACCAGGGCGGCGAATTGCTGAACGTCTCCCAGTGGTCGATGTCGTTCTTGATCCGGTCCACCCACCAGCGCTGCGTGGCGTCGGAGTCCGGGTTCCAGTCGGCGGCGTCGTCGGCGCTCCACCAGTCGGTGTCCGTGCGGGTGGTGCCGTCCGGGGCCTTCCACCAGCCCTCGACCGCCCCGCCGGCCCGGAGGTAGTCCTTGACGTCGGGGGCGTTGCCGCCACCTATGTTGTAGCGGGCGATGTTGAGGGCCAGGCCGTCGTCGCCGAAGAGGAGCTGGGCCAGCTTCTCGCGGATCTCCGCCGGGTAGTCGCCGGTGGCGTTGGCGAACCAGACCAGGCTGGTGCCCCACCCCTCGAAGCTCTGCTCCTTGTAGGAGGGGTCCGGCCGGACGGTGACGGAAGCGGCCGCCACCGTCGAGGTTTCCGCGCTCGTCGGCGGGGCGGTGACCAGTGCTGCCCCGGTGGCCAGGGCGGTGACTCCGATGGTTCCCAAAAGCCGTCTCGTGCGGGTACGGCGGCGTGCCATCGTGTGCTCCCAACTCGTCTGTGGTCGCTTCGGTGCACCGCCCGTGCCCTGAGCGGGCACGGGCGGTGTATGACCCTCCGAACGGTTTGGTGCTGTTCGAGGGGCGTCAGGGGGCGGGCTGCCGCAGCACGGCGACGTCCCGCGGGGAGAGGACGACGGTGCCGTCGTCGTCCGTCCGGCCGACCAGGAGATCCCCGGCGAGTCCGGTCAGCGGCACCGTCTCGTCGGTCCGGTTGACCAGGAACAGATAGCGGCTGTCGGCGTTGCGCCGCACGATCAGCTCGACGCTTCCGCGCGCCGAGTCGGGCAGTTCACTGCCGACACCGGCCGGGGCGAGCAGCTTCGGCAGCAGACCGGTGAGGCCGTCGGCTCCGAGCCGGGTGGAGACGTACGCCGCCGAGCCCCGGCCCGTCGTGCGGCGGGTGACTGCGGGGCGGTCGGCGTACGTACCGCTGCGGTAGTGGGCCAGCACCTCCACGTCCGGGTCGGTGACGGTGACCCGGTCGGTCCACAGGGTTCCGGTGCCCGTGGCGGCGCCGTCCGGTTCGCCGTCCACTGCGACATCGACCGTGTCGCCGTCGAGCAGGGGGCCGAACTCCTCGATGCGGATGCCGAGCAGTTCACGCAGAGCTCCGGGATAGCCGCCGAGCCAGATGTGGTCGTTCTCGTCGACGACGCCGGAGAAGTACGTGGTGACCAGGTGGCCGCCGTTCTCGACGTACCGGGTGAGTTCCTTGGCCAGCGCGGCGGGGACGACATGCAGCACCGGTGTGATCAGCACCTGGTAGCGGTCCAGCTCCGTCTGCGCGGTGACGACATCGGCCCGGACGCCGAGGGCGAGGAGGGCGGAATACCAGTCGAGCGCCTCCTGGCGGTAGTCGAGCCGGGCGGTGGGGTGGGAGTCCTGCTCACTGGCCCACCACGACTCCCAGTCGAAGACGATCCCGACCCGCGCAGGCTCGCGCTCGGTACCCGCGACCGGGGCCAGCGTCTTGAGGGTCTGCCCGAGGCCGGTCACCGCACGGAAGACCTCGCTGTCGCGTCCGGCGTGCGGCACCATCGCCGAGTGGTACTTCTCCGCGCCGGCCGCCGACTGGCGCCACTGGAAGTAGCACACGGCGTCGGCGCCGTGCGCGACGTGCACCAGCGAGTCACGGGCCAGGTCACCGGGACGCTTGGCCACATTGATCGGCTGCCAGTTGACGGCGCTGGTGGAGTGCTCCATGAGGAACCAGGGACGTCCGCCGGCGATGCCACTGACCAGGTTGGCGGAGAAGGACAGCTCGTCCCGGTCCTGCGGGCCGGGGACGACGTAGTGGTCGTTGGAGACGAAGTCGACCTCGGCGGCCCAGTCGGCGTAGTTCATCCCCTTGGTGTTGCCCATCACCATGAAGTTGGTGGTGATCGGAACATCGGGCGTGATCTCGCGCAGCAGGTCGCGCTCCGCGCGCAGGTACTCCTTCAGTACGTCGGAGGAGAAGCGCTTGAAGTCCAGCTGCTGCGTGGGGTTCGGGTGGGAGCCGGCCAGCCGGGGCGGCAGGATCTGCTCCCAGGCGCTGTACCGCTGGGACCAGAAGGAGGTGCCCCAGGCGTGGTTGAGCGCGTCCAGGGTGGTGTAGCGGGTGCGCAGCCAGTCGCGGAAGGCACGGGCGGCGTCGTCGGAGTAGTCGTAGATGTTGTGGCAGCCCAGCTCGTTGGAGACGTGCCAGGCCACCAGCGCGGGGTGGTTCGCATACCGCTCCGCCATCTTCCGCACCAGGCGCAGCGCGTGCTCACGGAAGACGGGCGAGGTGGGCCGCCAGTGCTGCCGCGCCCCCGGCCACACCGTCTCACCGGAGGCGGTCACCGGAAGGATCTCCGGGTGCGCCGTGGTGAGCCAGGGCGGCGGGGACGCGGTGGCGGTGGCCAGGTCGACCCCGATGCCACCCGCGTGCAGCAGGTCCATGACCTCGTCGAGCCAGGCGAAGTCCCACTCGTTCTCGGCCGGCTGGATGCGGGCCCAGGAGAAGATCCCCACCGAGACGATGTTGACGCCGGCCTCGCGCATCAGCCGTACGTCCTCCTCCCACACCTCGCGTGGCCACTGCTCCGGGTTGTAGTCGGCGCCGTAGGCGAGGCGGGGAGTGGAATCACCGTCCGCCCCGTGCTGCAACTGGGACAGGAGGGTGGAGATCATGATGGTCCTTCCGGGTGTGCTGCACGGGGCGGCGCGGGGTGCTTGGGTACTTCTGAGCGTTACTTCAGAGGGCTTACTGCGGAACTGTCACTTCGGAACGGCTACTTCACCGTGAAGCCCTGCTCCGTGCCGTACTTGATGGAGGCGTCCTGCCAGGACTTCAGCCCCTCGGCCAGCTTCGTGCCGGAGATGTAGGCCTTGCCGACGGTGTCGTTGAAGATCGAGTTGGCGTACTGCTGGAAGGGCAGGTACGACCAGTCGCTGGCGACGTTGGCGGCGGAGTCGGCGAAGATCTCGTTGGCCTTCTGCCCGCCGAAGTACTCGAACTCCTTGTTCTGGAACGAGTCGGACTGGAGTTCCGCGGTGGTCGCCGGGAAGGCGCCCTCGTCGACACGGGACTGCACACCGTCACCGGCGTTCGCGTACTCGACGAAGGCGTAGGCGAGTTCCTTGTTCTTGCCCAGCTCGGGCAGGGTCAGGGAGCTGCCGCCGTTCTCCGCGCTCGCCTTTTCGCCCTTGGTCCAGGCCGGCATCGGGGCCGCGCGCCAGTCACCGGCCGCCTGCGGGACGCCGGTGACGAAGTTGGCGGGCATCCAGGCACCGGTGGTCAGGGTGGCGATGGTGCCGTCGCCCAGGCCCTTGTACCAGTCGTCGGTCCAGCCGTTGATGGGCGAGACGAGCTTGTCGTCGATGAGCTTCTGCCAGGTGTCCGTGTACTTCTTGGCGCCCGCGTCGGAGAAGTCGACGTTCACCGTGGTGCCGTCGACCTTGTAGGGACGCGAACCGGCCTGCCACAGCATGCTGGTGGTGAAGCCCGCGTCGCCGGCGTCGTTGGCGATGTAGACCTTGGGGTCGGCCTTGTGCAGCTTGCCGGCCGCCTCGACGTACTCGTCCCAGGTGGTCGGGACCGCGATCTTGTACTTGTCGAAGATCTTCTTGTTGTAGAACATCGCCATGGGGCCCGAGTCCATCGGCAGGCCGTAGACGGCGTCACCCTCGCTCACGGCGTTCCACGGGCCGGGCGTGTACTTGTCCTTGAGCTTGTCGGCGCCGAAGGGGGCCAGGTTGCTGAGGCCCTCGGTGAGGGAGTACTGGCTCAGCGCGAAGTACTCGACCTGCGCGACGTCGGGGACGCCCTTCTTGGCCGAGATGGCGTTCGACAGGGCGGTGTAGTGCTTGTCGCCGGACCGCTCGCCGACAAGGTTGATCTTGACCTTGGGGTACTTCTTCTCGAAGTCGGCGGCGACCGTCTTGAGCGTGGGCTCCCAGGCCCAGACCGTGACCGTGCCGCCCTTCTCCAGAGCCGCCTGGATGTCCCCGGCGGAGACCGGCTTCTGGTCGGCGCTGTCGTCACTGGAACCGCAGGCGGTCGCTCCCAGGGCGAGGGCGGAGACGAGGGCTATGCCGCGCAGCAGGCGGCTGGTGGTTCTGCGCATGGAGATGCTTCCACTTCTTCGTGGGTGGGACAGGGTGAGGGTGAATGCGGTGACGCTGAGGGGGGTGTGGGGGCCTGAGGGTGGTTATTCCTTGACGCTTCCGGCGGCGAGCCCGGACTGCCAGTACTTCTGCAGCAGCAGGAACGCGACGATCAGCGGCACGATGGTGAGCAGTGAACCGGTGATCACCAGGTTGAAGATCACGTCGCCACCGATCGTCTGGGCCTGGGAGTTCCAGGCGTCCAGGCCCAGGGTCAAGGGGTACCAGTTCGGATCCTTGAGCATGATCAACGGCAGGAAGTAGTTGTTCCAGGTAGCGACCGTGGTGAACAGCAGGACGGTCACGATGCCCGGCGCCAGCAGCGGCAGGCTCACCTGGAAGAAGGTCCGCACCTCGCTCGCGCCGTCCATCCGGGCGGCCTCGAGCAGTTCGTTCGGGATGGCCTCGGTGGCGAAGACCCACATCAGATAGAGGCCGAAGGGTGAGACGAGCGAGGGGATGATCACCGCCCACGGTGTGTCGGTCAGCCCCATCTTGCTGAACATCAGGAAGGTGGGCACCGCCAGGGCGGTACCCGGGACGGCGACGGCACCGATGACCACGGCGAAGACGGCGCGCTTTCCGGGGAAGGTGAACTTCGCCAGCGCGTAGCCGCCCAGGATCGCCAGGAACGTGGCACCGCCGGCGCCGAGCCCGACGTACAGCAGGGTGTTCAGGAACCAGCGTACGAAGATGCCGTCGTTGTAGGTGAACGTCTCCCTGATGTTGTCCCAGAGAGCGAAGTCGTCGCTGAACCAGAGGCCGGACGACGTGGCCAGCCCTTCCTGGGTCTTGGTGGCGCTGATGACCAGCCACACCAGGGGCACCAGGGTGTAGAGCAGGAACACGCCGGTGAGCAGGGTCAGGAGCACGCTGCGCTTGGGGCGCCCGGGCTCGTTCCGACGGGACTTGCGCAGTCGGGGCGCACCCTTGCTCGCTTCGACGGTCTGGACGGATGCGGACGGGGAGGCGGTGGTGACGGGGCTGCTCGTGCTGCTCATCGTGTCACGCTCCCTTGCGCATGCCGCGGAGCTGCACGACATAGGCGACGACCATGGTGATCAGCCCCATGATGATGGCGACCGCCGCGGAGTAGTTGTGCTGCTGGCCGTTGAAGGACAGCGAGTAGGTGTAGTAGTTCGGGGTGTAGTCCGTCGTGATGGCGTTGCGCGCCAGCAGCCGCAGGATGCTCGGCTCGTTGAAGAGCTGGAAACTGCCGATGATCGAGAAGATCGTCGCGATGACGAGGGCGCCGCGGATCGCGGGGAGCTTGATGGCGGTGATGACGCGGAACTGTCCGGCGCCGTCGATCTCCGCGGCCTCGTAGAGGGAGTTCGGGATGACGCGCAGCGCGGAGTAGAAGATCAGCATGTTGTAGCCGACGAATTCCCAGGTGACGATGTTGCCGATCGACGCCAGGACCAGGTCGGTCGAGAGCGGGTCGGGCAGGGTCACACCGAAGGCGTCGTTGATGTCCCCGACGAGTCCGAAGCGCGTGCCGTACATGAAGCCCCACATCAGGGTGGCCACCACGGCGGGCACGGCGTACGGCAGGAAGATCGTGATGCGGAAGAAGTCCCTGCCGTAGAGACGGCCGCTGTCCAGCGCGAGGGCGATCAACAGGGCGATGCCGAGCATGATCGGCACCTGTATGACCAGGAACAGCGACACCCGTACGAGGGAGTTCCAGAACTGGTCGTCTTCCAGGGCCTGTTGGTAGTTGTCCAGGCCGACGAAGCTTGTGCCGCCGATCAGCTGGTCCCTGAAGAGGCTGAGGTAGATCGAGTACCCGATGGGTGCCAGGAAGACGAGGGCGAACACGGCCACGAAGGGGCCGATGAACCCCCACCCCGTCCAGGAGCGGCGATCCCCTTTCACCGGAGACCGGGTTGTGCGCCGCTCAGCGGCCGCCGACGGTTGTAGCGTCGTCATGTCGTTCCTCGCTCGTCCATCTCGGAGCCGGCGTCTCACGCCGTCGCGATGTTTGCGCAAACACGGCGCCCCAGACAGATCTGCGGGCTGTTATGTTTACGTAAACATCTGATGGCGGCATGTCTACACTGCGCCAATGTCGGCGGTCAAGGGTCGTCTGGTGAATCTGCGACTCGGGTAGCGAAGGAGACGGGTGGACACCACGGACAGCGCCTCGACGGGCAAGGATCCGGCCCGCACACACATGGGGAAACGGGCCGTGCGGCGCACCCAGAGTGTGTCCATGGCGGATGTCGCACGCCTGGCCGGAGTCTCCTCGCAGACCGTCTCCCGTGTGTCCAATGGTTACGAGAATGTGAACGAAGAGACCCGGCAACAGGTGCTGGCGGCGATGAAGGAACTGGGCTACCGGCCCAACAGCGCCGCCCGGGCCCTCAAGCGCGGCGAATTCCGCACCATCGGGGTCATCACCTTCAACCTCTCCACCACGGGCAATATGCGCACCCTGGAGGCGATCGCCACGTCCGCGGCGCAGGAGGGCTACGCCGTCACGCTCCTGCCCGTCGCCGTCCCCACCCAGGACGAGGTGCGCGGCGCCTTCTCCCGGCTGGGAGAGCTAGCCGTCGACGCCGTCATCGTCATCATGGAAGTGCACCTTCTCGATGCGGTGACCGTCTCCCTGCCTCCTCATGTCCAGGTCGTCGTCGCCGACTCGGACGCCGGCGACCGCTACAGCGTGGTCGACACCGACCAGGCCGGCGGTGCCCGTGCCGCCGTACGGCATCTGCTGGACCTCGGCCATCGCACGGTCTGGCATCTGGCCGGCCCCGCGGAGTCCTTCGCGGCACAACGCCGTGCCGACGCCTGGCACACCGCGCTGACCGAGGCGGGCCGCGTCCCGCCACCCCTGGTGCGAGGCGACTGGTCGGCGGAGTCCGGCTATCGCGCGGGTCTGCTGCTCGCCGACCAGGAGGACTGTACGGCGGTCTTCGCCGCCAACGACCAGATGGCACTGGGGCTCTTGCGGGCCTTGCACGAGCGCGGCCGGAAGGTCCCCGACGACGTCAGCGTCATCGGCTTCGACGACATCCCCGAGGCAGGTTCCTTCGTGCCGCCCCTGACCACGGTGCACCAGGACTTCGCCGGAGTGGGGCGCCTCTGCGTCGAGGGCGTACTGCGGCGGATGCGCCACGAGGGTGCGGAACACGGCACCAGGCTGGTACCCACCAAGCTCGTCGTGCGCGACAGCACGGCACCGCCGCCCGCCGCTTCGCGCCAGGGTGGTTCGGCCGGGGACGTGGTCTGCGCGGACGGGGAGCTTCCATAGTTCCTGCGTGGCCGTGGACCTTGGCTGCGGCGGGGAACTCCGGAGCCGTCGGCATCCCCAAGGACCTCGTCCTTGCGGTGATCAGCGGGGCGGGAGCGGAAATGAACCGCCCCCGCCCGTACCCGAGTTGTCCCGCAGGTGCCCGGCGCCGTTACCGGGGCGGATCGCCCGACTTACGACCCGCCACCCGAAATCTCACGAGGCCGCGAGCCGCCGTCGGTGACACCGGCGTGCCAGCATGAGCCGATGGCCGAGCCACAGAGGCAACCCCGCGGCGTCGAACTCCTGGAGTTCCATCGACTCCGCCTGGTCGAAACCGCCGCGCCTCTGGTGTCGCCCGAAGACCTGGCGGCCATGAACCGGGTGTGGGACGCGGCCCGTCAGGCGAACCCCCGCCTCTTCGACGGGCCGGTGGCGGCATGCGCGGGGCTCGACCGGGACGGGCCGCGCGACGTGGTCGTCACCTGGGCCCGGACGACCTACCGGCTCCGCGCCCTGCGTCGGGTCCCAGGCGCCACCTCGTGGCTGTCGTCGCTGTTCGTCGCGGTCGTGCAGCCGACGGACGACGGGGGTCTGCTGGTGGGGCGGATGTCGTCGTGGACGGCCTCCCCGGGGCGCTGGCAGCTGCCGGGCGGCTCCGTGGAACCGCCGGACGACCACGAGCCCCTGGACGCGGCCGCGCTCCGTCGGCACGCGGCCCGGGAACTGGTCGAGGAGACCGGAGTCGACATACCGCCCGACGACCTGACCCCGTGGCGCGTCACACGCGCCGGGAACGGGAGCGTCGGTGTCCTGTTCCTCGCTCCGTACCTGCCGACATCGTTCCTGCGCGAACGGTTCGCGGACCTGGTGTCCTCGGTGGCGGCACAGGGTCGTGATCCGGAACTGGACCGGATCGTCCTCATTCGCTCCCCGGACGGATTGGCGGCCCTGGGCGGTTCGCAAGTGGACTACTTGGAGCCGGTCCTACAGGGATGGTTCTCAGATGTCCGTCGCTAAGAACGTCCGCCAGTAGGTGCAGTAGGTGCGGTAGGTCGGTGGCAGCCCACAGCGCCTACCCGGCGTGTCGCGAGGGGCGGCCCCAACCCGCCTGGCCGTCGTGCACCGCCGGACGCCGGACGCCGGACGCCGGACGCCGGACGCCGGACGCCGGACGCCGGACGCCGGACGCCGGACGCCGGACGCCGGACGCCGGACGCCGGACGCCGGACGCCGGCCGCCCATCCGACCACCAGAACCGGCCGGATGGCCGCGGCGATGATGCCGAGGGCCCCGCTTTTCGGGTGACCGCACAGCCTGTCGCCGGGGTCGACGGCTCGACGTGCCCGACGATCGCAGTCGGCCGGGGCTTCGCCGCCCGCACTGTCGCCGCCGGGAGGTCCTGGTGCACATCCTGCTCGTGGCCAGCGCGTTCAACAGCCTTACGCAGCGTGTCCATGCCGAACTGCGCGACCACGGGCACACGGTCGCGGTGGAACTCGCCCTGCCCGACTGCCCGTTGCCCGAGTCGGTACGGCGGCACGCGCCGCAGCTCGTCGTCGCCCCCATGCTGAAGACGGCGATCCCCCAGGAGGTGTGGGCCGCCTACCCGTGCTTCATCGTCCATCCGGGGCCGCTCGGGGACCGAGGCCCGTCCTCTCTCGACTGGGCGATCCACGAGGGCGCCGAACACTGGGGTGTGACGGTCCTTCAGGCCGACGAGGAAATGGACGCCGGGGACGTCTGGGCGTGCGTACCGTGTCCGGTCCCGCCGGTTTCCAAGAGTGACCTGTACCGCAACGAGATCGCCGACGCCGCGCTGACGGCCGTCATGCTCGCCGTCGAGCGCTTCGCCTCCGGGACCCACACCCCGCGAGGGCAGATCGCGGCGCCCGCGGGTGACACCCCGGTGCGCATCCGCCCGTACCTCGACCAGAGCGTCCGGCGGATCGACTGGGACGCGGACCGTACAGAGACCGTCCTGCGCAAGCTGCGCGCGGCGGACTCGCAGCCCGGCGTGTTGGACGTGCTGCTCGGCACCGAGTGGTACCTCCACGGCGGTCACCCCGAGGACGGTCTGCGCGGGGCACCGGGAACGCTGCTGGCCACCAGGGCGGGAGCGATCTGCCGGGCCACGAAGGACGGTGCCGTCTGGATTCCCGAGCTGCGGGGCCGGCGCGCGCCCGGACAGCCGCGCACCTTCAAACTCCCCGCCGTGCTCGCCCTCGGCGACCGGCTGCCCGCCCTGCCCGAACTCGCCGCCCCCCTGTCCCCGGACGCACGGCGGCGCACCTGGGCGGACATCCGTTACCGCGAGGACGGCAACGTCGGCTTCCTCTCCTTCTCCTTCCCCGGCGGGGCGATGAACACCACCCAGTGCCGACGTCTGCTGGACGCCTACCGGGAGGCGTGCACACGCCCCACCTCGGTGCTTGTGCTCGGTGGCCAACGGGACTTCTTCTCCAACGGGATCCACCTCAACGTCATCGAGGCGGCCGCGGACCCCGGCGCCGAGTCCTGGGCCAACATCAACGCCATGGACGACCTCGTCGAGGCGATCCTGACGACCACCGACAAACTGGTGGTCTCCGCGGTCGCCGGCAACGCGGCCGCGGGCGGCGTGATGCTCGCCCTGGCGGCCGACGAGGTGTGGTGCCGCACCGGCTGCGTACTGAATCCGCACTACCGCCTCATGGGCCTGTACGGCTCGGAGTACTGGACGCACACGCTGCCTCGCCGCGTGGGAGCCGCGGCGGCCGACCGGCTCATGCGTGAGGCCCTGCCGATGAGCGCCGCGAGCGCCCGCGGCCTCGGACTCGTCGACCGGGTGATCGACTGCGGTCCGGGGTATTTCGCCGCCGAGGTCGGCCGGTTGGCGGCCCGCCTGGCGGCGCTGCCCGGAACGCGGTCACGTATCGCCGCGAAGAAGGCCGAGCTGGAACGCCAGGAGAGCGACGCGCCCCTCGCTTCCTTCCGGGAGCGGGAGCTGGCTCGGATGCGCGAGACGTTCGACGACCCCGCTGCGCCGTATCACGCACTGCGTCGCGCGTTCGTCCGCAAGGAGAGGCCGCCCCTCACGCGGGGGACGGGAGCGGACCGGTCCACCACCCTCGTCACCGGAACGGCCGCCTATGGCGACTCGCCCCGGCCGGATTACTGGTAGCAAGGAAACGATGGTCGAAATAGATGCTTCTGTTCAGGTAGGAGACGGTCCCATGACAGCCGCGACGCGGAGCACGGCAGGCGCACCGGACACCGGTGGTACGCCTGCCGACGAGACGCCCACGATCCATATCCTCTGGATCAACGCCGGGCTGAGCTGCGACGGAGACTCGGTCGCGCTGACAGCCGCGATGCAGCCCAGCATCGAGCAGATCGCGCTCGGAGTGCTGCCGGGTCTGCCGAAGATCGCCGTCCACTGGCCCCTCATCGACTTCGAATGCGGTCCGGTCGGCGGCGCGGACACGTTCATCGAGTGGTTCTTCAAGGGGGAGCGGGGCGAGATCGACCCGTTCGTGCTGGTCGTCGAGGGATCCATCCCCAATGAGTCGATCAAACCCGAGGGTTACTGGTGCGGCTTCGGCGACAACCCGGAGACCGGCCAGCCGATCACGACCAGCGAGTGGATCGACCGGCTCGCGCCCAAGGCCTTGGCCGTCGTCGCCATCGGCACCTGTGCCACGTACGGCGGTATCCACGCCATGGCGGGCAACCCGACCGGCGCGATGGGCGTGCCCGACTACCTCGGCTGGGACTGGAAGTCCCACGCCGGTATCCCCATCGTGTGCGTCCCCGGCTGCCCGATCCAGCCCGACAACTTCTCCGAGACGCTCACCTACCTGCTCTACCAGGCGGCCGGCTCCGCCCCGATGATCCCCCTCGACGACAAGCTGCGTCCGTCATGGCTGTTCGGCGCCACCGTGCACGAGGGCTGCGACCGCGCGGGCTACTACGAACAGGGCGACTTCGCCACGACGTACGACTCACCCAAGTGCCTGGTCAAGCTCGGCTGCTGGGGCCCGGTCGTCAAGTGCAACGTGCCCAAGCGCGG
Source organism: Streptomyces sp. SD15 (assembly GCF_054462255.1). NCBI lineage: Bacteria > Bacillati > Actinomycetota > Actinomycetes > Kitasatosporales > Streptomycetaceae > Streptomyces > Streptomyces sp. SD15. The sequence goes on along the minus strand of NZ_JBTLMO010000003.1, from coordinate 52,944 downwards.
CTGGATGAACGGCATCGGCGGCTGCCCGAACGTCGGCGGCATCTGCATCGCCTGCACCATGCCCGGCTTCCCGGACAAGTTCATGCCGTTCATGGACCAGCCTCCGGGCGCGACGTTGTCCACCAAGGCGAGCGGCGCCTACGGCACGGTGGTCCGCAGACTGCGGTCCCTGACCGCCCACACCGTGGACAAAGAGCCGAAGTGGCGCCACAAGGGAGACAAGGTCACCACCGGATACCGGCCCCCGTGGTGACCCACCGCCGCACCTGAGCCGCGCACCCCAGATCCGTCCCCCAACCCCCCTCGAAGAAGGGCACGACACACACGATGGCACCGAAGACGAAGGCGGCAGGCGACGGTAGCGGCCTGATGGAGATGTCCTGGGACCCGATCACCCGGATCGTGGGCAGCCTGGGGATCCACACGAAGATCGACTTCAAGCAGAAGCGGGTCGCGGAGTGCTACAGCACCTCGTCGGTCTTCCGTGGCTACAGCGTCTTCATGCGGGGCAAGGACCCCCGCGACGCCCACTTCATCACCAGCCGGATCTGCGGTATCTGCGGCGACAACCACGCCACCTGCTCGGTGTACGCGCAGAACATGGCGTACGGAGTGAAGCCGCCGCACCTCGGTGAGTGGATCATCAACCTCGGCGAGTCCGCGGAGTACATGTTCGACCACAACATCTTCCAGGAGAACCTGGTGGGGGTCGACTACTGCGAGAAGATGGTCAAGGAGACCAACCCCGGCGTCCTCGAACTCGCCGAGCGCACCGAGGCGCCGCACGCGGGGGAGCACGGTTACCGCACGATCGCCGACATCATGCGGTCCCTGAACCCCCTCGAGGGCGAGTTCTACCGCGAGGCCCTCCAGGTGAGCCGCTACACCCGGGAGATGTTCTGCCTCATGGAGGGACGCCATGTGCACCCCTCCACGCTCTACCCGGGCGGCGTCGGCACCATCGCCTCCGTACAGCTCTTCACGGACTACCTCAGCCGCCTGATGCGCTACGTGGAGTTCATGAAGCGAGTCGTCCCGCTGCACGACGACCTGTTCGACTTCTTCTACGAGGCGCTGCCCGGGTACGAGGAAGTGGGGCGCCGAAGGGTCCTGCTCGGCTGTTGGGGCGCGCTCAACGACCCGGAGTACTGCGACTTCACCTACGCCAACATGACGGACTGGGGCCGGCGGATGTTCGTCACCCCCGGCATCATCGTCGACGGCAAACTCGTCACCAACGACCTCACCGAGATCAACCTCGGCATCCGTATCCTGCTGGGCAGTTCCTACTACGAGGACTGGCAGGGCCAGGAGCAGTTCGTCACCCACGACCCGCTCGGCAACCCGGTCGACCCGCGCCACCCGTGGAACCAGCACACCATCCCCGCCCCGCAGAAGCGGAACTTCGACGACAAGTACAGCTGGGTCATGTCGCCCCGCTGGTTCGACGGCAAGGACCACCTTGCGCTGGACACCGGCGGCGGACCCATCGCCCGCCTGTGGTCCACCGCCCTGTCCGGGCTCGTCGACACCGGCTATGTCAAGGCCACCGGCAACAGTGTGGTCATCAACCTGCCGCGCACCATGACCAAGCCCGAGACCACCTTCGAGTGGAAGATCCCGCGCTGGAGCAACGCACTGGAACGCAACCGCGCGCGCACCTACTTCCAGGCCTACACCGCCGCCGTCGCACTGCACTTCGCGGAGAAGGGACTGGAGGAGGTCCGCGCCGGACGCACCCAGACCTGGGAGAAGTTCGAGGTGCCCGACGAGAGCATCGGCGTCGGCTTCACCGAGGCGGTCCGCGGCGTCCTCTCCCACCACATGGTGATCCGCGACGGCAAGATCGCCAACTACCACCCGTACCCGCCCACTCCCTGGAACGCCAGCACCCGGGACACCTTCGGCACGCCCGGCCCGTACGAGGACGCCGTGCAGAACACGCCGATCTTCGAGGAGAACACCCCGGAGAACTTCAAGGGCATCGACATCATGCGTACCGTCCGCAGCTTCGACCCCTGCCTGCCCTGCGGCGTCCACATGTACGTCGGCGGCGGCCAGACCGTACAGAAGATGCACGTTCCCACCGGCCTGAGCGGACTGGGCGGATGAGCGCGGGCACGGCGGGCGACGCGACGAAGACGACGGCGGTCGACGCGACGAGGACGGTGGACGCGGTACAGACCGGGCGGAGGATCGAGGACGTGCTCGACCGGCTCGCCGCCACCGGCGATCCGGCCGCCCGCGCGGCGGCCGAGGAACTCGTGCAAGCCCTCATGGACTTCTACGGGGCAGGACTGGCCCGGGTGCTCCACCTGTTGTCCGCGTCCGAGAACCGCACGGCTTCGGGCGGCCCGACGGCGGCGCTGCTCGGCGACGACCTGGTCGCGAGCCTCCTCGTCCTGCACGACCTCCACCCCGAGGACCGGGACACCCGTATCGCCCGCGCGCTCGACAGCGTCCGCGACCACGACCTGGACGTCGTGGACTTCGACGAGACGACCGGTACCCTCCGGCTGCGTACCGCCGGGGGCGGCGGATGCGGCTGCGCGGGCGGCGGTACGGCGGCCCGGCAGGCGGCCGAGGACGCGCTCGCCTGCTTTGCGCCGGAGGTCACCACGGTCGAAATGCAGCCCGCCGCGACTCCGGGGGAGCCTGCGCTTCTCCAGATCGGCGCCGCCCCGGCGTCGGCGACGGCCCGATGAGCGCGCCCCCGGCCTCCAGGCCTGCCCTCCGCGGTCTGCGCAAGTTCCTTGCTCCACGCGCGCCCCAGCCCGAGCGATGCGGGCTGTGCGCGGTGGCGGTGGACGAGGCGCACCACCGCCACCTGGTGGACATCGAGCAACGTGCCCTCGTCTGCGCCTGCGTTTCCTGCGCGATGCTGATGGAGCAGCCGGGCGCCGCCGCGGGCCGCTTCCGCGCGGTTCCGGACCGCTATCTCACCGACCCGGACCACCGCCTCGACGACCATGCCTGGGAGGCTCTGCAGATCCCGGTCGGTGTCGCCTTCTTCTTCCGCAATGCCGCGCTGGACCGGCTGGTGGCTCTCTACCCGAGCCCGGCCGGGGCCACCGAGAGCGAGCTCGAACCGGCGACCTGGACTGCGGTCCTCGGCGACAGCCGCCTCGCCGAACTCCTCGAACCCGACGTGGAGGCGCTGCTGCTGCGCCGCACCGACGGCAACTGCGCCTGCTATCTCGTACCGATCGACATCTGCTACGAACTGGTCGGCCGGATGCGCCTGTTGTGGCAGGGGTTCGACGGCGGGGCCGAGGCCCGCGCCGCCCTGGACGCGTTCTTCGACCACGTCGGTCAACGCGCCCGCCCTGTGGGCGGGGAGGGGCGGCCGTGACCGAGTTCTCCTTCGCCTGCACCGGAGTTCGCGCCGACCGTTACGCCGCCGGACCGACGCTGGTGTTCCGGCTGCGCGTCACCGCGTCCGGCGACGCACCGGTGCATGCCCTCGCGCTGCGCTGCCAGATCCGTATCGAGCCCGCCCGACGCGGCTACGACAGCGCCGAGGCCGAGGGACTGGCGGACCTCTTCGGCGAACGCTCGCGCTGGGGCAGCACCCTGCAGCCCGTGCAGTTCGCGCAGGTCTCCCTCATGGTCCCCGGCTTCACCGGGGAGACCGAGACCGACCTCGTCGTGCCCTGCACCTACGACATGGACATCGCCGCCACCCGGTATTTCGCCGCACTCACCGACGGCGAGGTACCTCTGCTGATGCTGTTCTCCGGCACGGCGTTCACCGGAGCGGGCGGCTTCCGCGTCGAACCCGTCCCCTGGGACCGGGAAGCCACCTTCAGGATGCCGGTCGCGACCTGGCGGGAGATGGTCGAACAGCACTTCCCCGGCTGCGGCTGGATCCGGCTGCCCCGCGCCACCATGGACGCCCTGCTCGCCTTCCGCTCACGACGGGCGCTGCCCTCCTGGGAGGCGACCGTACGGGCCCTGCTCGACGAATCCGGCACCGCAGCCCCGCCCCGACAGGGCGCCGCTCTCACCGGCAGCACCGCCGGCACCGGAAGGACCGCTCCGTGAGCGTGACCGCCTTCGCCCCGGAGACCGAGGCGCGCTTCGCCGTCGCCCGCCAAGTGGCCGACGCCGTCCTCTTCGAGGGCTATGTGCTCTACCCGTACCGCGCCTCCGCCGCCAAGAACCGGCTGCGCTGGCAGTTCGGCGTGCTCGTCCCGCCCGCCTGGGGCGCCGACTGCGAGGAGCACGACTTCCAGCACACCGAATGCCTGATGGAACCCAAAGCGGGCGCCACCCTGGCGGTCGAACTGCGCTTCCTGCGCGCCCGACGGCGGACGGTTCAGCAAGCACGCCCCGACGGAGGCTTCGACCCGGTCCCCGAACTCCGGCTGGGAGACCGGGTCCTGGTCCCCTGGGACGAGGGCACCGAGGAGCGCGTCGAGGCGGTCGTGGCGGTGGACGACCTCCTGGGTGACGGGGTCACCGTCCCCTTCGACCGCCCCGCCGGGGAGGGGACGGAGCCCGTCCTCGACGAGGCCGGCCGGACCGTCGGCCGGCTGGTGCGCCGGTGCGAGGAGATCAGCGGCGTACTCCGGCTGTCGGCGCGCGAACTCGACGGGCCCTACCGGGTCCTGAGACTGACCGCCGTCGTCGAGAACACCAACACCTGGACGCCTCCGGCCGGCCGGGCCGCCGACCGGGACGCGGCGCTCCCGCGTTCCCTGGTGGCCGCGCACATGCTCCTGGGGCTGGGAGCCGGATCGTTCCTGTCGATGACGGATCCCCCGGAGTGGGCGAGGGGCGCGATCGCGACCTGCCGCAACCTGCACACCTGGCCCGTGCTCGCCGGCGAACCCGGCCGCACGGACGTCGTGCTGTCCTCGCCGATCATCCTGGAGGACCACCCGGCCATCGCTCCGGAAAGCCTGGGGGCGCTCTACGACGCCACCGAGATCGACGAGATCCTCGCGCTGCGCACCGCCGCCCTCACCGACGAGGAGAAACGCGAGGCCCGGGGCACCGACGAACGGGCCGCCGCCGTGATCGACCTGGCCGACTCGATGCCCCCCGAGGTCCTGGAACGCCTGCACGGGGCGGTGCGCGGCCTGCGCGAGGTTACGGGAGCGGCGCCCACCGCGGCCGCCGCCGGATTCCCCGACGAGTACGGCGTCGCGCGCCCGGACACCCCGTGGTGGGACCCGGCGAGCGACGCGGGCTTCGACCCGGGACGCGACCGCGTCGTCGTGGACGGCCACTCGCTGGGCGCGGGCAGCCGGGTGCTGCTGCGACCGGGGCTGCGGCAGACCGACGCGCAGGACCTCTTCATCGCGGGTCGCAACGCGAAGGTCGAGGCCGTACTGCACGACGTGGACGGCGGGGTGCACCTCGCGGTGACGGTGGAGGACGATCCGGGCGCCGACATCCGCCGCGAGCAGGGACGCTTCCTGTACTTCCAGCCCGACGAAATCACCCCGCTGGAGGACGGCGCATGAACCCGTCCCCGGAGCGCGACAAGGTCCTCGTCGCGGGCATCGGAAACATCTTCCTCGGCGACGACGGCTTCGGCGTCGAGACCGTGCGGGCACTCGGCGCACGTGATCTGCCCGGCCACGTCGAAGTTGTGGACATCGGCGTACGGGGAGTGCACCTCGCCTACCAACTCCTCGACGGCTACGACACCTTGATCCTGGTGGACGCCACCGCACGCGGCGGAGTTCCCGGCACCCTGTACCTGATCGAGCACGACGGTCCCGGCGGCGACGAGCCACCCGCCGCACCGCTCGACGGCCACCGGATGACCCCCGACACCGTGCTCGCCCTGCTGGGCACGCTCTGCGTCGCGACCGGGGCCAGGCCGCCGCGGCGTACGCGGGTGGTGGGATGCGAACCGGCCACGGTGGAAGAGCGCATCGGTCTCAGCGCCCCGGTGTCCGACGCCGTACCGGAGGCCGTACGGCTCATCGAAGAAATGCTCCGGCCCGACGAACCGGGAGAGCCGGCGCCGCGGGCCCTGGCCGCCGACGCCGCGAAGTGAGGAGAGACAGGATGATGAAGTACCTCATCGGTGGCGCGCTGGTCGCCGCCCTGGCCGCCCTCGTCGTGCAGTCCCTGCCCGACATCAGGCGCTACGTGCGGATGCGCATGATGTGAGTCGACGCCGGCCCGCCCGGCCGACCACGCCGTGCCGATGTGCTGTTGCGGCGAACGGTGTACGCGGCCGGGCGGCGACGGCGTGCCGGTCGGTCGGCCAGTGGTGCCTCACCTCTAATGGACCGCGGCGGGCCGCTCATGTACGCCCTGCCCCGCGGGGCGGTGACCGGCCTCCGCCAGGACGGAGACCGATGCACGAGATGTCCATCGCGCTGGCGGTGATCGGCCAGGTGGAAGAGGCGGCGGAACGGACCGGCGACGTCACCACGGTACGAACGGTGCGACTCCAGGTCGGTGAACTGGCCGGCGTCGTACCCGACGCCCTGTCCTTCTGCTTCGAACTCGCCTGCGCCGGGACCGTGCTGGAAGGCGCCGAACTGGTCACCGACACGGTACCGGGGAGGGCCCGCTGTGGACCGTGCGCGCACGAATGGGCCGTCGGCATGCCGCCCCTGCTGAGCTGCCCCCGGTGCGACGGAGCGAGCACCGAACTGCTGTCGGGCCGTGAACTGCAGATCGTCAGCGTGCGCTGGGAGGACGGCCGGACGCACGCGCCCACCCGCCAACCGATCCCCGAGGAGCGCTGAAACCATGTGCCGTGTGGTCGACCTGCAACAGGCCGTACTCGCCAAGAACGACGCGACCGCGCACACCCTGCGCGCCGCACTGGCCGCCCGCGGCATCACGGTCGTCAACCTGCTGTCCAGCCCGGGCAGCGGCAAGACCGCCCTCCTGGAACGCGAACTGATGCTGGCGCGACAGCGGTCCGTGCCGGTCGCGGCGCTGACCGCCGACCTCGCCACCGAGAACGACGCGGCGCGACTGGCCCGCTCGGGCGTCCCGGTCAAGCAGGTGCTCACCGACGGGCTGTGCCATCTGGAGGCCGGGATGCTCGGCCGCCACCTGGAGGGCTGGCCGCCCGGCGACACCCGGCTGCTCTTCGTGGAGAATGTCGGCAACCTCGTCTGCCCGGCTTCCTACGACCTCGGGGAGACCCTGCGCGTCGCGCTCGCCTCCGTGACGGAGGGCGAGGACAAGCCGCTGAAGTACCCCACCGCCTTCGGCCTGGCCCACCTTGTGGTGGTCACCAAGACCGACCTCGCCGAGGCCGCCGAATTCGACGAGGCCGCGTTCCGGGCCAACGTCCAGCAGGTGAATCCCGGAGTGGACGTGCTGCTGACGTCGGCCCGCCGGGGCAGGGGAGTCGGCACCCTGCTCGACCGGGCGCTGGCAGCCGCCGAAGACGCTCCTTTGCACACGCCCGTCATGGCCCGTCGGCCGGAGGACTCCGCACACGTCCATGCCGGGCATACCCACCACCACGACCACGCGGACGGCACCCCCACCATGGCGCAGACGCGCTCGTGAGCGGCCCGACGCACGCGACCGCCGTCGCCGACGAGACACCGCGGCGCCGTCGCGTCACCGTACGGGGCGTGGTGCAGGGCGTCGGCTTCCGGCCCTACGTCTACACCCTCGCCACCGCCCTCGACCTCCGCGGACATGTGACCAACACCCCGGAGGGCGTCATCGCGGAGGTCGAAGGGGCTCCCGCGGCCGTGGCCCGGTTCTGCGACCGGATCGCCGTACACGCGCCGCCGCTGGCACGCGTGGAGTCCGTCCACCACCAGGAGCTGCCCGCCACGGGCGACGCCGCGTTCACCATCCTCGCCTCGCGCACGGACGGACCGGCGCGCACCCTGATTCCGCCGGACACCGCCACCTGCGCCGCGTGCCTGCGCGAACTGGCCGACCCTGGTGACCGGCGCCACCGGCACCCCTTCATCAACTGCACGCACTGCGGCCCGCGCTTCACGATCGTCACCGGCCTGCCCTACGACCGGGCACACACCACCATGGCCGACTTCCCGATGTGCCCCGACTGCGCCCGGGAGTACGCCGATCCGGCCGACCGCCGCTTCCATGCGCAACCGGTGGCCTGCCCGGCCTGCGGCCCACGGCTGCGCCTGCTCACCCCCCGACCGGGCACGGACGGGCCGCCGGTGCCCGTCGCGGAGGGGGATCCGATCGCCGTGGCGCGCAGCCTGCTGGCGGGCGGCACGATCCTCGCGGTGAAGGGACTGGGCGGCTACCACCTCGCCTGCGACGCCACCGACCCCGACGCCGTCGCCCTGCTGCGCCGCCGCAAGGCCCGGGGGGACAAACCGTTCGCCGTCATGGCCAGGAGCCTCGACGACATCGAGCACCTCGTGCGGATCGGTCCCGAGGAGCGGAGCCTGCTCACCGGCGCCACCCGGCCCATCGTGCTGCTGCGCCGACGTCCGGACGGCTCGCCCGCGGCGATGACCCCACAGCCTGCCGCGGCCGTCGCACCCGGTAGCCCCGACCTCGGCATCATGCTGCCGTACACCCCCCTGCACCACCTGCTGCTGGGCCTGCCCGGCGACGCCGAGGGCCCTCGGCTGCTCGTCATGACCAGCGGCAATGTCGCCGGTGAGCCGATCGTCACGGACGACGGGGAGGCGCTGCTGCGGCTGGCCCACCTGGCCGACGCCTGGCTGACGCACGACCGGCCGATCCATGTGCCGTGCGACGACTCCGTGGTCCGCGTGTGCGACGGGGAGCCATTGATGATGCGCCGCGCCCGTGGCTACGCGCCGCTGCCGCTGGCCCTGCCGGTGCCCGTGCGGCCGGCCCTCGCGGTCGGCGGAGACCTCAAGAACGCGTTCTGCCTCGGTGAGGGGCGCCGGGCCTGGCTGTCCGCCCACATCGGCGACATGGACGACCTCGCCACCCAGACGGCCTTCGCACGCGCCGTGACACAACTGGAGTCGATCACCCCGGTACGGCCGCGACTGCTGGCGGCCGACCGTCATCCCGCCTACCGTTCCGCCGGGTGGGCCGCCCGGAACGCGGCGGGCAGGACTCTCGTACGCGTCCAGCACCATCACGCCCATGTCGCCGCCGCGATGGCCGAACAAGGGCTGGACGGCCGCCACCCGGTGATCGGTGTCGCCTTCGACGGTACGGGGTACGGGGACGACGCAGCGGTGTGGGGCGGCGAGATCCTGCTCGCGGACTACACGGGCTTCACCCGGTTCGGGCACCTCGCGTACGTTCCGCTGCCCGGAGGAGACGCCGCGGTACAGCGGCCGTACCGGATGGCGCTCGCGCATCTGCGGGCTGCCGGCCTCGGTCGGCCGGAGGGGCTGCCCTGCGTGGCCGCCTGCCCGGACGACGAACTCCTGGTGCTGGAAAGGCAGTTGGACCGAAATCTGAACTGCTCGCCCACCTCCAGCATGGGCCGGCTCTTTGACGCCGTGTCGTCCCTCGCCGGTGTGTGCCACCGGGCCGGGTACGAGGCGCAGGCCGCCGTCGAACTGGAGGCCATCGCGCTGCGGGCGCCCGCCGGGGACACCGGCGCGTACACCTTCGCCGTGCGGGAGCCGGAGCCGGGACCGGGACCGGACGCGGAGCGGGCGGTCGGCGCCCCCGTCGTCGCGGATCCCGCCCCCGTCCTGGCGGCGATCGTCGAGGACCTGCGAGCGGGCACGGAACCGGCCCTGGTCGCGGTCCGATTCCACCGGGCCGTCACCGGCCTCGTCCACCGCATGTGTGTGCTGGCACGTGAGCGACACGGACTCGACACGGTCGCCCTGACCGGCGGCGTGTTCGCCAACGCCCTGCTCTCCTCGGCCTGCGCCGCGGCCCTGCGCGAGGACGGTTTTACGGTCTTGCGCCACCACCTGGTGCCGCCGGGGGACGGCGGCCTGGCGCTCGGTCAGCTCATGGTGGCCGCCCACACCGAGGACCGTACCGGAGCGACCGACTGACGAACCGTCCCGGCGGCGCCGGGCGACGCACCACCCACAGCGAGGAGAGGCTCCATGTGTCTGGCGGTACCCGGCAGAGTGCTGGACATCGAGGAACGTGACGGCACCCGGATGGCCACGGTCGACTTCGGCGGCGTGGTCAAGGAGGTGTGCCTGGAGTACCTGCCCGACCTCCAGGTCGGCGAGTACGCCATCGTCCATGTCGGGTTCGCGCTGCAACGCCTCGACGAGGAGTCGGCGAAGCAGACGCTCGACCTGTTCGCGACCCTCGGCCTGCTGCAGGAGGAGTTCGGCGACCCCTGGGAGATGGCCGCGGAGCCGGGCGGAACCGTCCCGTCCGTGGGCGAGAACCTCATCGAGGAGACGCGTAAGTGAAGTACATCGACGAGTTCCAGGACCCGGAGCTGGCACGCCGGCTCCTGGACGACATCCACTCCACGGTGACCAGGCCGTGGGCGCTGATGGAGGTGTGCGGGGGCCAGACGCACACCATCATCCGGCACGGCATCGACCAACTGCTGCCGGAGCAGGTCGAATTGATCCACGGACCCGGCTGCCCGGTGTGCGTCACCCCGCTCGAAGTCATCGACAAGGCGCTGGAGATCGCCTCCCGCCCGGAGGTGATCTTCTGCTCCTTCGGCGACATGCTCCGCGTTCCGGGTACCGGGCGAGACCTGTTCCAGGTGCGGGGAGAAGGCGGCGACGTACGAGTCGTCTACTCGCCGCTCGACGCGCTGAAGGTCGCCCGGCAGAACCCGGACCGGGAGGTGGTGTTCTTCGGTATCGGCTTCGAAACGACCGCACCCCCCAACGCGATGACGGTCCACCAGGCCCGCAAGCTCGGCATCCCCAACTTCAGCCTGCTGGTGTCCCATGTGCGGGTACCGCCCGCCATCGAGGCGATCATGCAGTCACCGAGCTGTCGCGTGCAGGGCTTCCTGGCGGCCGGGCATGTGTGCAGCGTGATGGGCGTGGACGAGTACCCGGAGCTGGCCGAACGCTTCCGCGTTCCGATCGTCGTGACCGGATTCGAGCCCCTGGACATCCTCGAAGGCGTACGCCGGACCGTCCGGCAACTGGAACGCGGCGAACACACCGTCGACAACGCCTACCCGCGCGCCGTCCGTCCGGAGGGGAACGCGGCCGCCAAGGCGATGCTGGAGGACGTCTTCGAAGTCACCGACCGCGCCTGGCGCGGCATCGGCGTGATTCCGCAGAGCGGCTGGCGACTGTCCGCGAAGTACCGCGAGTACGACGCCGAGTACCGTTTCTCGGTCGACGGCATCCAGACCCGGGAACCGGCCGCATGCCGCAGCGGAGAGGTTCTGCAGGGCCTGCTCAAGCCGCACGAGTGTGAGGCGTTCGGCACGCTCTGCACACCCCGCACCCCGCTCGGAGCCACCATGGTCTCCAGCGAGGGCGCCTGCGCCGCGTACTACCTCTACCGGCGCCTGGACCTCACCCCCGTCGCCCGGGAGGCGAGCCCCGTTGTCTGAGACCACTTCCCTGCGTACTCCCGCGGTGGACGCGGCGGCCTGGACCTGCCCGGCTCCGCTGCGCGACCAGTCCCGTGTCGTGATGGGTCACGGCGGGGGCGGGGCGCTCTCCGCCGAACTGGTCCAGCACATCTTCGCGCCCGCCTTCGGAGGAGCCGTCCTCGCCCAGCTGGGCGACGCCGCCGCACTCACGCTCGGCGGTGTCCGGCTGGCCTTCTCCACCGACTCCTTCGTGGTGCGGCCGCTGTTCTTCCCCGGCGGCAGCATCGGCGATCTCGCCGTCAACGGCACCGTCAACGACCTCGCCATGAGCGGCGCCCGTGCCGCCTACCTCTCCTGCGGCTTCATCCTGGAGGAGGGCGTCGAGATGGAGACCGTCGCCCGCGTGGCCGAAGCGCTCGGGGCGGCCGCGCGGACGGCGGGCGTCGAGGTGGCGACCGGCGACACCAAGGTGGTGGAGGCCGGTCACGGCGACGGGATCTTCATCAACACCGCCGGAATCGGGCTCATCCCGGCGGGTGTCGACCTGCGTCCGCAGCGGGTCGTGCCCGGCGATGTCGTGATCGTCAGCGGCGCCATCGGCGTGCACGGTGTGGCGATCATGAGCGTCCGCGAGGGCCTGGAGTTCGGTGTGGAGATCGAGAGTGACTGCGCGGCGCTCGGTGGCCTGGTCGACTCCATGCTCGCCGTCACCGCTGACCTGCATGTGCTGCGCGATCCCACGCGCGGCGGGCTCGCGGCGGCGCTCAACGAGATCGCGGCCGCCTCGGGCACCGGCGTCGTCATCCGGGAGCGCGAGGTGCCGGTCCCCCCGGCCGTCGCCAACGCCTGCGCGATCCTGGGCCTGGATCCGTTGTACGTCGCCAACGAGGGCAAGTTGGTGGCATTCATCCCGCGCGAGCACGCCGACGCCGTACTCGACGCGATGCGGGCACACCCACTGGGCACCGACTCCAGGATCATCGGCGAGGCCGTGGAGGCCCACCCCGGCATGGTCGTGGCCCGCACCGGGCTGGGCGGCTCCCGGGTGGTCGATCTGCCGATCGGGGAGCAGCTGCCGAGGATCTGCTGACGGCGTGCCCGGGCTTCATACGACCCGGGCCTCGCCGTACGGCACCAGCCGCACCGGCCCGATCAGTCCGTACGCCTGTCGGGCCTGCCCGCCGTAGACCGCGGGGTCACTGACCCGCAGCCGGTTGGCCGGCGGAGTGGCCACCTCGACCTCGATGAGGTTGGCCCCTCGTCCGAGCAGGCCCCCCAGGTCCACCACCGGGTGGATCTGGTCGACCGGATCGAGCCGGTGGCCGTTCACGGTGACCCGGCAGGTGTCGGTCACGCTGCCCAGCTCGAGCAGCGCGCCGTGGCTCCCGCTCCAGTCGCTGCCCAGGGTGACGGTGGTGCGGTAGCGGCCGACGCCCGCGACGTCCGCGAGTTCGGTGATCTGCGACCAGGGCAGCAGCGCGTCGAGGGTGAGGTCGTGTGCGACGACGGTGGTGCGGTAGGCCGTGTCGCCAGGCCGCCAGTCCTCGACGTGCAGCTGCCAGGACGTCAGTTCCCTCGGCTCGGGGACGGCCTTGAGTGTCGTACGCACGGTGCGGCCGTCGGAGAGGACGGTGCTGTACGTGCCTGCCGTGGCGGCTCGGACGGTGAGTCCGGCGTCGGTGCGGCGCACCTCGTCCGCCTCGCTGCTGACGGCGTGCCTCCGGCCGCGGTGGTGGTCGCCGAAGAGGCCGGGGCGGCCGATGGCCACGATCAGGGTCTGCGCGGGCTGCAACGCCACCCGCACGGTGATGTCGTCGCCGTGCTCGGTGTAGCGGGCGAGGCGCTCGGCCTTTCCGGTCCAGGGGTCGAGGAGGTAGGGCACGCCGTCGGCGGTGGTGCGGTGCAGGGTGACCTCGTGGTCGATCGGGGCCACCGGGGGTTTGACGGTCTCGGCGTGCTTGCCGTTGCACAGGTAGTAGTAGTCGATGCCGTCGGCCACGCGGTGGGCGTTGAGCAGGGTGGAGGGGGCCGCGTAGCGGACGTCCGGCCGCACACCGAGGTCGGCGAGAGCCGTCGGGACGGCCGCCTTGTCGGTGCGGTGACGGACCAGCGGCTGGGCGAGCAACTCGCCCACCACAGCACGCAGTTCATCGGTCTCGCCGCTGTCCGGGACGCCAGGCGGCACGACGGAGTCCCAGGAGCCGAGCAGCACGACGGGCAGTCCGGCGCGGGTGAGCCGCAGCAGGGCTCGGGCATCCGACAGCGCGAGGGTCACGGTGGAGCCGTAGAAGAAGTCGCCCTCGATGAACAGGGCCTTGTAGGCCGGGCCGTCGGGCGCGAGGCGCCCTCGGCGCACGGTGGCGGGGGCAGGTCGAGCAGCGGCCCGCTGAGGAACTGGTGGGTCCAGCCCAGGGGGATGCCCGTCGCGGTGAACCAGGAGGCGCCGATGCCGGTGGCGGCGTATCCGGTCTGCCGGAAGACCGCCACATCGGCGCGCGGACGGCCGGTCTGCAACACCCGGTGCACCCGGCCCAGATACCCGGACACGTCCCGGACGTGCCGCCAGGTCGGATGCCTCGGTCCCCACGACTCGCCGTAGCCGACCGTGCCCTTGTACGGGGTGAAGGCCGCGTATCCAGGCCAGTTGACGCCCGGGAGTTCGGCGTACGAGAAGCCGTGCACGACGGTCTGGTTGACCCCGGCGGCGTAGGCGCCGCCCATGGTGCGCAGGAACTTCTGCCAGGTGGTGCTGTACGCTCCGCCGGCGTAGGCGCCCGCCTCGCAGGAGAGCACCGTACGGCCCGCCATGTCACGGCCTCCGGCCAGGCAGCGGTAGTCGTCGAGGTTCTTGAAGCCGAGGGATTCGCCCTCGGGGATGTCCAGGATCGCGGCCGAGGCGATCGCGTCGGTCTGCAGACCGTAGGGCTGGGAGCGCAGGTGGAGGCCGAGGGAGTGGGCCCAGGTGCGCAGCGCCGTCACATGGTGCCGGTTGAAGAGGGTGGAGACGGTCTCCCAGAAGTCGTGCCGGATCTGCCGGGTGACGGCCGCCTCGAAGGCGAAGACCTGGTTGCCGTTGCCGAGGATCACGGCGGGCAGCAGCGGCAGCAGGGAGCGGCCGGTGTGCGCGAGGAAAGCCGCCGGCAGACCGGGTGTCCACTGCAGCGCGTCGGTCTCCAGCTCGATGGAGTCCTCGAACAGCGCTCCGCCGGACACTTTCAGCAACCGGCGGACAGTGGGGGAGAGGATGTGGGCTTCCCAGAAGTCGGTCACCGCGCGCGTGCCGGCCGCACTGAAGTGGTCGACCACATAGGCGGCTGGGGCGGTGTGCGGGCCGCCCTCCGGGGTCTGTCCGGAGCCGCGCACCCAGTACGAGACGATCACCCAACTGCCGTCGTCGGGCGCGGTCCAGGTGAGGGTGGAGTCGGCGACGTCGTTGGTGAGGTCGAGGACCGAGTCCAGGTCGAGACCCGTCTCCTTGCGGGTGGAGTTCGCGGTGTTCACCCGTGCCGCCTGTACCAGCAGCAATCGCTGCCGGGTCACTCCGGACGCCGCGGCGTGGACGGGTGCGGGCACGGGACCCGAGTAGGCGGCGCCCGCGGCCAAGGTGACCGATCCGTAGGCGAGTTCCTTGACGGCGGCTTCGCTGTCGGGGGTGATGCCGGGGACCGCCGCGGGCCAGCTGGGGCCGATGGTCAGATCGATGGTGAGGCCGCGCCGGGCGGCCTGGCCGAGCGCCGCCTCCACCCCGGCCACCCAGGCGGCACTGCCCCAGCCATGGCGTGCGGTGTCCAGTACCGAGGGGTCCGTGACGCTGTGATGCACGGCGGCGATCTCCGCCCCGCCGAAGCCGGCGTCGGCGATCTGGTCGATCTCCCGTCTGATCTCCTCGGGGCGCACCAGGCCGTCGGGCCACCACCAGCGGAACTTCGGCCGCACCGCGCGACCGGGCTCGGCGAACGACAACGGCGCGTCGGAGGAAGCCGCCGCTGGTGACGTGGGCAGGCTCCAGTCGAGCGCGCCTGCGGCCGCGGTGGCGACGGCGGCTCCGAAAAGAGTGCGGCGGCGGAGTGCCGTACGGCCGGCCGACGTGTGGTCACTCATGAGTCTTCTCCACTCTCTCGGCGGCCGGGTCTCTTGGAGGACGCCGGTGGGCAACGCAAAGAGGACCCTGTTGGGGCCCGTGTTTTGAATCGTTTTAATCCCTGGGGAAGCTAAGGCTCGCGATCCGACAACGTCAAGATCCGTGCACGAGTGGGAGTTTCGCGTGCGGAACTCATACGCCGCTCACTACTGACGGAGGGACACTGCTGGACCTTGTCGTCCTGGACCTCGACCTGCGGAACCTGGTTGCGTCCATACCAGGATCCGCGGTCCTGCCCACAGGAGGGATCTGGCTGCCGCGACACCCTGGAAGCAGTGTGGTCCCATGAACACCACCAGGATGCCGAGGGCCGGAAGCCGTGTCACGCCGCTGCGGTTGCTCGCCGGGCGCACGTACGTCCCGCGCCGGAGAAGAAGGGGAGAAGGGGCAGAGAGTCAGGCTCCGGCTGTCGAGGTGGCCGGGGGTGACGGTGAAGATGTCGGGGGTGTTGTCCGTGACGCGGAGCTTCCGGACGCCGTTGGCGGGATCGCTGAGGCGTCGACGGTGTAGGTCGCGTGCAACTGCGTTCCGGTGTCCCGGGCGAAGTCCTTCACGAGACCGATGGTCCAGGCGAACGGCAGCGTGAGGATCTCCGCCGCGGAGTTCTCGAAGGTGACGGCCGGTGCGAAGTCACCGGCCGTCGTCCGAGTGCCGGCCGAAAGTCCGTCAGCCGCCCGGCTGTGTGCCCGCTGTCGGGCGCAGTGGATCACCCGGGGCTTTACGTGATGGCAACACGGCCCGCGACCGCCCCTTGGCTACTTGCCCACTATGGGAGGGTGTGGTCGCGGTGCCCCGCACGGGAATCGCGATTCCCCTTACCGGAATACGTTGTCCGAATCGTCCCAGAGCGAGAGGTCACTCGGCGATGCGTACTCTCGAGGGAGCCTCGAGGACGTCTGATACATCGCGTCGATCTCGGCGGCGAAGCGTTGCGCAATGGCGTCCCGGCGCAGCTTCAGCGAGGGGGTCAGAAGGCCGTTTGTCAGGGCGAAGGATTCCGGGAGTACACGGAACACCCGGATGGACTCCGATCGGGACACGGTGCTGTTGGCCGCGGCCACGGCGCGTCTGACCTCCTCCCGCAGTTCGTTCTCCTCCCGCGCGTCCCGTGCCGCTGCGTCGCCCTTGGACAAGGCTCCGCGCCAGTGCGCGAGGAAGTCGGGATCGAGGGTGATCAGGGCACCCACGCATGGCCGGTTGTCGCCCACGATCACGGCTTGATGGATTAACGGATGGACGCGCAGGCGCTCTTCGAGGGCCGCGGGAGCCACGCTCTTGCCGCCGCTCGTGATGATGATGTCCTTCTTGCGACCGGTGATGGTCAGATACCCCTCGGCGTCGAGGCGGCCGATGTCGCCCGTCGCCAGCCACCCGTCCTCGAACGACGCGTACGTGGCCGGGGCGTTGTTGATGTACCCCTGGAACAGCGAGGGGCCCCACACCAGAATCTCTCCGTCGTCGGCCACCCGGATGTCCGTGCCGGGCAGGGCGCGGCCGACGGTGCCGAGCTTCTCACGCCCCAAGGGCTGCATCGTGATTCCGCCGCTGGTCTCCGTGAGCCCGTAGCCGTCGTGGAGGGGGATCCCGATTCCCGTGTAGAAGAGGGCCAGTTCACGGTTGAGCGGGGAGCCACCCGACACCGCGCCGCACACCCTTCCGCCCAAGGAGGCGCGCAGCTTGCGGTAGACGGTCTTCTCGTAGAGGGCGTGCTGCAGTCGCAGGTCGAAGCCGGGGCCGGGGCCGGTGCCCAGCCGGTGGCGTTCGGCCGCCGTGGCGAAGTCCTTCGCTGTCTGGACAGCGCGCTCGAACAGGGCGCCGCGGCCCGTCCGCTGCGCGGAACGCAGGAAGCTTTTGTAGATCTTCTCGAAGACGAACGGCACAGCGTAGAGATAGGTGGGACGGAAGGAGAGGAGGGCCGCGGACAGTGCCTCCTCGCTCAGATCGGGCTCATGTCCCAGCAGCATGCCGCCCCGCAGGCAGAGCCCCTGGATCAAGAGGCCGTACACATGGGAGAAGGGCAGGAAGGCGAGGATGGCGGGCTGCTCACCGGGGGGAGCGGCCGTGTGTCTCCAGCCCGCGAGGAGTGCGTCGCAGGGGCTGGCCAGGCTGCGGTGGGTCAGGGCGCAGCCCTTGGGGCGCCCCGTCGTGCCGGACGTGTAGGCGATGACAGCGGTCGAGTCGGGCAGCACGATACGGCGGAGCGAGTCGACCGTCGTCGGAGGGATCACCCGGCCACGCTCGACCAGCCGTGTCAGGGCGCCGGTGTCCAACTGCCAGACGTGGCGCAGTGACGGCAGTGACGCGCACGCCGAGGCCACTGTCATGACACCCGGCTCGTCGTCGACGACCACGGCTACGCAGCCCGCGTCCTGGAGGATCCACGCGACCTGGTCGTGCGACGACGTCGGGTAGATCGGAACGACCTCGGCGCCCACCGTCCACAGCGCGTAGCTGAGCACGGTCCACTCGTAGCGTGTACGCGCCATGATGGCCACCCGGTTCCCTGGGCAGATGCCGGACGCGACCAATCCCCTGGCCACGTCGACCACTTCGCCCCACAGCTCGGCCGCGGTGATCGGTGTCCAGGGATCGGGAGAACCGTCGAGACGGCGGGCGACCTGTGGAAGGTCCGGCTCGCGGCGTGCCGTTCCCAGAAGACTGTCGGCGAGGCCCCCCTGCATCACTGTCGTATCCGAGGGTGGCAGTTCGAACGCGTGCATCGCCGCTCCAGAATTCTCCTCAACGTGCCCTCACCGAGAGGCGCCAGTGCTGAGGATTCCCGAATCTAGCCCAGTCCGATGACAATCGTGATGGATTCATGGAGCCGTTCGCCTACCGATGCGGTTACGGTTGGCGCGCCTCCTCCGGAACATGCGCGAGTCCGTCCGCGCCGCCGTACCTGCCTCCGTCCCGAGCAGGCGGTGGTCCATGAGGTGGAGCAGGCGCCGGCACGCGTACCGCAGCCGGCACCTCCCGCCGGAGCGGATGCCGCCGACGCTGCCGCAGCCCGACGGCACCCGCGAGAGCACCCCCAGATCACGGAGGGGACAGGAGCGCATCCGAGGTGATGAGGGCGGTCGAGCCCGGGGCCGTACACGCGTAGGCGCCCGCGATCGCTCCCAGCCGGGCGCACTCCCGTATGTCCCGCCCGGTGAGCCTGCCGTACAGGAAGCCGCAGACGAAGGCATCGCCCGCGCCGTTGGAGTCGACCACCGGAGCGGGTGGGACGGCCGCCGGGATGTGCTGCGGGGTGGAGCCGCCGTCGCGGGTGAGGACGTAGGAGCCGTCCGCGCCCGCCGTGGCGACCACGGTCTGCGCGCGCCCTTCCTGGAGGATCTTCCGCATCAGTGTGGGCGTGCCTTCTCCGGCTCCCGCCGCGCTGAGGAAGACGAGGTCGGAGCGGAGGGCGAACTCGCGGTGATGGTCGGCCAGTCCGTCCCAGTCGTGCAGATCGGTGGAAACGGGTACGCCGAGGTCCTCGATGTCGTCGTAGAGGAATCGCCCGAAGTTCATGATGGAGAGGTGGATGTGGCGGGCGCGTCGCAACCGGGGCAGATAGAAATCCCGGGGCATCCGTAGATCCGCCGGATCGCGGCTGTCGTAGAAGGACATCCGACGGCCGGACGCGTCCACCAGATTCACCGCGCGGCGCGTTCCGGCGGGGGAGATCAGCGGGACGAACTCCACATTCCCCTTGGCCATGCGCTCGCGCACCTGCGCGCCGATCCAGTCGTCACCGATGCAGTCGAGCAGGGCGACCGTGAGGCCCAGCGCCCGGGTGCCGAGGGCGACGTTCCCTCCGGTGTGACCGGGCCACTCCTCGATCGGGCCGACAAGAACCGAGTCGGCGAGTGGGACCGGCAGGGAGTCGACGCGGACGATGGTGTCCACGCCACTGCCTCCGACCACCAGGACGTCGTATTCCTCGGACTGGTCGTATTCCGCGTGTTGTTGGATCACTGATCCATCTGCCTCTCTTTCCCCGCCTACCTCAGTATGAGGTGTGGCCCCGCAGTGTGCGGGGGAGTCGCATCACCTCGCGGTGACTCGTCGTGGCCGCGACGGAAACCGGCTGCCAACTGCGTGGCTCAACCCTTGACTTCACAAGACCCAAGCGCGACATTCCTGACTCTGCATCAGAACTGGGACGCCGCAGGCTCGTTGTCTCCGTCGCCTCCCGGGGTACAGCACGCTCTCCCATTCCTTCGCCCGTTGGAGCGCCCTGCCATGTCCACAAGCGCGGACCCTGCGAGACGCAACGATTCCTCTTTCGAGCCCGGCCCGTCACGGCGCCGGGTGCTCGGCGCGGCAACGGGAGCCGGGCTCGCGCTCGCGGCCGGGCTCCCCGCTGTCGCGGACGCGGCCGACCTGCCGCTGCTCGGCACGTACGACGTCGTCGTGATCGGTTCCGGAGCGGCGGGGATGACCGCTGCTCTTACGGCCGCGAAGCGGGGTCTGACCTGCGTGGTCGTGGAGAAGGCGGCCACGTTCGGGGGCTCGGCGGCGCGCTCCGGCGCGGGCATCTGGATCCCGAACAATCCGGTGATCCTTGCCGCGGGGGTGCCGGACACCCCGGCGAAGGCAGCCACTTACCTCGCGGCAGTGGTCGGCCCCGACGTCTCCGTCGAACGCCGGCAGGCCTTCCTCGGCCGCGGGCCCGACATGATCTCCTTCGTCATGGCCAACAGCCCGCTCCGCTTCCGCTGGATGGAGGGCTACAGCGACTACTACCCCGAGCTGCCCGGCGGACTGCCGGGTGGCCGCTCCATCGAGCCCGACCAGCTCGACGGAAAGATCCTTGGCGCCGAACTGGCCCATCTGAACCCGTCGTACATGACCGTCCCGAGCGGCATGGTCGTCTTCAGCGCCGACTACAAGTGGCTCACGCTCTCCGCGGTCAGTGTGAAGGGCGCCGCCGTGGCCGCCGAGTGCCTGGCCCGCGGCACCAAGGCGGCACTCCTCGGCCAGAAGCCTCTCACCATGGGTCAGTCGCTGGCGGCCGGCCTGCGCGCCGGACTGCTCGCGGCCCAGGTGCCGGTGTGGCTGAACACCCCGCTGTCCGACCTGTACTTGGAGAACGGAACCGCCAAGGGAGTGGTGGTCGCCAAGAACGGCACACCGGGCCTGATCAGGGCCCGGCACGGGGTGATCGTCGGCTCCGGCGGCTTCGAGCACAACGCGGCCATGCGTGCCCAGTACCAGCAGCAGCCCATCGGCACCGAGTGGACGGTCGGAGCCAAGGAGAACACCGGCGACGGCATCCGGGCGGGCCAACGGGCCGGTGCCGCGCTCGATCTGATGGACGATGCCTGGTGGGGGCCCGCGATCCCGCTGCCCGGCCAGCCGTATTTCTGCCTCGCCGAACGCACCCTGCCCGGCGGACTCCTCGTCAACGCCGCCGGCGCGCGCTTCGTCAACGAAGCGGCCCCCTACAGCGATGTCGTGCACATCATGTACGAACGTGACGCGACCGCCCCGGACATCCCGGCCTGGCTGATTGTCGACCAGAACTACCGCAACCGCTACCTCTTCAAGGACGTGCTGCCGACTTTCACCTTCCCGGACGCGTGGTACACGTCCGGCGCCGCCCACAAGGCATGGACCCTTGACGCCCTCGCCGCACAGATCGGCATACCCGCGCCCGCCCTGCGCTCCACCGTCAACCGCTTCAACGCCCTCGCCCAGAACGGCCGCGACACCGACTTCCACCGCGGCGACAGCGCGTACGACCACTACTACACCGACCCCGCCATCCTCCCCAACTCCTGCCTGGCCCCCCTGTGGCTCGCTCCCTTCTACGCCTTCAAGATCGTCCCGGGCGATCTGGGTACCAAGGGCGGCTTGCGCACGGACGCCCGGGCGCGCGTGCTGCGGCCGGACGGATCCGTCATCCCGAGCCTGTACGCCGCCGGAAACGCCAGTGCGGCAGTCATGGGCCACAGCTACGCGGGCGCGGGTTCGACGATCGGTCCCGCGATGACCTTCGGCTATATCGCGGCCCTGGACATCGCGGCCGGTGCGGGGGTCTGAAGAACTCGACGCCCTCGGTGTGCTGTACGGGCGCACGGTGGGGGTGGCGGCGGTGGTGGGCCGGGCCGGTGGCTGGCGGCGGTGCTGTTGGATCCCGGGTTGCGGGCGCTGGGCCGCGACCGGCCGCGTTACCGGCAGCTGGCCGGGGCGTCCGGGCGGCTGCGGTTCGCCGTCTCGCGGGCCGTCCTCAAGCACACCGCGGCGGCCGCCCTGCAGGTCCCCACGCAGACGCTCGACCTCGCCTACCGGTCTGCCGACGGGCCGTGGCTGGGCGAGGTGGAGGTGAGCCTCGCTCACACCGACGAGCTGATCGTGGTGGGCGTCAGCCGTACCGGGCCGGTCGGGGTGGACGCGGAGCCGGTCGCCCGCGTGATGTCCTTCGAGCTGCTGGCGCCCGCATCAAGCTGCCCCGAACATGCCTGTCCCGTGGCTGAGGCAGGTCACGGCTCCAGCACAACTGCCGTACGGTAGCGAGCCACATCGCTGTACGAAAGGGGCGTGCTGAGTGTCGTCCCCCGCCGGGGCTTCGGATGCTTGGCACGGACCGAGGCCCTACTGAGAAGGTGTCGGCTCCTCCCTCGGCAGTTCTTGGCCGAGGGCATGGGTTAGAGGGTGCCGAGTGCTTTTCGCAGGACATGGATGGCTTGTTCGATGGCTGCCGTTGTGGCCTTGGTGGAGCGGACCGGGTTGAGCATCATGAAGTCGTGGATGATGCCGTTGTAGCGAACACTCGTGGTCGGGACGCCGGCCTGGGTGAGCTTGGCAGCGTAGGCCTCGCCCTCGTCGCGGAGGACGTCGTTTTCGTCGACGATCACGAAGGCCGGGGGGAGTCCTGCGAGGTCTTCGAGGGTGGCGCGCAGCGGCGACGCCGTGATCTCGTTTCGCTTCTCGGGAGAACTCGGAATATACGCGTCCCAGAACCAGGCCATCCCCGGGGCGGTGAGGAACGGGCCGTCGGCGAACTCCCGATAACTCTCGGTGTCCTGACCGGCGTCGGTGACCGGGTAGTAGAGCGACTGGTGCACGAAGTCCACGTCCCCGCGCTGCTTGGCCATGATCGCGACCGCGGCGGCCATGTTGCCGCCGACGGAGTCGCCTGCGATCGCCATGCGGCTGGCGTCGAGACTCTCACTCGACCCGTTCTTGATGATCCACTGCGCGGTCGCGTACGCCTGCTCGATGGCGACGGGGTACTGAGCCTCCGGTGAGCGGTCGTACTCGACGAACGCGACGGCCGCCTGGGCGCCGTCGGCCAGTTCACGAATGAGCCTGTCGTGCGTGTCGGCGTTGCCGAGGATCCACCCGCCGCCGTGGATGTAGAGGATCACGGGCAGGGGCCCGGTGGCGCCTACGGGCTTGATCAAGCGGACCCGAACGTCCCCGACCTGAGCCGGGACCGTGATCCACTTGTCCTCGCCGACCGGGACTTTCTCGATGGGGGCGGCCTGGATGTCATCGAGCACCTTGCGGGCGCCCTCGGGACCGAGTTCGTAGAGGAAGGGCGGGCTCGCAGTTGCTTCCGCGAGTTCCTGGGCCTCCGGCTCAAGGACGTGCTTAGCCACGAGTCGAGTCCTTTCGGGGGGTTATTCGGAGATTGGTTGGTATCTCATCAGGGAAAACTCTGCCGAGCCGGGAAGTGCAGCGGCCATGTCACCCGCTTGGCGCCGCAGTCGCCGCCCCCTGCGAGGGGGCGTGGTGTCCGTTCGACATACCTCCGACACACTCTGTGTCGCCGCGCACGCCACGGGGCTGTGCTGGTGGCGGGTCCGCTGTACGATCCGCGGCGGGCAAGTCGCGCAGTCCACCGACGCGCAGATGGACTGCTCGCGCCAGGCCGGCACGGGCGAGAAATACACGGAAGCGCTGCGGGCTGTGCAATCCGCCCGAACGGACCTCTTCCATGATCAGCATCAGCGGGGCGGGATGGGATGGGACCCGATCACCGAACGCGCCGCCCAGCAGCTCGCGCAGATCTGGCCCGCCAGACCCGTACCGCACTGGGAAGAGAAGTTCGGCGAGCCGTGCTGGAAGACCTTCCCGTGGTGGGACGCTCCCGCCGCAGCCGCGGCGGTGGTGAGGAAGGCGTTCTCAGAGGCGGCGATCACATGCCAGACCTGTCCGTCGCGAGGGAGCAAGCGGGTGGTCTGGATCTGGGACCGGAGTATGGATGGACGAGCAACTGTCAAGAGTTGTAGGTCGGTTGAGGTGTGTCACGCTGCGACGGGTTCCTCGGGGCGTTCGACGAGGTGACCGTTCTCGAAGCGGGCGCCGGCCTCCGGCGAGGGCGACGAGGTGGGGTGTGGTCACAGCGCGCCAGCGGGGCCGGGCAGACTCGACAAGCTTGAACACCATCGCCAGGGCGGCGGCCGGGCTGCCCGCGCCGCGGGTGACCTTCGTACGGAGGTTCACCGTGGAGAAGGTCGACTCGATGGGGTTGGTGGTCCGCAGGTGGATCAAGTGCTCGGCGGGGAAGTCGTAGAACGCCAGCGGCTCGTCGACCTCGTCGGTGATCTTCTTCACGGTCTTCGGCCATTTCGCGCCGTACGCCTTCTCGAACGCCTTGACGGCCTTCTTGGCGTGGGTGCGGTCCTCGGCGTGGTTGATCTCCTGCAGGGCCTTCTTTCGCGCCCGGCCGTGCGGACGCCGACAGGGCGTTCGCGACATTCCGGGTTTTGTGAACCCAGCACCCTTGATGCCGGGCATCGGGGAGCACGTCCGCGAGGGCCTTCCCCAGGCCCGTCGCGCCGTCCCCCGACAACCGGCGCCGGACCGCGCATGCCGCGCCGACGGCAGTAGTGCAGCGGGTCGGCCCACCATGCCGCATCCGCGTTGGCCACCGTCGCCCAGGCGGATCATTGTGCGACGGCCGGACAAACACGGAGTGCGTGTGCGTCAGGGGCAGGTGACCGTGCCGGTGCGGTTCCGTACTGGCACGGGGGCGCCCGCGACGAAGTGTCTACGCGCTTGGCGGTGCCGCCTGCTGCACGACCTCGAAGGACCACAGTGTGGACCCGCTCGCTGCCGGCTTGGGGCGCTCACTGCTCTCCGCGCCACCGCCCTGGTGGGCCGCCTTCATGGGGCCCTCCATCCAGGCTTGGAAGGACTCCTCGTCACGCCACCGCGTGTAGACGAGGTAGTTGTCGGTGCCTTCGACGGGGCGGAGGAGTTCGAACCACTCGAATCCGTCGGAGTTCTCCACGGCATGGGCACGGGAGGCGAAGCGCTTCTCCAGCGTCTCCCGCTGCTCGGTGGGGACGGTCAGTACGTTGATTTTGACGACGCTCATGGCCCCATCCTGCCGCACGGCGGTCGGCAGACAAGGAGCGGCCCGTACAGGTGTGTCTCCGCTGGGCACCGCCCGGTCACGTGAGCGCCGTGAATGCCGCCGGCAAGGGCGTGCCGGCGGCGTACGGGCCGAGGTCGGTGATGTCCAGGCAGAGGAAGGGCGGATAGGGCTGCTGCCCCTCCGAGCGCACGCGGTAGCCGAGGCTGATCGGGAGTTCGGTCTCCGCGTACATGAGGGCGACAGCGGCCTGGAGCAGCGGCGCGGCTTGGTCGTCGGTGTCGGACCGGCGAGTCAGTGCGGGCTCGTTTGTGCGGTTCAGGAGCGGGTAGGTCCGGTGACTTCCGCCGGTGAGGGACGCGGGTACGGGGTGGAGTGGTTGCGGGCAGAGGGATCTCGTCCAGGCGCAGGTGCTGCGGGCCGTCCGGTCCCTGCAGGGCGAAAGTGTAGATTGCGCCGATTTCGCCGCGCTGCACGGCCATGAGAGTCCCGGGCGGCAGTAGATGTCCTGGCTTGGCTTTGTTCACGATTTTGGGTTCTGGTTCAACTTGTGTGGCGCGGTCGCCCTCCGTGACGACCGGGATTGAGTTGGGGTCCGTGGCAGGGGCATCCTGATACGGCTCCTTGCCGTGTTTGCCCGGCCGAGGGCTTGGCCCAACGGGTGTTACAGAGCGATCAGACCGGCTGTGGGCTCCTTGAAGCCGCAGGCAGCAGAGGACGCAGTACGGGGCCGGCTACGAATCACCGGGATCACCGCAGGGGGAAGCCTCGCCTGGTATCTGCGGAGGCCGATGAGGGGGTGCTTGAACTCGGCTGAGAAGAGGATCTCCCCGCGGTGCGCGTGTTCTGGATCGCCCTCGATCAAGGCCCTCAGTGGGTGATCGTCGACGAGCGGATAGGTCTTGGTGCTGCGAAAGTCCCAGCGGAGTCGTGTCTGGGAGGACCCGTAACCTCTTGCGATCCACTCGTGCCCTGTAGCAGAACCGCCGACCGGGGTTTGCACCCCGGCGCTGACGAGTGGGAAGTTGAAGGCGACAGAAACTGTGGACGGCGTCGTGTTCACCGGCCGCGTTCGTTCCTGGGGTTCAAGGAGAGGGGCAACGGGCGTTCGACCGCCGGCTCGAAGAGGCCCGCACCCATGGCGCCGACCCACTGCACCTCGCCCTCGTCTTCGGTATCGACGAGAAGACGGCCATCCGCTACGCGGAGTCGGCGCGCGTGTTTCTCGATGAGGCTGCCGAGCAGCCATCGCAGTGAAACCCGCTCGACCTGGTTACCTCCTTGAAGAGATCCTTGGGCATGGAGTTCCTCTGCTACCACCGTGACCGGCCCGGCTCCGTAGCGCTGCGCGACGAGCTGCTGGAAGAGCATTGGTCCTATATGGACCGGTACGCGAAGGGGATGATCGCCCGGGGCCCGACCCTCGCCGACGACGGCGACACACCCACCGGCAGCATGCACATCGTCGACCTGCCCGATCCCGCCGCTGCCCGCGCGTTCGCCTTCGACGAGCCGAACTACCAGGCCGGCATCTACCGGGACGTGCTGCTGCGACGGTGGCGCAACACGTTGGGGCGCACCATGTGGGACTTCCCCGGCGGCCGGACCGGTGGCACCCGATACCTGGTGCTCGGCCTCGGCGCGGGGCATGCCGCCGACCTCGCGGTGCCGCCCGACCGGGACGAGCTGATCGCCTACGGGCCGCTGCTGTCCGACAACGGCGCCACCTGGCTGGGCACGGCGGCGTTGCTCCGGGCGCCGGACCCGGCCACGGCACGCGCCATCCTGACCCCGGACCGGTACGCCGACATTGAGGTGCACAACTGGCAGTTCGGCGGGCGGCCGTCATCACCCGAGGACGTCCAGGCCGACGCCACCGCCGAAGCCCTTCGGACCGCTCAGCATCCTGGTGTTTCACCCGAACCCGCGGATCCATCGGCCTGACGTACACCGGTGGACCCATGGGTTCGCGCTGAAGGACCTTCGTTTTCCCTGAACCCACGGGGACCGTGGCTCTGTTCTCGTACAGCTACGGCGAACGGACATGCAGGTGTCAGTAGCCCAGGTCACCTTGTGTGTGAGCTATCAGTCGAAGCTCCGGCCGGTGGGAGGTCTCTCCCGCAGCATCCGCGGGCCTGCAACGGGTCCGCGACGCCCTGCCGCCCGCACCGGCGACCCGTACGTCCCACCCGCCCCGCGGCCGGCAGGCGACGAGGTACCTCCCGAGCTGCTGGCGCTGGTCACGATCCACTCGGCGGCGACAGTACTCGAACCCCATGGCCGGCGAGGCGCGCGGTGCGCTCGGTCCGAGTGACGATGGCGGTCGGCCGTGGCGGGCGCATCAGGTCGGCACCCGGCACAGCCCCAAGCCCGGCGGCTTTCTCGTGATCGGCGACCAGGCAGTGCAGGCAGCAGTGACACATCAGGGCGTGAGCGCCGGCGATGCGGCCTCCCATGCAAACCCGTCCGGGTCGGTGAAAGGCCCGGCATCGCCACCGATCATGAGCCGGTGCGATCCGGTGCCGTCGGGAGAGACTCCGGCGTCCTTGGCAAGGGCACGGCGCCTGTACAGCGCCAGCTTGACGGGACTCGCCCCAGCAGCGAACTCGACGTACATCCGGCCGAAGCTCTTCGCCACGGCAAGGCCTTGGTCGACGTAGAACCGCTTGCTCGCGGTCACGTCCGCGACTCCCAGCAGGAGCACGATCTCGTCGATCTGCCTGGTGGCAGGGCCGGTGTCCTTCTTCGCCGAGGTCGCGACCTTCCAGATCGTCCCGTCCGGGGCTTGTACGACACCGCCGTAGCCCCAGAGCGACTTCGCGGCAGGCTTCAGCGGCGTGGCGCCGGCGTCGAGGGCGGCGTCGATGAGGCTGTTGACGGTGGCCGGCTGGGACACCGTGAGCGACAGCGTGAACCCACGGAAGCCGGTTGTGGGTGCCTGCGAGGCCCGCAGGCGTATCTGCGTGTCCAAATCGAAGGCGGCGGTGTAGAAGCGGTTGGCGGCCGTGGGGTCGGCCACGTCGAGGGTGACGGATTCGATGGATGCCATGACCATCACGCTAGTTGCGGCTCGGCGACCGGCGCTTCTTCATTCCTGACCGGTCTTGTCACCTGCTTCGCCACACACGGCGGCATCCCCGCCGCAGCGCCCGTTGCGCGGCGCCGGCAGGCGCTGGGCGGCATGCCGACCAGCTCGGTGAAGCGGGTGCTGAAGGTGCCCAGCTGAGCAGCCGACCGCGAAGCAGACCTCGGTGACGCTGAGGTCGCCACGACGCAGCATCGCCGTCGCGCGCTCGATGCGACGCGTCATCAGGTACGCGTACGGCGACTTGCCGTAGGCCTGCCGGAACTGGCGGCTGAGGTGCCCGGCGGACATGTTCACGCCGTGGGCGAGTGCCTCGACGTCGCACCCCCAAGCGGTGCGTCGCTATCTCCGCCCGCTGCGGACCGGCCTCGGCTCGATCCGGTTGCCCGCCCCCGTACTACGCGACACCTTGCAAGAAGCCATGCGTCACCTGCCTCGCGGTGCCCGGCATGACCTGGGCCGACTCGTGCAGCGAATAGACACCGAGTTCGAGCGTCGCACTCTGCCGGACCCTGGCCCGGCGGGCGAGTGGACCGCGGGCCGCTGGTGGTGGTGGCGAATCCGAGAGCGCTGACCGATGGAAACACCCGACTCGTCCACGCTCTCGGAAACCTCGAACGCCTTCTGCACCGTCAGAAACCCGACGCCGTACTTCCGCTGAAGGGCACGGTTTTTCGACAGACTCTGACGCGAATCACGGCGGACCGCCGCGTACAGATCGACCTTGGACTGCGGCAGCCCCCCGGCCCCCTCGTCGTGCAGAGCACAACCATGGTCGCGAAGCAAGCGCCTGGGTGCTCTCAAAACTCGGTTCTGGCACAGGTCTTGGGGAGTGGTCGTGGAGCGTAACAGCAGCGTTCGATTGCGAGGGTTCGGGATTGGCCTGGCAGGCGAAGATCTGAGCCTCTGCCGCCGATATCCTGCGTGACATGATCAACTCATATGCGGGCCTTGACGATGCTGGGGTCGCGATAGCTGCGGCACGTGCCGGCGCGGACGTAGTGCGCAACATGTACGGCCAGCGGCTTGCCCGCACCGACAAGGGCGCCGGGGACTTCGCCACCGCCGCCGATGTCGAGGCCGAGGAGACGATCCTCAGCATCATCCAGGCTGCCCGGCCCGATGACGCTGTGCTTGGCGAAGAGGGCGGGCAGCAGGGTGCCGCAGAGGCCGCGCGCCAGTGGCTGGTGGATCCCCTGTGCGGCACGCTGAACTACGCCGTCGGCAACATGCTCGTGGCCGTCAACGTGGCGCTGCGCGGCAGCGCGGCTGCAGTGGCCGACCCGTTCAGCGACGAGATCTTCTTCACCGATGGTGAGACCGCCTGGGTGCGACACGATGGTGCCGATGCCCAGCTGGCGCCCACATCTGCCACCCAACTCGTGGATGTCAATCTGGATCCGCCGTTCCCCAGCGCGCCCGGCTTCCGGGCTGTGGACCTGCTGACCCAGCACCGGTTCGTGGAACGGTTCCGGCCCCGGGTCGTGTCCACCACTCTGGCGTTGGCCTGGGTCGCCGCTGGCAAGCGCGCCGCATACGTCACGGATGGCGGCGACCTGTCCGGGAGCGTGCATTTCGCTGCCGGCATCGCTCTGTGCCAGGCCGCTGGCTGCGTAGTCACCGGGATCGACGGCGGCCCGATCGGACAGGCAGGCCGCGGACTTGTCGCGGCCGCGGACGGCGAAATCCACCAGCTGCTGATGTCGATGATCCGCAGCTGAAGCCGCGCAACAGATAGAACAGCTGCGGCCGCACTCCTGAGCGGCGAACGGGGAGCGTAAGAAGCGCCATCATCCGCAGCCCGCGCAGGGTCAGCGCTGTCCAAACCCGTGAACATTTCGACGCGCCCGCGGGCGCCGAATGCTTCCAAACTGATGGACAAGCGTTGCCCGTTCCGGCGCTGATCCTGGGGAGCGGTCGCGGAGGGTTACTGAAGCAGGATCATCTTGCGGAGTAGTTCGAATCCGGCTCGTCCGTAGAGCTGCCTTTTGATCTTTATCCTCGGCTGCCAACGCGGGATGGCCATCGATCCGGAGCTTGCGCAGCGCGGCGACAGCGCCTGGTGGATCGGCCGGTAGAAGTGATTCGGCGCGAGCCGGTCGAGGTGCGCGAGCTGGCCGGGGTCGAGCAGGTCCCGGCTGCGGCCGAAGGTGTGGCAGAACAGCCGCTCCGCGCTGCACGGCGCGTCCGGCCGCAGCCAGTTGCTCACATCCACGGCCCGGACGAGCCGATCATCAGCTGCCTTCGGCTGGGGTGGCGAGGCCAGAGTCCGCCGCAGCCGTCCGGCGTCGATCCGGCCGCGGTTGAGAGCGTCGTAGCGCGTGTTGTGCCCGCGGCGGTGCTCGGCCAGCAGCGTCAGGTCCACCGGAATCGTCACCGGCGCGTCGGCGCAGAGCACGGCGTCGGTCAGCTCGAACAGTTCGTCACGGCGGGCAGTCAGACACGCAACGAAGTCGTCCCGGAAGTGTGACGCCACAGCGAACGGCTCCCGCTGGGCATCGTGATGCAGCAATCCCATCCTCCACGGTCCTGAGGGGGAGAGGCGCATGCAGGAGACAGCCGGGGGCGGCGCACCGGGTCCGGCGAAATGACGGGCTTTCCTCGGCCGCTTCGCTCCGGCGTTCTGTGACGTGGCGAATCCTCGCCAGGTGGAGGGCCAGTTGATGGCCAACGCCATCCCCCCTCTCTTCGGGTACCTCCCCCCTCGAGACACGGCAGCGGTTCCAAAACGACCAAACACTCGCAGCGTAGAAGAAAAGCGTCCAGGATCACGGGTCAACTTCACATGACGGCGTGACCCGATGCGTCGATCGGGCCCCTGCACCGCGCGAAGCTCCGGTCCGAGGCGACGGAGGCCGTCGAGTGACGGCCGCGGCGCCCGCCATGCGCATCCGTTTGACCAGCGCATGGGCGATTGCCGCGACCGCGTCTCGTCAGCGGTGTGGCGTGTGCCGAAGTGCTGCGGTCGGACATTCGGCCGGGGGATCAACAGCTACGCGTTTTCCCACGACCCGTCCGGAACCCTCCGACCCACGTACGCCGCTCGACGCACTGCCCAACGACTGCCTCACGGCGTAGGTCCCAGGGCGGGCGGGGCGGCGTCGGCGGACGTCCCCCAGCCGGACGGTTCGGCGCCGACTGTAAAGGAGAGCGACCGCAGGCCTCGGAGCGACTCGGTCGTCAGATACGTACGGCCGTAGGAGGAACCGTCGACCCTCGCCGACTGGATGTACCGGTCACGGTCCGAGGTGCCCGTCGCTGTCACGGTCAGGGCGCCCCGAGGGTAGTAGCGCCGGTCGAGCGTCAGATCGACCCGCTCGAAGACGGGCGTCGACAGGCCCCAGGTGTCGTAGCCGGGCTGCACCGGGAAGATCCCGATGGACGAGAGCACGTTCCAGGCGGACATCGTGCCGAGGTCGTCGTTGCCGGTCATGCCGGTCGGCGCGTCCGTGAACAAGGTCAGCGCGGCGTGCACCACATCGGTCGTCTTCCACGGCTGACCGGTCGACAGATACGTGTACGGGGCGATCAGGTCGGGCTCGTTCTGCGGGTTGTACTTGTCCGCGTTGTAGTAGTCGTACGGGCCGTTGACCCACACCTCTCGTGCGGTCTTCGCCGGCTCCTTCAGAAGCTGCTCGTACGCGAAGAACGAGTCGAGCCGGTCGTTGGCCGTCTGCTTGCCGCCGATCAGGTCGACCATGCCCGGCAGGTCCTGCGGCACGAGCCACTGGTACTGCCAGGACGTGCCCTCGTGGAAACCCTCGCTCACGGCCGGGTCCGCCGGTCCGGTAAAGGTGCCGGAGGCATCCCGCGCGCGGAAGAAGCCGGTCGAACCGTCGTAGATCTTCCGGTAGTTCTGGGACCGTGCGGCATAGCGTGCGGCGTCCGCGCCGTGGCCCAGATCCCGTGCCATCGCGCCGAGCATGGCGTCCGACAGGGCGTACTCCAGGGTCGCGGAGGCTCCGTGGTCGTAGTCCGAGTCGCCGGGCTTCGCGTGTGGGCGGTCCTTGACGTACGGCGCGAAGCCGTTCGCGGTGTACTCCTTGTTGGCTTCGCGGCCCACCGCGGGCGAATCGGCGGGCGGCACTCCGTCGGCATTCTTCTTCAGGGCGCGGTAGGCCCGTTCCTCGTATCCGTTGAGCAGGCCCTGCTGGTAGGCGTTGGTCAGGAACGGGGTGACCGGGTCGCCGGTCATGATGTTCGTCTCGACCGTGCCGTAGCCCCACTTGGGCAGCCAGCCGCTGTCTTCGTCGATCTTGATGACGGAGATCGCCATGTCCCTGGCCTCACGCGGCGCGAGCAGGGAGAGGAGCTGCGACTGGGTGCGGTAGGTGTCCCACAGCGACCAGTTCTGGTAGTAGGTGAAGCCCTGTGCGCGGTGGACCCGCTGGTCCCAGCCGGTGTAGCGACCGTCGGCGTCGCTGCCGATGTTGGGCGCGAGGAAGGACCGGTAGAGCGATGAGTAGAACGTGCGGCGCAAGGTGTCACCGCCGCCCTGGGCGCGTACGTCGTCGAGCCGGTCCTCCCACGTGCGGTGCGCCTGGCTCCGGACGGCGTCGAACGAACGGCCCTCCTCGGAGCGGAGGTTGAGGGCGGCGCCGCGGGCGTCCACGTACGAGAGCGCGGTGGTCGCTTCGACTGTCCGGTCCTTCGTCGTGTCGAAGCGGACGAAGGCGCCGTTGCGTTCCGCGCTCACGGATTCCTTGGAACCCTCGGTGACGGTATCGCCGTTCCAAGTGCCCGAAGTGGTGAACGGGCGGTCGAAGCGGGTGACCGTGTAGACGGTGTACGGCTTGGTGTCCTGGCAGAAGCCACTGCCGGTGATGGCGGTGCGCACCGTGCGGTTGTCGAGGATCTCGACCTTGGTGGAGATCGTCCTGTGCAGCGACTGCCCCGCGTTGAGCAGGACGTTGGCCTTGTCCGTGGCCGGGAAGGTGTAGCGCTGCACCCCGGTCCGGGCGGTCGCGGTCAGCTCGGCCTCGATGCCGGTCTTCAGGTCGACCCGGTACGAGCCGGGGCTCGCCCACTCGCTGTCGTGGCTGAACTCCGCCTCGTACTTGCCGTAGTCCGTCTCGGTGACGTCACCCGTGGTCGGCAGCACGGGCAGGTCGCCGCCCAGGCCGCAGCCGACGCCCGAGAGGTGGACGAGGGAGAAGCCGCGGATGTGATTCTGGGAGTAGTCGTAGCCGGTGTTGTGGCCGGTGTCCGGCGAGAACTGCACCATGCCGAAGGGCACGGCTGCGCCGGGGTAGGTGTTGCCTTCGTTCTCCGTTCCGATGAACGGGTTGACCAGATCGGTGAGCGGGGCGCTCGGCGGGACGGCCGCCCGAGCCGCCGGAACCGCGAGGGAGCCGCCGAGGAGGATGGTGGTCGCCACCACCATCCCCGCATCGCGTAGCCGTTGAGTCCATCCCATGGGCGGGAATGCCTCCTCGAAGCCTAGACAACGTTGTCAAGGGTAGGGCGCGATCATTCTTCGTCGTGTACACGTAATCGTCAAGTGCTGCGAGCGGACCGGCAGTTCAGCGGATCACGCGAACCTGTAGCCTTCCGCGACCGATCACGCGAGCCGGTCGCCGGCGCGTTCGCGCAACTCGGGTGCACCGAGGTGTCCACGGTCAGGGGCAAAGGCCCATCTGCTCCAACGGGGCTCCACTGCCTACGTTTCGTTCCGACGCCGAGCCTCACCAACTCGCGTGCCACCAGCGCAAAGAAGTCGGCCCGTCCAAAACGGGTGCCGTCACCACGCTGATCACTGTCCGAGTGTCCGCGCTCGGTCGCGTAATTTGTGCGACTGCTGGAGGGTGGCGTATGCCCACGCAATTCATGGACGTCAAGGAGATCGCGGAGTACGTGACGGTGCGCCGCATCAACTGGATCCTGCTCCCTCTCATCGGGCGGTTGGCCGAGATGATGCTGA
This sequence comes from Streptomyces sp. SD15, assembly GCF_054462255.1. Taxonomy (NCBI): domain Bacteria; kingdom Bacillati; phylum Actinomycetota; class Actinomycetes; order Kitasatosporales; family Streptomycetaceae; genus Streptomyces; species Streptomyces sp. SD15. The sequence continues at coordinate 19,084 of NZ_JBTLMO010000003.1, read as the reverse complement.
GGCAGCGGTCCGGGCACTGATGACAGTCCGTCCGCGCTCCGATTCCGGGAAGTGGTTGAGCATCTCGCGCAGTTCCTCGGCATCGACGTTGGCGCCGAACGGCTCGGTGCCCGGTTCGAGCCGTACTCCTGCGGCAAGTGGCCCTGCAACGACGGGGTCGAAGCCGAAGTCGTCGACGAGGTGCGCGACGAGGACAGGGTGAGGAGCGCGCTGAGAATGGCGGCGGTGACGTACATCGGATGGTTCCTTCCGTGCGGCCTCCGCCGCGAGCGCGGGGACACAGGAAGTTGTTGATCCGTCAACTGGCAACTCTCGCGCGGCGGAGCGGGCCGGGCCGTGTGGGGGTGGATGCCTACGCCTTGGCCTCAATGCCTCGAGCTCTGACAACAGATAGATGACCAGTCAACGATTAGCTGCATTCATGCGCCTGAACGAGACACCGCAGCCGGCGCCGTGGATCTCCACGCCGTCGAAGCCGATGCGCTCGGCCGCGGCCGCCGCCTCGGCGTAGGCGGCGATGACATCGTCGATGTCCCGCTGTGTCATCGTCGCGCCGTTACGCGTGCCGTCGACTCGCCTCGGCCTCGCCACCTGCCTGATCACCCACCGCCACGTCCAGCGCCTTTGTTGGGACCTCCAAGGAACCATTCATGGCTCACACCGACTTGTCACCAGCCGACGACTCGGACCGCGACGACGTCAGCCTCCGGTTGCTGTGGCCCCAGTGGCAGGGCGCCGGCGCATCGATCGTCGGGTTTGTCGGCGACGAATACGCGACACCTCAACATGCGCGCCTACCAGTCCAACCCCCAAGCAGGGCTCGGTGCGCGCCGGACGGTGGGCGGTGGTGAGTGGGCGGCGGTCCGGCTGCGGCAGCCGCTGGCGTCGCGATCGCCAAGGCGGCGGGCGCGGCGGCAAAGCGCCTGCGTCGTAGCAACGGGTCCCGCGCGCCGGATGCTCGGGACCTGCATGACGGCTGTGTACGGCTAAGCAGGCCGGGGGACTGCGGCGAACGGCGGTAGTGTGAACCAGCCCGGGACTGCTCGCCGTAGACTCTCCGGGCCCTGGACCGTGAGGGCACCGGTGCTCAGAGCGTCGGACCAGCCCAGGTCGCCGCGCCAGATCTCGACCATGTGACGCAGGCTCGCGGAGACGGTGACGGCCACCTCGAAGCCCGGGTCCAGGTCGCAGACGTCGGCTTCGGAGGCTGTGATCACGAGCCACCATTCGCGGTTGCGTGTGGCCACGTCCGAGAACATGAACCGGACCACCGTGCGCCCTTCCGGGACGGCGTCATGGTTGATACGGCGATGCATGTCCCACAGCAGCAGTTTCGGGTCGAGATCCTCGTCGCCGAGCTCTCCGATCCAGCGGATGCCCCAGATGCTCAACGCCTCGACCACCGGCCGCAGTTCCTGGCCTGCCGGGGTCAGAACGTAGCGCACTTGATGGTCCTTTGGGCGTCGCTCCACGATTCCGGCGCGCATGAGCTGCTGCAGCCGCTTGGAAAGGAGCGTGGGGGACATCCGCGGCACCCCGCGCCGCAGTGCGTTGAAGTGCTCGGTCCCCTCCATCAATTCGCGCACGATGAGCAGCGTCCAGCGTTCGTCGAGCAGTTCCATCGCCTTGGCGACGGGGCAGAACTGGTAGTACGAGGACCCCATGGGTGCACGGTAGGTGCCCGGCGGCGGCGCGGCTACAGCGCGGGACGATCCTACGGCTCGCGCCCGGCGGCCGCTGGTACAGATTCCGTACTAGGACGGGAGCCCCGCACGCTCCTATCTTCGGTGCTACGGCAATAGACACCGGAGGGCAGCCATGACCGAAGCGATCGACGCCGTCGAAGCTGACCGCGCACTCAAGACGAAACACCGGAAGATGTGGGCGCTCGGTGACTACTCTGCCGTGGCCACCCAGCTGATCCAGGACCTCGGCCCGGAACTGGTCCAGGCATGCGGGGTCAGGGGCGGCGAACGCGTGCTGGATGTTGCGGCCGGATCGGGCAATGCCGCGATCCCTGCCGCCCTGGCCGGGGCGCACGTCGTGGCCTGCGACCTGACGCCCGAACTGCTCGAGGCCGGGCGCAAGCTCGCGGCCGACCGCGGCGCCGAGTTGGAGTGGCGTACGGCCGACGCGGAGGAACTGCCATTCGCGGACGGAGAGTTCGACACCGTCATGTCCTGCGTGGGGATCATGTTCGCCCCGCACCATCAGGCCGGCGCGGACGAGTTGGTCCGGGTCTGCCGCCCTGGCGGCACCATCGGGCTGCTCAACTGGACCCCGGAAGGATTCATCGGCGAGCTTTTCGCCACGATGAAGCCGTACGCCCCCAAGAGCCCGCCCGGGGCCCAACCCCCGCCGCTGTGGGGCCGTGCGGACCACGTCCGCAGCCTCCTCGGCGACCGGGTGAGCGACGTCGAAGCGCACCGGCGCACCGTACGGGTCGAGCGCTTCGAGAAGCCCGCGGCCTTCCGGGACTACTTCAAGACCAACTACGGCCCGACCATCGCCACCTACCGCAACGTCGCGGACGACCCCGACCGGGTCGCCGCGCTGGACAAGGCCCTCGACGACCTCGCCCAGCGCCACATCGACGTGGCGGACTCCGCCGGTATGGATTGGGAGTACCTCTTGGTGACGGCCCGTAAGCGCAGGTGAGGAACAGAGCGTCGGCCGCCTCGCCCCTGACGCGTCTCTTGGATGCACGTCAGGGGCGGGGACGCGATGCGCCACCCTATCTCCGATGGGTGTAGCTCCTCTGGAGGGACAGGCTGAGGTGGGGCTTCGCCACATCGGCCGCGCGCGGTGCGGCTGCCTGTCGGGAGCGCGCCGCAGATGGTCGCACCAGCCGGAACCAAGATCGCAGCAAAGCCGTCGCTACCCGTCCCCGGACTGCATTGTGCCGGAGACCGGATGGCTCTTATGATTTCCGGCGTGGGCTGCTGGGTCCCGCGGGGTGCATAAGCCGGACGGCACCCCTCTCCCATTCCGCTGGGACATACCGGACGACGGCACCCCGCCTGAGGCACAGGCCGCCGCGGCCCTGCGCCAGCTGGCCGAGGAGGACCCGAAGACCTACGGGCAGGTGTGCGGCGGAAACCGCGAACGCGCCGAAGAACTCGGGTTCCCCTGGCCCGACGGCGCCTAACCCTCGCGCCCGCAGGGGTAGCTCGGCCCCCTTCGACGAGCCGTTGCGAGGACCGCTCCAGGCCTTTCGCGGAGCGGGCGTTGCCGCCCAGCCTGCGCACCGCGTCCATGCTGAAGTTCATCAGGAACTCCGTCGGCGGCCAGCTGCGCGCGCTGCGGCGTGCCGTCATGGTCCCCACGAGCCGGCCGTAGGGCAGGCCGAGGCCGCACGGGTCCAGGAACAGGAACAGCGGCGCGCGCACCACCTGGTCCTCGGTGAAGAAGCAGGTCCAGCGCAGCTGATGCTGGTTCAGGTGCTTGGTCGCCACCCGCATGCGATCTCCGCCGATCCGGGCTCGCCGCTTTCGTACCGGCCCTCGCCGGCGTACCCGTCCAGGTACACCACGCGCTTTGCTCACGGCGCCATGCGGTGGGACAGGTCTCTGTTTGCCGTTCGGATCGGCGTCCATCGACGCCGATCCGGACGGCGGGTGGCAGGTTCTGGATCGTCTGTCTTCAGTTTCTGCTGTGGCTCAGAGGGCGTGGTGCATGATGTGGAGCCCGACGTAACCCTTCGAGGGATGTCGGAAGCCTTCCGGCAACGTGCCCAGCACCTCGAAGCCGATGGACCGATACAGTTTCACCGCATGCACGTTCGTCTCAACGACCGCGTTGAACTGCATCGCCCGGAAGCCGGCCGCGCGCGCCCACTCCACCGTGTACTCACATAGCGCTCGGCCCACGCCCTGGCCAGAGTGCGCTGGGTCGACCATGTAGCTGGCGCTCGCGATGTGTGAGCCGTTGCCCATGTGGTTGTTGTTCATCTTCGCCGTGCCGAGGATGGTTCCGGCGTCGTCGACGGCGACGACCGTGCGGTTCGGGGCCGGCAGGAGCCACCAGTCGCGGCCCTGCTCCTCGCTGAGATCGATCGGATAGGTGAAGGTTTCACCAGCGGAAACGATCTTGTGGAAGAAGGGCCAAATGACAGGCCAGTCCTCGGCGTTGGCTTCCCTGATCAGCATGCGGACAGGATGTCGGCCTGCGCCACGGGGGCGCCAACGCTTTTCGCGCCCGGGGCCACATCACGTGAGAAGCTGAGTCACGTCCTTTTTTCGCAGGTCACGGGGACATGAAGGGTGGTAGTGATCCCGCTTGCGGTTCGGTTGGGCGTCGATGGTCGCTGTTCCGAACGGCAGCGGCAGCGCGTTGGTCGTCAGGAGGCTGCGAGGGTGACCGGCAATGCCTCGGTCTGGCGGCGGGGGCGGGCCAGGCGGCGGGACATGAGGGTGATGAAGGCCCACTGGATGTGGGCTTCGGCGTGGGACATCAGGCGCTCATAGTCCCTCGCGTTGCGCCGGGCCCGCATCGTCCACGAGTTACTCCGTTCCACCCCCACCTCTTCGGCAGCAGAACGAAGGGATGCTCGGCGTGCAGGCGGGCGAGTAGGACGCGGGCCGCGTCGCGTTCCTGGACGTCGGCAGGGGTGACCAGCAGATCGACGAGCAGGCCGTAGTACTGGTCAACAGGGATGCCGCTTCCACCCATTTATATGCTTGTTCGAATCGTATCCGCGCGTCGCGTTCGACACTGTCTCCGCGCCTTTGACGGACTGGGCGTCCACGATCACCCGGACGGGCGGTGGGCTGGATGAAGATGGTGCGGATGGTCGCCGCGGCCATTTCCCCGGATCCCTTGGGTATCACGGAGAACACGTTCCTCAGGAAGTGGAGCTGTGCGGAATTAACGTGGTGGATTCCCCTGTCGGGGAACGGAGGAGGCCAAGAGGCGCCGACAGTTCGGTATTTCCTCGGGGCTGCTTTGAGGTGGAATCCGTCTTCTTCGAGGAGCGGGCGCACGTCGAGGAGAGCGTTGCCGATGGTGCGGCGGCTCACCTGGAACAGCTCGGCCACGACCTTGCCGGCGCAGACCCGGCGGTGGAAGAGCACGGCGGCCAGCAGGCGCTCCGCGTCGCCGATCTTTTGAGGAAAGATGCCGCCGCGGGTGCCCGGCTGACGGGGGCCGCCTCGCTGTTGGTGACGGCGCCGTTCCACTCGGGCGGCCTGAGTTCTCCTGGAGCGCCGTTGAATGCTTGCCCCTGTAAAGCCAGGGGGTTGTTCCTCCTTTGTGTGCTCTGCCGTCCGGTGAGGTAATTTCGGGATTCTTGAAGCGTTCTCATCTCGTCCGACCGATCTGCGGTCCGGCCGCAGGCGAGGAGGCTCGGGTTGGAGCGGTACTTCTTCCTCGATGACGCGGACCGGGAGCTGAACCGGGACGCCACACACTCTTGCCCAGCCCCGGCTGCACCAAGGCCCCGGTCACGGACCGTAATCACCCTGTCAGCTCCTCCAGGCTGCCGTCGCGCGCCGGAGAGGGCAGAGTGGGGCCGTGGCGCGACCCGCCGAGCGCACAGGCGCCGGCCGTATCCCTGCGCCATCGGGTCCTTCCCACCGGCCGACGCAGGTCAGGAGACCGCCCATGGCAGCAGGAGCGAGCAACACCACCGCGAATGCCGACTGGGGCAAAGCGAACTTCAACGACATCTATGACTGTCCCGACCCCCGCCCGTACTTCGCAACCCTGCGATCCCTGGAGTACCAGATACCCCACCATGGCCAGGCCGTCTTCCGGGCACTGACCTATGCCCTGCGCCGGCTGCACCCCGACCGGACGCCACTGAACGTGGTGGACCTGTGCTGCTCCTACGGGATCAACACAGCTCTCCTCAACTACCGTGTCACTCTGGCGGACCTGTTCACCCGGTACGCCTCCCACCACCTCTCCGCCCTGCCGGCCCGGCACCTCGCGGCCGAGGACCGGACCTTCTTCGCAGCGCGCCGCCGCCCGGAAGCCGCAACGGCGACAGGCATCGACTCGGCAGCCCGGGCCGTCGGATACGCCCGCGCCGTCGGCCTGCTCGACCACGCCTTCGCGGAGAACCTCGAAGTCACCGAACCGAGCCCCGCCCTGCGCCGCACACTGGCGGGCACGGACCTCATCACCGTCACAGGCGGCGTCGGCTACGTCTTCACCCGGACCTTCACCAGGCTTCTCGACTGCATGCCGACCCCGCCGTGGGTCGCGGCGTTCGTGCTGCGCACTGTGCCCTACCAGCCGATCGCCGATCTGCTCGCCCGGTCGGGCCTGGTGACGGAGAAACTGCCCACCCGTACCTTCCGGCAGCGCCGCTTCGCCGACAGCGCCGAACGGTCCGCAGCGTTCGACGCCCTGGCTGTGAACGGACTGCACACGGCAGACAAGGAAGCGGACGGCTACTACCACACCGATCTGTATGTCTCCCGGCCCGCTCCCGACGTCGCGGCGCTGCCTCTCGCACGCCTGCTGTAACCCGAGGCGCGACGGCGAACCGTCGGTGCCTGGCTGGAACACCGGCGTCTGCCCGGCACCTAACACCTTTTGCCGACGCCGTCGACGAAGGCCCGTCAGTGGTGGCCGTGCCGGCCGAGGGTCTCCACGGAGGTCGCGCCGGGGCGGGTCCACTGCGGCACGGGCCGGCTGGTCGGGCCCCAGGTGGCGTTCCCGTCCGCGTCCGAGCGCCAGAACCAGCACGAGCGGCGCCCCTCGGGCCAGCCCTCGGGCTTGTCCTCCTGCCCCGACTGGCCACCGCGCGTGCCCAGGCCCAGCGCCCGCTCGATAGGCCGGTCGACCTGTCCCGCCTCCAGACCGCCGGGCTGACCACCCACATCGCCGAACTCGACCAAGCCATCGCCGAACTGCGCCCCATCACCGAAGACCCCGCACATGACTGACCGGTTCGGAGCTGCGCCTGCGGCACGCACTGGGAACTGCCAGCGTTCCCCTACGGTCGGGCGTCGACCAGGCCATCGTGCGTGCCTTCGAGCGGATCATGTCCGGACACCTCGAGCACACCGACGGCACCTGCACCATCACCGCGCTGTGCATCGAGGCGGGCATCTCGCGCGCCACCTACTACCGCTCACCCGTGGCGAAGGCCCTCACCGTGCTTCTCCACGCACCGGACACGCCCCGTCCCCAGACCGACACTCTCACCGCCGAGATCGCCCCCCTCAAACGAGCCGACCGCGCCCTGCGCTCCCAGCACTCGGCCGTACAGCGAGAGATGCGCGCCACCATCGCCGCGTACGCCTATCAGATCCAGGCCCTCAGCCTGCGCAACGCCGAACTCGAAGCGGAGAGTGCCGCCCTGCGCGAGCACCTTCACCAGTCCGACGGCACGCTCTCCTCCCTTCCGGTGACGTCCTGAGCCGTTGGCTCCGAAGAGGTGCGCACCATCTGGGTCTTCGGCCTCGGGGAACATCGGTACAGCGGTGGCCGGCCCGAAGAAGCCGGTGAGCTCGCGAATACGTTGAAGTCCGAACTGCTGGCGCGGCACGAGTGGCCAACAGCGACCGACGAGGACCTCTCCGGCCCCTCTCGCTGACGCAACCGCCCCCTCCGCGTCAGAGCGAGTCAACCGGTTGGTCGTGCCCAAGACTCACGCCGTCGGAGAGTCTCGCGGCCAAGTTCGCTGGTCCGCGTCCGCGACGATTTCAGATACGGGCTCGAAGGCAGCGTTCCCCCGGGGGTCGATGCTCGCTGGATTCGTCAGGATCGCGCTCACGACAACACCGAAGAGGTGATCGACGCGTGGCGCGAGCGAGGGTTGATCGCCGAGCCACGCGAGCGACCCGGCCAGCGCGAACAGGTCGGTGCCGTCGATGTCGGTTCGCGCCATGCCCTCAGCCTGAGCGCGGGCAAGGAGTCGCGTGCCGGCCGCGCGCATCGTGACGCACGAAGCGTGAAGTGCGGACTGCGTGTCCTCAATGGCAGTCACCATCAACGCCACAACGCCGCGATAGTTGTGCGCGCATGCGACGAAGTCGCGCAGCCACGACACCAGCGCATCGTCGGGCGAGCTCGACGTTTCGAGCGCGTCTGCCTTTGCCGTCAGCTCGTCGAAGCTCGTGCGAAGCAAGGCCTCGAGCAGCGCCTCTCGCGTCGGGAAGTGACGGAGCAGCGTGGCGAGCCCTACGCCGGCTCTGCGTGCGATGTCGCGCATCGATGCCTCGGCGCCTTGCTCGGTGATGACGGCGCCCGCAACTGCGAGCAGGTGGTCGTGATTCTTCCTGGCGTCGGCCCGCATCTGTCCCTCTTGACTATCCGGATCACTGATCCATATATTCGGATCAGTGATCCGTATAACCGGATCACTGATCCGGTGAGCGTATCCCGTGACGGGGGCAGGAGAAAACGATGCCGACACGCACGATGAGGGTGATCAGGGTGCATGAGCACGGCGGCCCTGAGGTTCTGCGTTGCGACGAGGTACCGATTCCCGATCTGAAGCCGGGTGAGGTGCTCGTTCGCGTTCACGCGGTCGGCGTCAATCCTCCGGACTGGTACCTGCGCGACGGGCTGACCAACCTGCCTCCGGAGACGAGGCCGAAGTTCAGCTTGCCCGTGATTCCGGGGACGGACGTGTCGGGCGTCGTCGAGGCCGTCGCCGCGGATGTGGACGGCCTCTCCGTCGGTGATGAAGTCTTCGGTCTCCTTCGCTTTCCCAGCTTCGATGGCAGCGCATATGCCGAGTACGTGGCCGCGCCTGCGTCGGACCTCGCACGCAAGCCGGCCGGCATCGATCACGTGCACGCCGCCGGGGCGCCCATGGCCGGACTGACGGCGTGGCAGTTCCTGATCGAACTCGGACACGATCACCCGTCGCCCTTCCAAGCGGCGCAGCATCGCCCGATGGCACTCGACGCCGACACGACGGTGCTCATCAACGGCGCCGCGGGCGGCGTGGGGCACTTCGCGCTACAGCTGGCGAAGTGGAAGGGTGCACGGGTCATCGCGGTGGCATCGGGCGCGCATGAGTCGTTCCTGAGCGAGCTCGGCGCCGACCAGTTCATCGACTACACCAAGAGTCGTCCCGAGGAACTCGTGCACGACGTCGACCTTGTTCTCGACGCCGTCGGTGGTCGCGACAGCAGCCGCTTCCTGCGCACCCTCAAGCGCGGCGGCGCCCTGTACCCGGTGTTCTTCGGCGACTACGACGACGAAGAGACCGCGAAGCTGGGCGTCACGGTGTCGGGCACCCAGGTCCGCTCGAACGGCGCGCAACTCGCTGAACTGGGACGCCTGCTCGACGCGGGCACGGTCCGCGTCGCGATTGACAGCACGTTTCCGCTCGCGGATGCCCGAGCGGCGCACGAACGCGCCGCCCGAGGGCATATCCAAGGCAAGATCGTGCTCACGGTCGCTTAAGACAGCGTTCCGTCGCTGCGCCGTGGGGGCCCGTAGCGCACCCCGGGCCCCCAGGTGCCCGGCCGGCTCCGTTCAGGCTGCCCGTACGGTACCGAGGTCGGCCGGCACCGTCAGGTCCGCGGCTGTGGCGGACCGGACTTCGTCGACGGTGACGCCGGGGGCGAGTTCGGCCAGGACGAAGCCGTCCCGGGTGATGTCGACCACGGCGAGGTCGGTGATGATGCGGTGGACGACGGCGCGGCCGGTGAGCGGCAGGCTGCATGTGTCCACGAGCTTGGGGGTGCCGTCCTTGGCGGTGTGTTCCATGAGGACGATGACCCGGCCGGCGCCGTGGACGAGGTCCATGGCGCCCCCCATGCCCTTGACCATCTTGCCGGGGATCATCCAGTTGGCGAGGTCGCCCGAGGAGGAGACCTGCATGGCCCCGAGTACGGCGGCGTCGATGTGGCCGCCGCGGATCATGCCGAAGGACAGGGCGGAGTCGAAGAACGAGGCGCCGGGCAGGGTGGTGACGGTCTCCTTGCCGGCGTTGATGAGGTCGGCGTCGAGTTCGTCCTCGGTCGGGTAGGGGCCGACCCCCAGGATGCCGTTCTCGGACTGCAGGACCACTTCGACGCCGGGCGGCAGGTGGTTGGGGATGAGCGTGGGCAGGCCGATGCCGAGATTGACGTAGCTGCCGTCGGTCAGTTCCCGGGCGGCGCGGGCTGCCATCTGCTCGCGGGTGAGAGCCATGTCAGGCACCGCCTTCCTGTCGAACGGTCCGGCGCTCGATGCGCCGCTCGGCTGCGGGGTCACCGGGAGTGACCCGGACCACGCGCTGGACGAAGATGCCGGGCAGGTGGACCTCGTCGGGATCGAGCTCGCCCGGTTCGACGAGGTGGTCCACCTCGGCGATGGTGATCCGCCCGGCCATGGCGGCGAGCGGGTTGAAGTTACGGGCGGACGAGCGGAAGACGAGGTTTCCGTGCCGGTCGCCGATGGTCGCGCGGACCAGCGCGAAGTCGGTGGTGATGCCGTGTTCGAGCAGGTGCGGGCGTCCGCCGAAGTCCCGTGTCTCCTTGGCGGGCGAGGCGACGGCGACCGACCCGTCGGCGGCGTAGCGCCAGGGCAGTCCGCCCTCGCCGACCTGGGTCCCGGTTCCGGCGGGGGTGTAGAACGCGGGGATGCCGGAGCCGCCGGCCCGCAGCCGTTCCGCCAGCGTCCCCTGGGGCACGAGCTCGACCTCCAGTTCACCGCTCAGGTATTGGCGGGCGAATTCCTTGTTCTCGCCCACGTACGAGCTCGTCATGCGGGCGATCTGTCCGGCGGCGAGCAGGAGTCCGAGGCCCCAGTCGTCGACGCCGCAGTTGTTCGAGACGATCCTGAGGTCGCGCACGTCACGCTGCCACAGGGCGTCGATCAGCGTGCCCGGTATGCCGCACAGCCCGAAGCCGCCTACCGCGAGCGAGGTGCCGTCGGAGATGTCGGCCACCGCCTCCGCGGCGCTCGCGACTGTCTTGTCCAGACCCATACGGTCCCTTTCCCTCGGGCAGCCGGGTTGACCGTGCTGGTCAGAGCCGGTGCCAGTACAACCGACTGGCAGCGAGCCTAGGCAGCCGGCAGAGGGGCGACCATGGCTGTCATCCATACATCGACCCCGGTGGAGGTGGTGGTGATCACCTGCACCGGGGCCCTTGGTGAGGGGATCAGGCCGAGCAGCTGGAGTCCGCGACGACGTAGTGGCCGGGGGCGGTCTGCTTGAGGGTCCCATGGGCTGACCGGAGCCCGTGGCGTAGGCGTAGCCGCCGCTCTGGTAGGCGCGTCCGGCGACCGTGTGGTTGTAGTTGCTCGCCGTGTGGCACGTGGGCGTGTACCCGGTGGTGGTCGTGGTCACGGCGGAGGAGACCGTGCCGGCCGCGCCCGCCGTGTCGACGGCCGCCACGGTGTAGCTGTACGTCGTCCCGGTGGCCAGGCCGGTGTCGGTGAAGGCGGTCGAGGCGGTGGTGCACACCTTCGTGCCCCCGCGGTAGACCTGGTACGAGGCCGCGCTGACCACCGCGCTCCAGCTCAGGGACGCCCTGCACGCCGCAGGGCTTCCCGGCCGGATCGGAGTTCCTCTGGCCGTACCACCACAAGGTCTACTGGGACCTGACCCCAGCGCATCTACCACTCGGCCTCGGCTTCGACGGGACGGCCGAGGCGGGCACCCCGTACTGCGCGACGGGCACACCGGCCTGTGACACCGACTACGACTACGCGGCCCGCCCCGACGAGGTCAGGGCGGCCGTAGAACGGATCGCGCTGACCGGGCGCATAGGCAAGCCACTGATCACCCTGCACGGCACCCTGGACGTCCTGCTGCCCATCGGCCAGGACTCCGACGTCTACGCCCGCATGGCACGCAAGGCCGGCCGCGGCCACCTGCACCGCTACAACCGCAACGAGGGCGCCACGCACATTGACGCCCTGGTCGGCCTGTTCCCGGACAGGCTGCGTCCCCTCCGCCATGCCACCGCGCGGCGTTCACCGCGCTCGAGGACTGGCTTGGCGCAGGCCACCGGCCGCCCGCTTCCCGGACCATCGGCCTGCCCGCCCAGGCGGACGCCGCGGCCCTCCTGGACAGCTGCTCCCTGGACGGACGGGACGGCGCTCCTTCCTCGTCCCGTACCTGCCCCGCCTTCCGCGGCCCGGCCCGACCGCCGAGCCTATGGTAAAAAGAACCACTCATGGGCAGTGGTTTGTAGCGGTCGCTTACATGGGAGGAGCCCGAGGCTCTCCCTACTGTTTCCGGCCATGACGAACACATTTCCCACCCCGGCTCCCTTGCCGCCGCCTACCGCCCCGGTCGACCTGAGCGGACGCACGGCTCTGGTGACCGGCGGCGGCAGCGGCATCGGCCGGGCCTGCGTGCTGGCCCTGGCGCACGCCGGGGCCCTCGTGCACGTGGTCGACCGGGACGCCGAGGCGGCCAAGGCCGTCGCGGAGACCGCCGGCGGTGAGGCGCACGTGACCGACCTCGCGGACGGGGGAGCCATCGACCTTCTCCCGGCCGAGGTCGACATCCTGGTCAACAACGCCGGCCTGCAGCACGTGGCCCCGCTCACGGAGTTCCCGACGGAGCGCTTCGAACTGATCCAGAAAGTGATGGTCACCGCCCCGTTCCTGCTGATGCGCCGCGTCCTGCCGCACATGTACGCCCGCGGCTGGGGCCGGGTCGTCAACGTCTCCAGCGTCCACGGGCTGCGGGCCAGCGCCTACAAGTCCGCCTACGTCGCCGCCAAGCACGCCCTGGAGGGGCTGAGCAAGGTCGCCGCGATCGAAGGCGCCCCCCACGGTGTGACCAGCAACTGTGTCAACCCCGGATACGTCCGCACCCCGCTCGTCGAAGGCCAGGTACGGGACCAGGCCGCCGCCCACGGCATCAGCGAGGGCGACGTGCTCTCCAACGTCATGCTGGCCCGCTCGCCCGTCAAGCGCCTCCTGGAGTCCGAGGAGGTTGCCGCCGCCGTCCTGTGGCTGTGCGGCCCCCACTCCGGCTACCTCACCGGTACCTCCCTGCCGCTCGACGGCGGCTGGACCGCGAGCTGAACCGCAGCCCGCACCGGCCCGCACCACCCTCGTACCACCCCGTCCCGTCCCGTTCGTGAAACCCGGTGAATCCATGTCTGAGACCAAGCAGAGGGGCGGCATCGGCCGCATCGTCGCCGCGAGCCTGATCGGCACCACCATCGAGTGGTACGACTTCTTCCTCTACGGCTCGGCCGCCGCCCTCGTGTTCAACACACTGTTCTTCCCCAGCGTCGACCCGCTGGTGGGCACGTTGATCGCCTTCATCACGTACGCCATCGGGTTCGCCGCCCGGCCGCTCGGCGGGATCGTCTTCGGTCACTACGGCGACAAGATCGGGCGCAAGAAGCTGCTGGTGGTCAGCCTGCTGATGATGGGCGGCGCGACCTTCGCGATGGGCCTGCTGCCCACCTACGACACCATCGGCGTCGGCGCGCCGATCCTGCTGACTGTGCTGCGCCTGGTCCAGGGCTTCGCGCTGGGCGGCGAGTGGGGCGGGGCCGTCCTGATCGTCTCCGAGCACGGCGGAGAGAAGCACCGTGGCTTCTGGGCCTCCTGGCCGCAGGCGGGCGCTCCGGGCGGCAACCTGCTCGCCACCGGCGTGCTGGCGCTGCTGGCCGCGTTCCAGTCGGAGGCCGCCTTCCAGTCCTGGGGCTGGCGCGTCCCCTTCCTGCTGTCCGGCGTCCTCGTCCTGATCGGCCTGTGGATCCGTATCTCGGTTTCCGAGTCCCCGGTGTTCCTCGCCGCCCAGGCCAAGGCCGAGGCCGCCGCCGCGCAGGGCGTGAAGGAGAAGGCCCCGGTCGTCGAGGTGTTCCGGCGCAGCTGGCGCGAGGTGCTGTCGGCCATCGGCACCCGCTTCGGCGAGAACATCTCGTACTACATCCTGACCTCGTTCCTCCTGGTGTACGTCACCGTGCACCTGGGGCTGCCGAAGAGCACCGCGCTGAACGCCGTCCTCATCGGCTCCGCCGTCCACTTCGTCACGATCCCCCTGTGGGGCGCGCTGTCCGACCGCATCGGTCGGCGGCCGGTCACCCTGATCGGCTCCGTGGGCATGGCCGCCTGGGCGTTCGCCTTCTTCGGCCTCGTCGACTCCACGTCGTTCCCCGTGATCACCCTGGCCGTCACCGTCGGCTTGCTGCTGCACGGTGCGATGTACGGGCCGCAGGCCGCGTTCATCTCCGAGATGTTCGACACCAGGGTTCGCTACTCCGGCGCCTCGATGGGCTCCCAGCTCGCCTCCATCGTCGCCGGAGCCCTCGCCCCGATTATTGCTGTTGAACTCCTCAAGGACTACGGCTCCTCCGCCCCCATCAGCATCTACCTCTGCGCGGCCGCTGTGATCACCACCATCACCGTGGCTATCACCCGGGAGACCCGGGGCCGCGACCTCGCCGACTCGCGGGACGAGGAGTCGGTCGACGCTCCCGCGGTTGCCGCGGGCGACCGGGTGTAGCGCCGCCGCCGCACTCGTGAGCAGCCCGGTCCGCCATGATGGGGAACACGGCAGACCGGGCCCTGCACCGCATCAGCCCCTATACACGGCCCGAGAGGAGGCACCATGACCGCCGGCCGTCGAGCCGACGCCCGGACGCCCGCCCCCGCCGAGGCGGCCGCCCGCCGCCTGCTGGACCTCCTCGCCGCCGACGCCCCCGCCGAGGAGCTCGCCGCCCAGCCGGCCCGCTCGCGCGTCGGTGGGGCCGCCGCGGCGGACGTCGCGTGGATGGAGGAGACCACCGAGGTCGCCCTGTCCGTGCGGCGCGTACTCGACCAGTACCGCCGCCGGGAGGCGGAGCTGGTGGCACTGTTCGACACCGCGGGCGATCTGGCGGGCCTGCGGGACCTCGATGCCGTGCTCCGCGCCATTGTTCGCAGGGCGAGAACCCTGCTGGGCGCCGACGTCGCCTACCTGACCCTCAACGACCCGCTCGCCCACGACACGTTCATGCGCGTCACCGACGGATCCGTCTCCGCGGCCTTCCAGCAGCTCCGACTGGGCATGGGAGAGGGACTGGGCGGGCTGGTCGCGCAGACCGCACGCCCCTACGCCAGCACGGACTACCGCACCGACCAGCGCTACCGGCACACCGGGGCCATCGACGACGGTGTGGCCGAGGAAGGACTGCGCGGAATCCTCGGCGTCCCGCTGCGGGTGGGAGAGGAGGTCATCGGGGTGTTGTTCGCGGCGGACCGCACCCCGCGCGAGTTCACCCCCGACGCCATCGCCCTCCTCGGCTCGCTCGCCGACCACGCCGCCGTCGCGATCGACAGCGCCCGACTGCTTGAGGAGACACGCAGCGCCCTCACCCGGCTCGGAGCCGCCAACGCGACGGCCCGTGCTCACGGCGAGGCGTTGCACCGGGCCTCCGACGCCCACGACCGGCTCACCAAACTCGTGCTGCGAGGCGCGGGCATCGACGACGTGGCAGCCGAGATCGCGGCGCTGCTCCGGGGCGGAGTGGCCGTCCACGACACCGACGGCAGCGAGCTGGCCCGGGCCGGCACCGGACCGGTGATGCCCTCTGCCGAGAGCCTCGCAGCCTCGCGCACCGACGGCCGCGCGGTCCACGCGGACGACATCTGGACCTGCGCCGTTCTCGCCGGCACCGAGTCGCTGGGCAGCATCGTGCTGACCGGACGGGCGGACCTCTCCGAGGCCGACCGGCGCCTGTTCGAGCGCGCGGCGCTTGTCACCGCGATGCTGCTCCTCATGCGCCGGTCCGTTGCCGAGACCGAGGACCGGGTACGCGGCGAACTCCTCGACGACCTTCTCGCGGACCCCTCATCGTCGGCACGCTGGGACGGCGGAAGCCTGACCCTGCGGGCCCGGCGCCTCGGAATCGACCTCGCCCGGCCCCACGCCATCGCCGTCCTCGACTGCGTGCCGCCCCTGCGCCCCCGGCTCTCCGCCGAGACCGCCCGCAGAGCCCGCGGACTCGGCGGCCTGGCGGGAACCCGGCACGGCCACGTCGTCCTGCTCGCCCCGTCCGACCAGCCGGGGACCCTCGCCCGCGGCCTGGCCTGGGACCTCACCCGCGCCCTCGGCGCACCCGTGACCGTTGGAGCCGCAGGCCCCGGCCACGGACCGGAGCACCTCGCCGCCCTCCACTCCGAGGCTCTGCGGTGCCTGAAGGCGCTCCACGCCCTCGACCGGACCGGGGAGGGAGCCGACATCGCCGACCTGGGCTTCATCGGAGTCCTGCTCGGCGACCGGGCCGACGTCGGCTCGTACGTCGAACGCGTCCTCGGCCCCGTCCTCGCCTACGACGCCGAGCGCGGCACCGAGCTGCTGCGCACCCTGCGCGCCTACTACGACCACGGGGCCAGCCTCTCCCGCGCCAAGGACGCCCTCCACGTCCACGTCAACACGGTCGTCCAGCGCCTCGACCGCGTCGCGCAACTCCTCGGCCCCGACTGGAACACCCCCGCCAGGGCCCTGGAGACCCACCTGGCGCTGCGCCTTCACCAGCTCACCCGTGACGTCGGCGAAGCCTGAGCGCTGACGGGCTGCCCCAGCGCGTTGTGCATGGCGGGGGCAGGTTGCCGGGCGCCGTCGGGCCGGACGGCGCGGATCGACTTCAGCGCGGCCAGCGTGTGTTCACGGCTCCCCTCCTGCGGCGGTTGACACCCCACAACGTGTCGGGTGCCGGCCTCCTGTACGGCGACCGTCACGGCGCCGAGTCCGAGCGCCGCCGTGCCGAGCCGGTTGGACACCCGCATCCGGGCCGCGCGACCCCCGACGCTGGTGTGGATCACGTTGCGCACCGACGTCTCGAAGGCGACGCTGTCGTCGATACCGGCCCGCCGGCAGCGTTCCCGGTCGTCCGTCCATGAGGTGGGCAGATACAAGCGGCGGTCGATCAGGGTGCGTCCGCGGCTGGTGGCGTAGGCCGATCTGGGAGTTCTCGGTGCGGCCGGGGGCCGCATTTCAATAAGTGCTCGGTAGCGGGGTGTTGGTGGGAGTCTGAGATATGACTGCGTGTCTGCCAGGCCGCTTCGTTGCACAGGCGCTGCGGGCCAAGTTCGATCAGATTCAGATCCTGCCGCACTTCGATGAGCGTCGCCGTCGGTTGTACCTGGCCAGCGAGGCCACCGCTATCGGCCGCGGCGGGATCGCTCGAGTCGCCGCTGCCTCTGGCACCAGCACTGCCACCATCGCGCGTGGTATCGCCGAGTTGGCCGGTTGCACCGCGCCGACCTTACGGATCCGGGCTCCGGGCGCTGGCCGTAAGCGGCTCACGGACACCGACTCCGGTCTGCTTCCGGCACTGGAGGTACTGATCGAGCCGCACACCCGAGGTGATCCCGTCTCTCCGTTGCGCTGGACCGCTTTGTCACTTCGAGCCCTGGCCTCGACCCTTACCGCACAGGGCCACCCGGTCAGCGCTTCAACCGTCGGGCACCTGCTGCACGCCATGGGCGACAGCCTGCAGGGAACCGCGAAGACGACCGAGGGCGTCAGGCATCCGGACCGCGATGCCCAGTTCGCCCACCTGAACGCCACCGCCACCGCCTTCCTCAACGACATCCAGCCGGTGATCAGCGTCGACACCAAGGCCAAGGAATGGCTCGGGAACCGTGACCGGCCCGGTCGCACCTGGCGTCCGGGCAAAGATGCCATCAAGGTGGACTGCCACACGTTCACCACCAACGACCAGCCGATGGCCATCCCTTACGGGATCTATGACGTCGCCAACACCGGATGGGTCAACGTCGGAACCGACCACGACACCTCCGAGTTCTTGGTGGAATCCATCCGCCGCTGGTGGCAGAACCGCGGGCGAGCAGACCACCCGAATGCCACCCGGCTCCTGATCACCGCCGACGCCGGCGGCTCCAACGACCCCCGCCGCTGGACATGGAAGAACAACCTGGCCGCATTCGCACGGGAGAGCGGCCTGGAGATCACGGTCTGCCACCTACCGCCCGGGACTTCGAAATGGAACAAAACAGAGCATCGAATGTTCTGCCACATCACCGCGAACTGGCGGGGGCGACCGCTGACCAGCTACCAGGTCGTCATCGAGACCATCGCCGCCACAACCACCAAGACCGGGCTGACCATCGGGGCCGAGCTCGGCACAGGAAGCTACGACCTGGGCGTCAGTGTCACACCCGCCGAATTCCACGCCCTGGCGATCACAACCAACGCCTTCCACAGCGACTGGAACTACTCACTGGCTCCTGTCCCACCTCGAACGCCAGAGGTGCTGGCAGTCGGCCGCCGGATCGACCCGGACCTGACCATGATGCTCACCAATCCGGCCCTGACCGGCATGCCACGGACCGACTTCGAACACCTGGTGGCGATCTCGGAACCATACTGGGACGTCATGGCCGAGGCGGCATTCCAGCGACGGTTCCACCGCCCACGCAGCTACCCCCACCCGCAAACCAGCAGCCCGGACCACTCCCACCGACTCCTGGCAGCCATCTTGCGCCGCCGCAAAGCGGTGACCAGTACATTCCTGGCACAGTTGCTGGGCGTCACCCGCACCAACTTGTCCAACCAGTTCCAAGACGGAAACCGGCTCCTGGACTTGCACCGAGTTGTCGTCGCGCCTCTACCCGGCTCGGCAGCCCGCACGTTGGAACAACTGCATGCCCGGGCGACTCCCATCGAGCCCCTTCACTGACAGTTATTCAATTACGGGTCCCGGCGGTGCCGGAGTACTGCCGTTGCACGCCGGCCGAGCGGATGCCCTTCTTGAGGAAGCCGGTGTCATCGACGATCAGGACGCCGTCCCGGTCACCGAGGTGTTCGACGACGTAGTCACGCACGTCGTCCAGGACCTCGTCGGCATCCCACTCGATCCGGTTCAGCAACCGGTGAATACGATCGGGACCCCCGTGACCGGCCTCCTCCGCCAACGTCCAGCCGTTCTTCCGCTCCAGCGGAGCAACCAGCCCCCGCATATAAGCCAGTGCCGACTGACGCGGCTCCTCCCGGTTGAACCGGTGCACGAACCGCTCGTGCAGAGCGTCCAGTTCCCCGGCCCACAACCTGACATCAGCAAGGTCCCCACCCATGACCACGCCAACGACCGAGCTGGCCAGCAGTCACGGCAAGCACCGTTGCAGTACTAATACTTCAGCAGCGTTTCGCTATCTGGTCTGGTCAGAGGCGTCGTCCGGAGTGTAGTTGGCTGATGGTGTGTCAGGGGCGGCC